>DATAAF010000084.1:0-108460 GCA_036260255.1 Acidimicrobiales bacterium | reverse complement strand
GCGGTTCTCCAGGTCCAACACCGTGTGCACGGCCAGGGCGCCGGCCACCCGGGTCATGGGGTCGATGTTCCAGTCCCGCAGGCGGGGCGGGGCGGCCAGCTGGGCCCCCGGGCCCTCCCGGCGGCGCACGTAGCGCTTGGGCTGGGCGGTGGTCACCGCGTAGGGGTCCTTGACCCCCTCACGCAGGCGGGCCTTGCCGCCCTCGTCGAACTCGATGGGCAAGTTCTTGAAGCACATCAGATGTCCCCTTCTTCCGTTCGTGCGTGGGCGGTGGGCTGTGCCCGGGCGGACGCCGGGCGACAGCGCTCGCTGTGACCGTTAGCCTCGCAGTTGCTAAGCCGTTATCGAAGAAGTGTTAGCGTTGCTTTCGAAGGAGGAGGAGCCACCGTGGTGGTCGGCAGCGAACGGCTGAGAAGCGGGGTCCCCGATCTGGACGAGCTGCTGGGCGGGCTCATCCTGGGCGACAACATCGTGTGGGTGACCGAGAACCCCGATGTCGTCCGCCGGCTCGAGGACGCGTTGTTGACCGAAGCCGTCGGACGGGGCCAGCCGTGCTTCTACGTGACCGCGGGCACGGCCCCCGACCGCCTGCGGGAACGCCTTCACCCGGCGGTGACCGTGCTCGACGCCCGGGCGCGGGGACCTCTCGGCAACCCCGCCCTCCTGGAGAGGGCGATCCTGGAGGGAGCGGGCGGAAGCCCTCCGGGCTGCGTGGTCGTCGACAGCCTCGACCGGCTGGCCCGGCGTTGGGGAGGGGACCGGGCGGTCGGGTTCTTCAGCCGGGTGTGCCCTCGGCTGTTCGACCTCGGCGCGCTGGCGTACTGGCGGGCGCCGCGCCGGGAGTTGGGCAGCGCCTTCCTCGAGCGGATCACCCGCGTGACGCAGTGCGTGCTCGAGGCCTCCGCTGATCACCTTCGGGTGATCAAGGCCGAAGGCCGTCCGGCGACGGTCCAGGGGAGGCTGTTGCGCCTCGAGCTCGACGACGAAGAGCTCCGCCTCAGCGACGAGCGGGCGTTGGGAAGACTGGGTCGCGGGCTGGAGCGTGTCCGCCGGGAGCGGAACCTCACCCAGAGCGACCTCGCCCGGCTCCTCGACGTCTCGCCGAGTGCCATCTCCCAGGCCGAGGGAGGCCGCCGTGGGTTGTCCCTCGACACCGTGGTCCTTCTGTCCGAGCGGCTCGGGGTCAGCCTGGACGACCTCCTCTCGACGGCTCCGGAGTCGGGCTACGTGCTGGCCCGCCGTCCTCGGGCCCCGGTCCCGGCGAACAGCCCGCTGGTCGACGATCCCCAGGCGGGCCTGCGCGCCTACCTCATCCGACTCGGCCCCGGCGAGTCGGGTGCTCCGGACATCGTCCACAAGGGACCGGAGCTGGTGCTCGTGGCGTCGGGCCTCGTGCAGGTGACCATCGGCTCAGACGCGCCCGTCATGCGGTCGGGAGACGCCGCGTTGGCCACACGGGTCGCGGTGTCGGCGTGGCGCAACCTGACGAGCGAGCCGGCGATGGTGTTCTGGGTGCTCCGCGACTAGCGCCGCTCGGCCCTGTGAGCAACGCTAACGCACGGCAGCAGGAGTGTGCGTCGCGGTTAAGGTGCTAGCGAGCACTACGAAGTGCTCTGCTCCCGGCTTCGGCGCCGTCGGCCGCCCACTCCCGGTGGTTGACCGACGGCCAGAGAGTGAAGAGGTCCTGCGATGACTGCGTCGGTGCACGTCCCCGTCCCCGAGGTCTCCCACCTGTCGACCAAGCTGCTCGAGCGCCTCCGCGCCGCGCTGGTCGACGAGCTGCACGCCACGGCGGCGGTGCGCGCCGAACACGACGCCAGGGCGAGGCTCCTCACCGGTCACACCGACGTCGACAGCCTGCTCGAACGGGAGCTGGCGGAGACCGGCGCCAGTCGGGCCCGGGAGGCGATGGCGGAGATCGAGAACGCCCTGACCCGGATGGACCTCGGCACCTACGGCTTCTGTGAGGCGTGCGGTGTCCCCGTGGCGCCTGAGCGGCTCGAGGCCATCCCCCATGCGCGCCACTGCGTCCGGTGCTCGGGGCCGACAGCGATGATCGGCAGGTGAGCGCCTTGCCGCTCGGGGCCGACGCCGACGTGGCGCTTCCTCCGCCCCGTGGCGAGGAGCTGACCGAGGAGGAGCAATTGCTCTATGAGCGCGTCGTCCAGCGCGACGAGTCGGCGCTGTTGGAGTGCTTCGATCGCGTCGGTCACGTGGTCTACTGCATGGCGTTGCTGTGCTCCGACGGGCGTGCCTCGGCGGAGGAGCTGACCGAGACGGTGTTCGTCCGGTTCTGGCAGGACCCCCAGGGCTTCGGCCCGGCGGCGGACGGGCCGCTCGCCGTGCAGTTGATCCGTCGGATGACGGAGGACCTCGCGTCAGGCCACGAACAGCCGGGCGCCCGGTAGCGGGTCGGGTTCGCCGACGCAGGCCGAGACCGCGTCTTTGGGGTTGGCGGCGAGATCGGCGATGAAGCCCCGCTGGTAGGCCTGGCACGCCTTCCGACTCATCCACCGGCGCAGCCCAGGAATGGCGGGCAGGTCGAGGGAGCCGGCGATGCCGTGGCCGAGGCACTCGAGCCGCCGCGGGAGCTCCTCGCCGGCCTGGAGGGCGTCGGCGATCGCCGCGCCCACGGTGGTGCCGGTCGAGCCCACGATCGGCGACGACCACAGCTCGTCGAGGTCGGTCGCCCGCCAGTTCTGGGGCGGGTTCTCCTCGGACGGCCTGGGGACCTTCGTCTCCGCGAGGAACGCGTCCCCCGGGGCGCCGGTCGCCTCCCGGACCGCGCGGTACAGCGCCGGCCCGCTCGCCGCATCGCCGCGGGCCCCCAGCTCGAACGCCACCTCCACGTCGGCGACGCCGGCCCGCACCGCCGCCACCGCCAGCTCACGGGTCTCTCCCTGCTCCAGGCACCCGTCGCCGAAGACCATCCCGCCGCCCTCGAGGGCGAGGCCGTGGGTGTTGTCCCAGTCGTGGAAGACCTTGGCCAGCAGGTCGCCGAGAGAGATGCGTGGGTATCCGCTCGTCCTCGCCTCGACGGCGGCAAGCGTGCGGCTGTAGACCACTTCCCTCGGCACCAGCCGGAGCGGCAGCGCCAGCTCCCGGAGCGCCCCCGCCGTGTCCGAGGCGACCTTCCGGCGCAGCCCTTCCCAGAAGCCGGGGTAGCGCAGCTGCCAGAACTCCCTGATGGCCGCCACGGGGGTGCGGAGGTGCCCGGCGGCGAACGCATCGGTGAGGTAGTGCTGCGCCGCCGCCTCTCGGGCCATGACCCGCGAGAGGTCGCCGCCCTGCCGGCCCCGCTCTCGCGCCTCGTCGAGAGCTCGCTCGTGGAGGTGGCGGTACGCCCTGACGGCGGAGCCGAACAGAGAAGTCGGACGGTCGGCCACGGTGGCCGCACCGCGCCGGCCGGGGGCGACGAAGTGGTCGTCGTTCGACGCTCCCAGGGCCAGGAAGCGGTCTCGCACGCGTCGTTCGACGTCGGTCTCGGCGGCAGTGGCGCTGAAGTCGAACTCGGCGAACTCCCCGCCCGGCTCGAACCGGGCGTCGACGACTCCCTGGTCCGCCGCCATCACCTTCAGGGCGGCGATGACCTCGTCGCGCGTCGCCGGCTGCGTCCCCCGGTCGCCGGGACGGGGCGCCAGCGCGAACAGCCCGTCGCCGGCCAGCACCTCGGCGTCGGGCCGATCGCCCGGCGGAGCGGGCACCGGAGACCCATCGGCGACGAAGTAGTCCCCGCTCAGGGCGACGACGTCGCCGAAGCCCAGCACGAGCCGCTGGTCGGGCGACTCACCGCCGATATTCACCTGTGCCGCGCCGGTGGCGGCGTCGCCCAGGGCGCGATGCTCCTGGGCCTTCATCTCCGCGTCATCCCTTCTGGCCGGGGAAGACGTCGACCTCGGAGGGGTGCCACACGGGGTGGTCGCCTGAGGTCTCCACGTTGAAGCCGTAGTCGTAGGCGATCGACCCGCCGATGCTGCCGCCGACGAACGTGAGCACAGCCGCGGCCAACGTCAGGACCAGCACCACGACGCCGGTGTGGACGTCGTCGTTGTAGGCGAACCAGCGCAGGGCGATGTCGACGAGGACCAGCACCGTGACCGCCACCATCGTCCAGCCGTGGGCGTTCACCGTCCGGCGAGCCTGGGTCCCCTTCTGCGTCGACTTGAGCCAGTCCCAGAAGCCGGTCAGGGCGGCGAACACCGACACGATGGCCCCGCCGACGATCGTGAACGTTCCGGCTCGATAGAAGTCGCGCGCCCACTCCTGGTCCTGGCCCACGAACGAGATGAGGTCGAAGGCAGCGACCAGCATGTAGGCGCCGACGGGAATGTCGGTGAGCGGAGGGTGCAGGGGCTTGCCGGCCCAGCCTCGCAGGCCCTTGAACTTGCGGCCGCGGAGCGTCAGCGCCGGGCGGAACGAGAACTTGCGCATCGCTGTCAACCCTTCTTCGATCTGGGGACCACTGTGACGCAGCACTCGCCGGGCCTGGCGTCGGGCCGAGCCTCGAGGTCGGTGCCGCCGACCGCCTCCACCACGCCGTCGAGCAACGCCAGGTTCATGCCGCACACCACGTCGCGGTGGCGCTCGGAGAGCGCGTGGAAGGGACAGTTGCCCAGGCGTATCGCCCGCCCCTCCCGTCGGGGCTCGTAGCCGTAGCGGCCGAGCACCTCGGCCAGGGCGGCCATCAGCCGCTCCCGGCCCGGGCGACCGCCGAGACGGGCGCGCAGCTGCTCGCCCAGCTGTCGACCGAACCGCCGGCCCACCTCGACCACCGACTCCCGCGCCGGCCGGTCACCACCTTCCTCCACCGCTTGGGCCAACAGCTCGGCTGCCAGGTCGTAGGTGCGCGGCGGGAGGCTGACAGAGTGGTCGGAGGCCGACCGGCGGTAGAGCTTGGCGGGACGGCCAGCTCCGGGACCGGTCCGCCCGGTCAGCCGCCGGAAGGTCGTTTCGAGCAGACCGGCGTCCACCAGCTTGTCCAGGTGGAAGGCGGCCAGGGCACGCTGTATGCCGACGGCGGCGGCCGCCTGGTCTCTGCTCACGTCGCCCCGCTGGGCGGCGACGTAGCGGTACAGCGACCGGCGTACCGGGTCCTGGAGAGAGCCGATGGCGGTGACCTCGTCATCGAGAGGCGCCCGGTCGGCCTCATCAAGGCTCACGCGCCCTCCTCCCGTGTATGATAAGCATGCCTAGAGTTTAGAATCTCGAAGGCAGCTTCGCAACACTCGGGTCCCGGCGAGGGACGTTTCCGGCTTGCCGGGAACGGCCAGCCGGCCCGGTGCCCCGTCCAACACCCCGGAGGAGACGCCGTGACGGTCACCCGATTGCCCCAAAGCCTGGAACCCTCGGTCGATCATCGGCCGGCGTTGCGGGTCATCCGGGGCGGGGTGACGATCGATCTCGACGCCGCCGAGCGGGCCGTCGCCGACCTTCTGCTTGCCCTCGGACAGGACCCGCAGGCCGAGCACTCCCGGGAGACTCCTCGTCGAGTCGCCGCCGCTTATGCCGAGCTCCTCACACCCCGTGAGTTCACCCTCACCACGTTCCCCAACGACGAGGGCTACGACGAGCTCGTCGTGGCCCGCGACATCCCGTTCCACTCGCTGTGCGAGCACCACATGCTCCCCTTCAAGGGAGTCGCCCACGTGGGCTACCTGCCGGGCGAGCGCATCCTCGGGCTGTCCAAGCTGGCTCGGGTCGTCGAGCTCTTCGCCCGGGGCCTGCAGGTCCAGGAGCGCCTCACCAAGCAGGTGGCGGACTGGCTGGAGGAGGCCCTGCAGCCCAAAGGGGTCGGCGTGGTCGTGGAGGCGGAGCACCTGTGCATGTCCCTCCGCGGCGTCCAGGCGAGAGGGTCGGTGACGGTGACGTCGGCGCTGCACGGTGTGCTCCGAGACGACCCTCGCTCACGGTCGGAGTTCTTCTCGCTCACCGGCGTGCGGGCCTGAGGCGTTCGTCTCAGGCGGCCCGCCGACGGGCGGGCGATGGCCGCGCCGGCCGGTTGTGGGCGCCGATGAGGGCGTCGAGCGCAGACTCGTAGGAGGCCGCCAAGCGGCCCAGGGCCTCCCGTCCCAACAGCGGACGGCGCACCCGGAGCACCACGTGGAGCTGGTCGTTGGCCGTGAGCGCCCCGAGCGCCAGCCCGAGGGGCATCTTGGCCGGCGGCGAGAACCAGACGTGGGTCGGAGGGCCGACGCCAGGCCCGAAGTCGAGGTCGTGCCCCAGCACGCCCAGGTTGGAGAGCAGGGTCGTCGGCATCACCCGCTCTCGGGCAGCCAGTCGAACGATCCCGCGCCGGGCGGGGGCGGGCAGGGACTGGAGATGGCGGACGCAGCCGGCCACTGCGGCCGCAGTGCCGTGCTCCTTGATCCGTCGGGTGCGTCTCCGGACGGCGTCGACGGTCGCCGACGGCGAGACCCGGTGACGTGGAAGCGTGACCACGGGGACCATGAAGGTTCGGTTCCCGAAGCCCTCGCGCCAGTGCCGCCGGGGGCGCAGGTTCACCGGCATGAGGACGCTGAGTTGCCGGCAAGGGCTTGCGTGCTCGGCGTTCCATCCGGCGACAGTCAGGTGAAGGGCGGCGACGAGGAGGTCGTTGACGGTGACGCCATCCCGGGCCGTCTCCCTGAGCGCACGAGTACGGGAGGTGTCGAGACCGAGGAAGTGAAGCGCGTACCCCGGGGCGTCTCGTCCGCCGTCGGGGGCGATGCGAGCCGACGGCCGGGCCGCCCGCAGGACCTCGGCGGGGACGGTGGCCAGGCGACGGCGGGACGGCCGAGTCACGACCGGGTTCGGGACGAGGTCGGTGACGGCGTCGGGGCGGCCGGCATACGCGCGGGCAACCGACTGGAGGAAGACCAGCGCCGCCATGCCGTCGCCGGCGGCGTGGTGCAGGTTGAGCACGACGTTGTCCCCACCGGGGTGGCGAAGGAGGCGAACGAGAAGCGGCGGCGACGCCTCGAGCGAGAAGGGACGGCTCAACAGCTCCTCGCGCGCGGCGGCGAGATCCTCCTCTCTCTCGCAGTGGATGACGTCGAAGGGGTCGAGGGAGGGCGTCGGCGTGGCGTGCCACTCAGGGCGACGCCCGGGTCGGGAGGTGGCGACCAGCCGGGCTGCCGCTCTCGGGTGGCGATGGAGGGCTGTTCTCACCGCCCAGCGCAACCGCGTCTCGTCCAGGGCACCTTCGAGCTGGACCTCGAGGTGGACGCTCCACGGCTCCGACGGCGAGTCCAGGTAGAGGATGGCCTCGTCGAGGGGCCCCGCCGGCTCGGGACGGCGAGGATGGGGGCGCTCCACTCAGACGACCCGGGGGGGCAGCGCGCCCTCGCCAGAGGCGACAGGACGCTGCCGGCGCTCATGGGCGGGATCGCCGAAGACGTACAGGACGAACGCGTCCAGCGTCAGGTGCCACAGCGCTCGCCCGAGGGTGCCGAGGGCGACGGCGGCGAGGACCTGCCTTGCCGGCGCTCGGGACATGAGCGACCTCTCACGCTGCTGTCTGGTCATAGCCTCCTCCATCCGCGACGGGAACAGAGTGACGTCCGGGTGTGGGCAGCACGACGACGCGCCCGACGGTTTCGCCCCTGGCCAGGCTCTCCACCGCCGAGGCCAGCTCATCGAGCCCGAACCGGGTCATCGGTAGATCGAGGTCGCCGTCCTGGATGAGCCCGAGCACCGTCGCCGCCGCCGTCTGCGTCCGTGCCGGAAGGCGAAAGAGGTTGAGCGGGAGCAGAGAGACATCGACGTCCATCAGGGTCGGAAGGTCGAGGGTGACGGACCTGCCGGCGGTGTAGCCGACGAGGACCACCCTGCCGCCGGGGGACATCGCCGGCAACAGCTCGGGCAGTTGCGGACCGCCGACCGTATCCACGAGCAGGTCGATGCCCCCCGACTCGTCCCTCAGCCGCTCGGTCACACCGGGACCTCGCCCGACGATGACGACCGCTCCGGGCGGGACCGCTCGGGACTTGTCGGAACGGCTCACGATCCCGAACACCTTCGCCGCCCCGGCACGGCCGGCCAACTGCACGGTGAGGCTGCCGACTGCTCCCGCCGCCCCTGTCACGGCCACGCGCTCGCCGGGCTGCAGCCTGCCTACGTGGTGGAGGGCGGTCCAGGCGGCGGAGGCGGGGACGGCGAAGCCGGCGGCCGTCGCCGCGTCCACCCCGGCGGGGACCGGTTCGAGGGCGTCATCGGGCACCACGGCCTGTTCGGCCCAGGTTCCGTCGCGCCGGAGGCCGAGGCCGCCGCCTCGGATCCGAACGCTGGTCCCGGGCTCGTACACCTGGGAGGCGAGCACCTGACCGGCCCCGTCGGTGCCGGGGACATAGGGCAGCGGGGGCCCGGGTCGGTGTTCGCCCCGGGCAACGCTCAGGTCGAAGTGCCCGACCGGAGCGGCGGCGATGCGCACGATGCTCTCGCCGGGCTTCGCAACGGGGTCGGGCACCTCCTCGATGACGGGAACCGACCCCCAGCGGTGTACTCGGGCAGCTCTCATCACACGCTCCTTCGCCAGAGACCACTGTCCCTGTACTACGTACTACGTCCAACTTTAGATCGGGCTGTCTCTAACATCAACCCGTGCTGTCGCTAGAGATTCCGAAACCCTGTGACGAAGCAGCGTGGGTGGGTGTAGAACAAGCAGTAACTAGTGAAAGACCGACGGCGTCACCCACGCCGACATCACAGGAGCGACACATGACCTCGATCATCGACGCGATCTGGTCCCTCCGGACCGCCATGCGGCGGCTGTGGGCCGACCACGCCATCTGGACCCGCCAGTACATCGTCGCCGCGGTGGCCGGCACGCCGGACGCCGAGCACGCCGCCGCCCGCCTGCTGCGGAACCAGGAGGACATCGGCAACGCCATCGTGCCCTACTACGGCGAGGAGGCGGGGGCGGCGCTCACCAACTACCTCAAGGAGCACATCCTCATCGCCGTGGACCTGGTCGAAGCAGCCAAGGCCGGCAACACCGCCCGCTTCAACATCTTCGACCGGAAGTGGACGCGCAACGCCCGAGCGATCGCCACGTTCCTGAGCCGGGCCAACCCCTACTGGACGAAGAAGGACGTCTTCGACCTGCTCGAGCTGCACCTCGAGCTCACCAAGGGCGAAGCGGTGGCCCGCTTGGAGGGGGACTGGGAGGCCGATGTGGCCGCGTTCGACGAGATCTTCACCGAGATGCTGACCTTGGCCGACGCCCTGTCCGACGGCATCGTGCACCAGTTCACCGAAAAGTTCGCGGCATGAGCCGCGCGCCTGCCATCGCCGGCCTCGCCCTGGGCGATGCGCTCCCGGCTCTCGGTCCCCTCACGGGCGCCGACGGCCACACCTACTCGCTCGAGAGCTTCGCCGACGCGGCCGCCCTCGTGCTGGTCTTCGTCTCCAACGGCTGTCCCACGGTGCGGCTCTACGAGCAGCGGCTTTCCGACCTCGGCGAGCGGTACGGCGACCGGGGCGTGCAGGTCCTCCTCGTCAACGCCAACAACGCCTACCTCTCGCCCGTGGACACGTACGAGGAGATGGTCGAGCGGGCCCGGCGGACCGCACTGCGCTTCCCGTACGTCAAGGACGACGACGGCACCCTGGCACGTACGTGCGGGGCCGTCTGCACGCCGCATGCCTTCGCCTTCGACGAGGAGAGACGGCTGCGCTACCGGGGGCGGATCGACGACTCCCGCACCGGGCGTCGCGTCACGCGAGACGACCTGGGACACGCCCTCGCCGACATGCTCGCCGGACGCCGTGTGCGCGTTCCCGAGACGGCGCCCTTCGGATGCGCCATCGTCTGGTGAGCGCCCCGAGCGTCGACCTGGCGGTGCCCGGTCGGCGGCCGCCGCGGCGCGCCCCGCTCGTGGCCCTATCGGTCGGGTTGACGGCCGCGACGGCGTGGGCTCTTCTCATCGTCGGGGAGGCCACCGGCGTCGCCCGGCATCTCGACCACGACGCCGTGCTCGAGAGCGGCTCGGTCGCACCGATCGGCATCGCCGCGTTCCTGCTCGGGTGGCTGGTGGCGGTGTTGGCGATGATGGCCCCGACGGTCGCCCCCGCCCTCGGCCCCCTGCGAGCCGGCGCCGACCCGGGAAGAACCGGCGTCCTAGGGCCCTTCCTCGGGGGCTTCGCCCTCGTGTGGGCCGTCGCCGGCCTGGCCGTCCTGGGCGTCGACATGGTCGTGCACCTCGCCGTGCACCGGGTCCCGGCACTCGAGGCGCGCCCCTGGCTCGTGGCCGCCGGCGTGCTGGCCGCCGCCGGGGCCATCCAGCTGCTGCCGTCCACCCGCCGAGCGCTGGCCGGCGCCAGGCGCCCCGTCTGGAAGGGGCCGTCGGCGGCGGGCGTCGCGTTCCGAGCGGGGCAGCGACACGGGAGGCGCTGTCTTCGCAGCGACGGTCCGCTGATGCTGGTCATGTTCGCGGTGGGCGCCAGCTTGGCGTGGATGGCGGTCCTCACCGTGGTGATGGTCGGGGAGAGGTCTGGGCGCGCCGGCCAACCACTCGCCTTGGCCACAGGCGTCGCCCTCGTCGCCGCCGGCACGGTCGCGGCGCTCGAGCCGTCGTTGCTGCCGTTCCCGTCCGGCGAGACCCGATGATCCCGCGGGACCGGCAGCGACACCGGGACGCCCGCCTCCCGCAGCCGGGTGGCCTTCGGAGGGCCGCCGTCCGATCAGGAAGGAGATCCCATGACGACACTGCACGAGCTGTATGACGAGGGCGGCCAGAGCCCCTGGCTCGACAACCTGCGGCGGTCGGCCTTGACCTCGGGGGAGCTCGACCGTCTCGTCGCCGACGGGATCCGAGGCGTCACGTCGAACCCGACCATCTTCCAACGGTCGGTGGTCGCCGGCGCAGACTACGACGACCAGCTGGGCTCCTTGCTCGCGGCCGGGCGGTCCATCGAGGACGCCTACTGGGACATGGCCATCGCCGACGTGACGACGGCGCTCGACCTGCTGCTGCCCGTGTACGAACGGAGCGACGGAGGCGATGGCTTCGTGTCGATCGAGGTGGCCGGCGCCGTCGCTCACGACGCGGCGGCAACCGTGCGTTCCGCCCGCTGGCTGCACGAGCGCATCGACCGGCCGAACCTGATGGTGAAGATCCCGGCCACCGACGAGGGGATCTCCGCCATCCGCCAGATGACCGCCGAGGGGCGCAGCATCAACGTCACCCTGATCTTCGGCCTGGAACGCTACGCCGAGGTGATCGAGGCCTACCTCTCCGGCCTGGAGGCCCACGGTGGGGACCTGTCGGGCATCCACAGCGTGGCGTCGTTCTTCCTCAGCCGCGTCGACACCGAGGTCGACCGCAGGCTCGAGGCGATCGGCTCACCACCGGCTCTCTCCCTGCGGGGGCGGGCCGCCCTGTTCCAGGCCGAGCTCGCCTACCAGCTGTTCCGCCAGAGCTTCTCCGGTCCCCGCTGGCAGCGGCTCGCCCGTCGGGGCGCTCGCCTCCAGCGACCCCTGTGGGCCTCGACCTCGACCAAGAACCCGGACTACCCGGACCTGCTGTACGTCACCGGGCTCATCGCGCCTGAGACGGTGAACACCATGACCGAGGCCACGATCCGTGCGTTCCTCGATCACGGAACGGTCTCGGCGACTCTGGGCACAGGAGCGGCCGGCGCCCGCGCCGCGCTCCGTCGCCTGCGGTCGTTCGGCCTCGACATGGCGGCGGTGTCCCGAGAGCTCGAGGAACAAGGAGTGCGGCTCTTCGTCTCGGCGTTCGACGAGGTGTTGCACTCCCTCCGGCAGAAAGCCGGGTACGGGCGTTCCGCCGCCTGAGCACCTCCGAGCACCGGCCTTCCTCACATGGCGAGAAGCTCACGGGTCACCGGGGAACGCGATACGACGCGCCGGAGGATCCGAAGCGCCCGGGCCTGGCTCTGACGAACCGCTTGGCGGGAGAGGCCCAGGGCGCCGGCGATGGCGTCGACGCTCCACGGCTCGTCGTCGGCGAACCCGAAACGCAGTGACATGACCTCCCGCTCCAAGCTGGGGAGGCGATCCAACAGTCGACGGACCTCGGCGGGGAGCAGAGCGGCGACGACGGCATCGGGTGGTGAAGTCGCGGTGGCGTCGGCGAGGACGGCGCCGAGCTCGCCGCCGCTGTCTCCCACCGGCTCCGAGATCGACACCGGCTCGGACGCCAGCTGCAGGAGGTGGGCCACCTGTTCGGGCCGCAAGCCGCTCCCCGCCGCGAGAGAGGCGAGTGGGGGCGGGCCACCTTGGCGCTCCTCGAGGCGGCGCTGCTCCCGGAGCACCCGAGTGAGCGCCTCACTGGTGTGGACGGGCAGGCGGACGAGCCGCCCAGTGTTGGCTGCCGCTCGGGCAATCGCCTGGCGTATCCACCACGTGGCGTAGGTGGAGAACCGGAAACCGCGCCGGTAGTCGAAACGCTCGACGGCGCGCAGCAGCCCCACGTTGCCCTCCTGGATGAGGTCGGGCAGCGCGAGCCCGGACCCCGTCCACTGTCGAGCGACGGCAACGACGAGGCGGAGGTTCGCCCGGAGAAACCGCTGCCGGGAGCGTTCACCCTCGGTCACCGACTCCTCGAGCGCGGCTCGCCGTTCGGGCGTGAGTGCGTCGCCTTCGTCGCGAAGCTCGCCTGCCGCGTGCCGCCCTCGCTCGATGCTCCGGGCGAGCGACGTCTCCTCGTCCCTGGTCAGGAGGGGCTCACGACCGATCTGGTCGAGATACAGCCGCAGCAGGCCCACATCGCCGCTCGTGTGCCCCACCACTCTCCTCCTGTCGGCGGCGCCCTCTATAACTAGTCCATTGTGATGATAGACCGAAGCCGGAAAGTAAGCAACCACAACCTCCCGCCGTAAGCCAGACGGTCGGTGTAAAACCAGTAATAGCTAACATTACGCAGGAGGTATGACATGAGGAGGTCAGCCACCAGGGCGCTCACCGCTCTGGTCGTCGGCGTGGCCCTGCTCGCGGCCGCGTGCTCGAGAAGCGACGGAGACCACGCCTCCGACGAGGCCATCGGCTCGGCCCGCGTTCAGCTCCGAGACGACATGCGCGAGGTGTGGGAAGACCACGTCACGTGGACGAGAGTCGTGATCATCAGCGCGGCGGCCGACCTGCCCGACTACCAGGCCGCGGTGGGGCGGCTGCTCGAGAACCAGGAGGAGATCGGTGACGCCATCAAGCCCTTCTACGGGGAAGCCGCCGGAACGGAGTTGACCCGACTGCTCAAGGACCACATCGCCATCGCCGGCGAGCTGCTGGTGGCAGCCAAGAAGGGAGACACCGCCGCACAGGCAGACGCCAATTCTCGCTGGTACGCGAACGCGGACGACATCGCCCGCTTCCTGGCCAAGGCCAACCCCGAGCACTGGCCGGAGGCGGAGATGACCAGGATGATGCGCGACCACCTGGATCTCACCCTGGAGGAGGCCAAGGCCCGCCTCACCGGCGATTGGGCCGGCGACGTGGTGGCCTACGACCGGGTGGTCGCCGAGATCCTCGAGATGGCCGACATGCTGGCGGACGGCCTCGTCGCCCAGTTCCCGGAGCGCTTCTCCTAGATGAGATCGAGAGGGGCTCGGGGTCGGACCTACGCGGCCGCCCCGAGCCCTGGTCGTCCCCGGGACATCGCGAGATCACCGTCGCCGGCCAGCCGCGCGACGGTCGCACCGTGAGGCGAACGATCGTGGGTTTCGTCCAGGACGACGCCGGCGACTGGGTCGCCGAGCTGTCCTGCCTGCATTCCCAGCACGTCCGCCACGCGCCTCCGTTCCGCCTTGCGCCATGGGTGCTCGAGGAGGCCGAACGCACGGCCCGCATAGGTGCACCTCTGGACTGCCCACTGTGCGACCGGGCCGAGCTCCCAGAAGGTCTCCGTGTCGTGCGAACCAGCGAGGTCTGGGACGAGCTCTCCGTCCCGGCGGACCTCCGCCGGGCCCATCGCATCCCGCCCGGCGTCTGGGGCCGGCTGACGGTCCAGCAGGGGGAGCTCGGCCTCCGCATGGAGGCACACCCCCCTCTCGCCGTCGTCGTCAGACCTCAGGCGTCGCAGGCCATTCCACCCGAAGTCGAGCATCACGTCGAAGTGATGGGCCCGGTTCGGTTCCTCGTCGAGTTCCTGCGTCGGTAGAGCGCACTAGCTCACTCTATCACTAACAACAGTTGACATAGAGGGCTGCGGAGGCTGAATATAACTAATGACTACTCGCGTTGGAGAGGGTAACGCCGGTGAATACGACCACCATCACCCCTGCACGCGTCGGTGACCAGCCCGAGCGGCGACGCGACCCCTCCGCCGCTTCGGCGAGGGAGCCTCAGGTCGGCCGCGCCGCCTTGTGGGGGGCCGCGATCGGTTTCGGCGTCGTCACCGTTGCCGTCACCTTCGCCATGGCGTCCGGCTCTGACGCCGGCGCAGCCGGGGCGCTCGGGATGGGGCTGTTCATCGGGATCTGGGGAGGGTGTGGGTTCGGGGGCATGCTGGGGGCGACCCTTTGTCTCGCACGGACGGAGAGTCTTCCGAACGTCGCCGCGCCGTCGGACGGGAAGGACGCAACGGGGGACCCGCGTCGGCTGGCGGCGGTGCCGAGTGGTCGTGGTGGTGCACGCCGGTTGGCGCTGTGGCAGCCCCTCGACGGGCGGGGCGCCATGCCCTCGGTGGTCGGGGGCAAGGCGGCCGCCCTCGACCGCCTGGTCGAGCACGGCGTGCCGGTCCCGACTGCGGCCGCCCTGACAGTCGAGGCGTACCGGGCCTTCGTCGAGGGAGCGGACCTCGTCCCTCTTCTCGAAGGACTGCCGAGCAAGGCCGAGCCGACCGCCCTCCGAGGCGGGGCCGACGGGATCGTCGGCGCCTTTCTTGGGGGACCGTTGCCGGCCGGGGTCTCGCAGGCCATCGCGGACGCCTACGCGCACGCGGCGAACGGCGGGCTGGTCGCGGTGCGCTCCTCGGCCGTCGCCGAGGACCTCGTCTCGGCCTCCTTCGCCGGCCAGTACCACAGCTTTCTCGGCGTCGGGCCCGACGGGCTGGAGCGGGCGATTCGGCTGTGCTGGGCCTCGCTGTGGGCGCCGGGAGCTCGTGCCTATCGGCACGCCCACGGCTTCGACAGCTCGGACCTGGCCATGGGGATCGTCATCCAGGCCATGGTCGACGCCGACCGGAGCGGAGTCGTGTTCACAGTCGACCCCACGAGCTCCGACCCGGGCCTTGTGCGCGTCGAAGTGGTGGAGGGACTGGGTGAGCGGCTCGTCTCCGGCCTCGTCACACCCGAGGTCTTTCACGTGCGCCGGTCCGACTTGGCCGTGCGCGAGGAGGACGCGCCTCCATTCGTGGCCGAGGTGGCCCGGCGAGCACTCGAGATCGAGGCGCGCTTGGGTGGTGCTCAGGACATCGAGTGGAGCCTGGCCGGCGGCCGGCTCCACATCCTCCAGGCCCGTCCCGTCACGGCAGGGCCGTCACCGGGCGGCGACGGGTTCGATGCGTCGCCGACGCCCGGCGCGACGTTCACCTCTGCGGGCGTGGGCGAGATGCTCCCCGGCGTGCTCCCGCCCCTGCTGTGGACCGTCAACGGCCCCATGCTGAACGACGCCTTCGCCGCCCTCTTCGAGACGCTGAGCATCCCCCTCGATGGCCCGATGGTGGTTCGCGTCCGGGGTCGGGCTGCCCTCAACCTGTCGCTCCTCAAGGCGGCCGCCCGCCGGATGCCGCGCGGCTCGGAGGCCGAGGTGGAGCGCCAGTACCTGGGGCGGGTCGTCAGCGACAGCGGGGCAGAGCCGCCGCTGCGGGTCCATGAGCGCCTGCACCGCGTCCGACCCGCCCTGCGCGCCCTGCGGTTGCGACGGAGGCTCCTCCGCGACGCCGAGGTGTTCGTCGAAGCGGCCGACCTCGCCGTCGGGCTGGACCCCGACCTGAGCGGCGCGTCGACGACCTCGCTCGTCGCCTACCGTCACCGGCTGCGCGAGCTGGCCCGCCGCGGTGTTCGGACGGAGGTCGCCGTTGCCGCCACCGCCGCAGCCAACTACCGCGGGTTGGAGGTCGTCCTCGAACGGTGGCTGGGCCCCGACGATGGCCCCCTGGCCGCCCAGCGCCTGACCGCCGGGAGGGTCGGCGAGCAGGCGGGTGGGTGCGCCGCTCTGCTCTCCCTCTGGGACGTCCACTGCGACTATTGCCAGCTCCCCGAGGTGACCCGGGCCGTTTACGAGGGGCCGGTCGACCACACCGCGCAGCGCCTGGCGAGGTTGGGCGAGACCGGTGTGGCGTTCCTGCAGATCGTCGACGCCGGCCTGCGCCTGGCGGGCTCCGCCGCCGTCTACTCGGGACCGACCTGGGAGGAGGACCCGGGCTCGTTCTGGTCCCTGCTCCGCCAGTGCCGTGGGTTGCTTCCCGAGGCGAGCCCGTCGGCGACGATGGCGCAGGCGGCGGCGGAGGGAGCGGCGTTCGCCGACGAGCTCTACCGCCGCCTCACCCGCAGCTGGAAGTGGCGGCGCACCCGCATCCTCACGGGACAGATCGTCGACGTACGCCGCCGCCTGCTGCGGGCGATGGTGGCCGACGCGGCCACGTACCTCCGCCTACGGGAAGCGACGAAGTCCGCCATGCTGAGGCTCGGCGGGGCGGAGCGGCGCGTCGTGAGCGAGCTCAGCCGCCGCCTCGTCGCCGAGGGGGCCCTCGAGCGGGAGGGAGCCGAGTGGTTCCTCTCGGACGAGGAGCTGGACGACCTCGCTCTGGGGCGGGGCGGACCCGGTCCAGAGACCATCGAGCGTCGGCGGGTCGCGTGGGAGGCGGCACGACGTGCACCGGCGCTGCCCGAGGTCTTTTCGGGGTTCCCGGTGCCGGAGCCGGAGTCGCCGATGGCCGCGGGCGCCGGCGTCATCCAGGGCTGGGCGGCCTCCCCCGGTCGGGTCACCGGGCGGGCTCGGGTGGTCGCGGACGCGGCCGAGGCCCGTGACGTCACCGGAGGCGAGATCCTCGTCGGGCGCTCGACCGACCCGTCTTGGACCCCGCTCTTCCTGACTGTCGCCGGGATCGTGATGGAGGAGGGCGGGCCGCTGTCCCACGCCGCCATCGTGGCGCGGGAGTTCCGCCTGCCCGCCGTCCTCAACGCCAAGGGGGCGACCACCCGCATCCGGACGGGCATGAGGATCACCGTCGACGGGACCCGGGGGACGGTCGAGATCTGCGAGCAGGCGCACGTGGGAGAAGCGGCGTGACGCCGTGGCGCGCGCTGGCGCTGCGGTGGACCTTCGAGGTGGAGGACGACCTCGGGGACCCGGCCGGCCTGAGGGTCTTCGTGCCGTCGATCATGGGAGCGGGGATCCTGGCCTCACTGGCCGTCTTGGTGGCCGATGCTGTCCGCGCCCTCGATCCGAGGACCAGGGCAGCCCGCCGGCGCACCGAGCTCCAGCGCCGAGCGCTGACCCTCGTCAGGCCTGTGGCGGAGGCGATCGGCGTGCCGCCGCCCTCCCTCCCGCCGCTGCGGCGGCGGTTGCGCAGCCGTCGGTTCTACGCCGACCTGTCCCTCTTCTCGGTGAGCTTTTCGGTCTACGTCGCCATCGGTTCGACCGCCAACTACCTGCGACCTGGTGGCTATCTCGAGGGAGTCCTGTGGGTCCAGGTGGTGGCGGTCGCGGCGTCCGTGTTCTTCTTCGGTCTCGGCGTGGTCGCGGCGGTGGTCGCCCTCCGCCATCCCGTGCCGCCCCGATGGGCACGGGCCGTCATCGACCACAGCCCCCTGGGGACGTTCCCCAAGTGACCGATGTCGGTTCTCCGCCGAGCGACCGCGCCGGAGGTCCTGCTCGCGACTTCTGCCTGCCCACGGCGGCCGGGGAGACGGCCTGCCTGCGAGACCTCCTCGCCACGGCGCCCGTTCTGCTGTGGTTCTACCGGGGCCACTGGTGACCGCACTGCCGGAAGGCGCTCGCGCAGTTGCGCGGCGAGCACCAGGCGATGCAGGCCCAGGGCGTGCAGGTGGTGGCCATCTCGCCCGACGCCCCGGGCGACTCCGCGCGGCTCGCCCGGGACCTCGACCTTCCCTTTCCCCTCCTCTCCGACGCCGGCCTCGGCGTGGCCGCCGCCTTCGGGCTCGTCGTGGAGGACGAGATCCTTCCGGCGGCGATCCTCCTCGATCGGCGGGGTCGAACGGGATGGTCGTGGGTGGGACGGGACCAGTCCGACCAACCCTCGCCAAAGGCGGCGCTGGCCGCCCTCTCAGGGAGAGCCTGGCTCCCGGTGCCGGCGCCCACGACCGTTCTCACCCCGGTCGTCGCCGTCGCGGTGGGGGCCGTGTTCTGCGTGCTCGGGATCCTGGCCCGCATCGCCAACCGCAATCTGCTCGTATGGGACCTCCCCGTACGCCAGGCGGTGCGGGACGTCGACGCCGGCGTATTCGACTCGCTCATGCAGGGGGCCAGCCAGCTCGGATCGCGTTGGCTGATCGCCGGTCTCACCATCCCGATGGCGGCGATCGCATGGGCCCGGTGTCGCCAGCTGTCCGTGGTGCTCATCGCGGCCTTCCCCGCCGGACTCGCCCTCGAGCTCTTCCTCAAGGCGGTCGTCGACCGCCCCCGCCCGGCGCTCGCCGGCGGCTTCGGGAGCTCCTTCCCCAGCGGCCACGTGCTGGCGGCCGCCGCGTTCTGGGGGCTCCTTCCGCCCTGGATCTATCTCGTCGTGCGGCGCCGTTGGGCCTGGGCGGTCTCGGCGGGTTGGGCGGGGCTCGCGCTGGTCACCGTCGGGCTCAGCCGCGTCTACGTCGGCGCCCACTGGCCTTCGGATGTCCTCGGGGGTTACCTCGGCGGCGCCATATTCCTTGTGGCCGCCGAGTGGGCCGTCCGGCGGCCGTCGCAGGCCCTCCGCTGTGACGCCTGCCACCTGCATCCGCTTCGGCGGCCTGCGCCGGGCTCTTCCGTCGGCTGACGGTTGCCGTCGGAACCGTCAGGCGGGGCCGCTGGTCAGGCGGCCGAGAGTGCCTCGAGCGCCTGGCGCAGGGTGTCGACGCCCTGCACGCGGATGTCGGCGTTGCCAGCGTCCTCGGCGGCGTCGACCTCGTCGGCGGGCACGAGGAACAGCTGGGCGCCCGCATCCTCGGCCGCCACCGCCTTCTGGGGGACGCCGCCGACAGGGCCGACCTCGCCGTCGGCGTCGATCGTCCCGGTGGTGGCGATCACCCGGCCGCGGGCGTAGTCCTCCCGGGAGAGCATGTCGGCGATCGCCAGCGCATAGGCCAGCCCGGCGGAGGGACCGCCGACGTGGCGCCGGGCGAAGGACACCTCGAAGGGAAGGTTGACGTCGAGGCCCCGGGTGTCGATGCTGATGCCGAGCCCGACGCCGCCGGAGAGCTGTGGCAGCCGCCCGGTGGTCACCTCACGCTCCAAGCGCTCGCCGCCGCGCTCGAGGGTCAGGCGGAACGGCGTCCCAGCCGGCCGTGACGAGACGGTCTGGGCCAGGCGGGCGGCGTCGGTGACCTCCCGGCCGTCGACGGCCACGATCACGTCGCCCACCTGTAGGACGTCGGCCGCCGGGGACCCGCGCAGCACGTCCACGACTCGAACGCCGGTGCCGGTGATCGACACGGGCAGGCCCTGCGACCGCGCCGCGGCCACCGCGGCCAGCATCTGGCTCTCGGTGAAGACGTCGCGTTGACGCTCGGCGTACTGCTCCGGGTCGACTCCTCGGGGGACGACCTGGGAGACCCTGAGCACCTCGCGGTCGGGGCGGAGGCTGGCGACGAGGACGCGTAGGGCGCTGGGCTGGCTCACCCGGACGCTGGTGAGGAGATAGCGCCCGTTGACGGGCGTGACCGGGACCCCCTCGATCCTGACGTCGCCGGCGGCATCGGTGGCGTCGCCGGGTGCGATCACCACGTAGGGCGGGTGGTAGAGGGCGGCGCCGGCGACGAGGAGCACGAGGACGACCACCGTCCACACCAACGGCCCCGCCCGGCGGACCCGCTCGGGCGGCGTGGTGAGGGAGCCCACCTCGACGGCTCGGAGGACGTCGCGTCCAGAGACGACGCCGATCACCCGGTCGCCCTCGGTGACGAGGGCCCGGCTGGGGTCGCCCTCGAGCTTGGGCAGGACGTCGAGCACGTCCTCGTCGGGCTTGGCGGTCGGGACCTCGTCGACCGGGGTCATGACGTCGCCCACCCTGCGCGCCTCCCGCTCGGCGCGGGGAAGGGCGGCCGCCATCCGGAGCGAGACGAGACCCACCGGGCGACCGTCCTCGACGACCGGGTAGGTGGAGAACCGCCGCTCGGGGCGGGCCCGGTCGAGGAGGTCGGCGACCGGGAGGTCGGGGGTGACCACGACGGGATCGGGCGTCATGACGTCGCGCACCTTCCGCCCGGCCAGCACCAGCCGGACCTGTGCCATCGTCAGCTCCCCCTGGGCCGCCTGCAGCAGGAACCACCCCAGGAAGACGAACCAGATCCCGCCGGGGCCGCTGCCGTCGAACATCCCGAGGAGCCCGATGGCGATCAGCATGAGGCCGAACGCCTGTCCCACGCGGGCGGCCGACCGGGTCGCGGCGGTGAAGCTCTCCTGGCGGTGCCACAGCCACGAGCGCAGCACCCGGCCGCCGTCGAGGGGGAGGGCCGGCACCATGTTGAAGGCGAGGAGCAGCCCGTTGATCCGCGCCAGGTAGTCGACCACGCCCTGGAAGGACGCCGGCCAGTCGAGGCGGTCGCCGACCAGCGCGGCGGCGCCTAACCCGGAGGCCAGCACGAGCGTGACCAGGGGACCGAAGATCGCCACCCGGAACTCCGCGGCCGGCGACGGGGGGTTGCCCCGGAGACGGGCGACCCCTCCGAGCAGCCACAGGGTGATCCCGTCGATCGGGACCCCCTCCCGGACGCCTCGGAGGGCGTGGCCGAGCTCGTGCAGGAGCACCGAGGCGAAGAAGATCGCCGCCGCCAGCACGGCCATGACCACGTACGTCGATCCCTCCAGGTCGGGGTACGTGGCGGGGAAGAGGGCGGTGGCCAGGGACCACACGACGATCGCGAATACGAACAACCAGGACCAGTGGACGCCGATGGGGATGCCGCGAACCCGGAGCAGCGTGAACGTCGACTCCATCATGTGAGCGGCCCTATGTCCGGCGCTCGCCCAGGCGGGCGGTGACGGTCTGCTCGTCCCCGCCTCGGGCGAGGGTCACGTCCAAGCTGTCGCCCGGGTCCCTGCCCCGGACGACGGCGAGGAAGTCCTCGACGCTCTGGAGGTCCCGGTCACCGGCGCGCAGGAGGACGTCGCCCGGTTCGATGCCCGCCGACGCCGCCGGCGAGCCGGGCGTCACCTCGAGGACGACGACGCCCCGATCCTGCTCGAGGTCCAGCTGCCGGGCGATCTCGGGGGTGAGCCGGCCCGGGCGCACGCCGAAGAAGGCGTGACGGACCCGGCCGTTGTCGATGAGCTGGGTGACGACGTCGCGGACGGTTGGCGCGGGGATGGCGAAGCCGAGGCTCTCGGCACCCGCCGTCGGGGGGATGTAGGCGACGTTGATGCCCACCACCCGCCCCTCGGCGTTGACGAGGGCGCCGCCGGAATTGCCGGGCGAGATCGCCGCGTCGGTCTGGATGAGGTCGATCAGAGCAGGGGCTTCCTGGGCGGCTCCCGGGATCGCCCGGCCCAGCCCCGAGATGATGCCGGCGGTCACCGTGTTCTCGAAGCCCAGGGGGTTGCCGATGGCGATGGCCAGCTCGCCGACCCGGGGGAGGGCGTCGGCGAAGGATGCGGCCGGCAGCCCCGAACGGTCGGCCCGGACGACGGCCAGGTCGGTCTGGGGGTCGGTGGCGACGATCTCGGCGTCCACTCGCCGGCCGTCGGCGAACGCCACCTCGACCTGGCTGGCGCCGGTCACCACGTGGTGGTTGGTCACCACCGCCCCGTCGCCGTCCCACACCACGCCGCTTCCCTGGCCCTCGTCGGTGAGGATGGCCACGACCGAGGGCTCGACTCGGTCGACGAGGTCCGGTATCTGGGCGAACACGCCGCCCGCAGAGGCGCCGGCGGGGGAACCGGCGGGGGCACCGGCCGACCCCTCCGCCGCCTGCTGGCCGTTCGAGTCGTCCGTGCACCCCGCCAGCGCGGCGCTCAGGCTCAGCCCGACCGCGAGCAGCCACCTCGCCGCCGGCCCGAGGCTGCCCCCGCCCATCAAGGCAGGAACTTGACGGCGCTGGCGAAGCCGGTACCGAGCGAGCCCTGGACCGCCATGTGCAGGAAGCCCAACGCCTCGAGCTCCCGCGCCCGGGTCAGAGGCCCGGCGTCGACCGGCCTCAGCCCGCCGTCACGGGCCAGCTGGCCGACCGTCTCCTTGGCGCCGGCGTCGTCGGACGCCATGAGCACGTCGAGCGGCTGGCCCGCGACGTGGCCCTCGACCAGCGTTCCCGCGAAGGTGGTGTTGAACGCCTTGACCACTCTTGCCCCGGGGACGGCGGCGGCGATCTCCTGGGCGGCCGATCCCGCCTCGATCGTCAGCGGCTCGAACGCCTGCGGGTCGATGGTGTTGGTGATGTCGACGACGACCTTGCCGTCGAGCTGGCCCTGGTAGGTGGCCAGGACGTCGGCGAGGGACGGGTACCACACGGCGAGGACGACGACCTCGCCGCCGAGCGGATCGCCCGACATGCCGGCCCGCACGTCGCCCGACAGCTCTGCGGCCAGAGCCTGGGCGTTCTCGGCGGACCTGCCGAGGAGCGTGACGGTGTGGCCGCCGGCCAAGGCGCGGGTCGCGATCCCGCGAGCCATGTTCCCGGTGCCGACGATCGTGACCTCCATCGGTGCTCCTTTCCGCGCGCTCGGGCGTCGCTATCGCGCCCAGACGCCGACCGGCTCGAACTCCAGGGGGACGTCGACGAGGATGAGCTCGCCCGTGTCGGCGGTCGAAACGGCCAGGTGCTCGGGCCCGTGGACCTTGACGGCGTCGCCGGCGGCGAGCGCCGATCCGCCGACTGCCGCCGCCCCGTCGATGACGTAGACGTACCCGCCCCGAGCGTCCTCGAACGAGTGTTTGAGCTCGGCCGCACCCGTCGGGCGGCTGACGAGAACCCGGGCGTCCTGGGCGAGGTCCAACCCCTCCTCTCCGGCGGGCCCCATGATCTGCAGCCACCGGTCGGTCCGGTCGTCGACGGTGTACTGGCGCTGCTGCACCGACGACTCGAGCCCGGCGACGCTCGGCAGGATCCAGAACTGCATGAACCGCATCGGGTCGGTGGTGGACCCGTTGGCCTCGGAGTGGAGCGCGCCCCGGGTCGAGAACGTCATGACCTGCGCCGCTCCCGCACGCAGGTGGCCGTCGTTGCCGAGGGAGTCGGCGTGGACGAAGTGCCCCTCGACGACGTAGGTCAGCGACTCGATGTCACGGTGGGGATGCATCGGCCACCGGGCGCCGGCCACTATGCGGTCGTCGTTGAACACCCGCAGCGCCCCGACGCCCATCTGCGCCGGGTCGCGGTAGTGATCGAACGAGAAGTGCCATCGGGCTTCGAACCAGCCGCCGTCCTCGTGGTGGATCTCGCCCGCTCGCCGTACGGTCAGCACGCCACACCATCCTTACCCAAACGGCCGGTGAGCTCTGCCACCAGCCGTCGTAACCTGAGGCTTCGTGGAGCTCTCGCCCGTGCAGGTGCGGGTCCTCGGGTGCCTGCTCGAGAAGGAGCGGGCGACGCCAGACAACTATCCGCTCACGATGAACGCCCTCCTGAACGCCTGCAACCAGACCACCAACCGCAATCCCGTCGTGAGCTTCAACGAGCCCACCGTCGACAGCGCCATCTCCAACCTGCGGGCCGCCGGCCTGGTGCGGGTCGTCTACAGCCGGTCGAACCGGGCCGAGAAGTACCGCCATGTTCTCGACGAGGCCCTGGGCGCCGACGACGCAGAGCTCGCCGTGCTGAGCGTGCTCATGGTGCGGGGGCCGCAGACCTCGGCCGAGGTGCGGGCCCGCACCGAACGGCTGCACCCCTTCGCCGACCAGGCCGAGGTCGAGGCGACGCTCGTTCGTCTGGCCGAGCGGCCCGACCCGCTGGTTGTGCGCCTGCCACCGGCACCCGGACAGAAGGAGGCGCGCTGGGCCCACCTGCTGGCGGGCGAGGTCGCGCCCGACTCAGCCGCCTCCGCAACCGCGCCGGCACGGACCCCGAGGACCGACCGCATCGAGGCCCTTGAGTCGGCCTTGGCCGCCCTCACCCAGGAGGTCAACCGCCTCCGCGCCGACCACGAGGCCTTGGCCGCCCAGCTCCGGGAGCTGGTGGAGTGAGTGCTTCCGGTTTGGACTGTTGAACGCTTGCTTAGGCTCAGTTGAAGACGAGGGAGTACTTGTTGGCCGTAGCCACGGAGTGCAGGCCTCCCCCCGGGCATTCCGGGCTCACGCCGGCCACACCGGTCCACACCAGGCCCCCGCACTTCGCGCACTTGCGCCAAGCGGTGTCCCGCCACGTGGCGTCGCCGGGTGAAGGCACCACGTCGAACAGGAGCGCGTAGGCCCCGCTCTGGAGATCGTCGTGGGCGGTGGTCGTCGCTGGGCACTTGGAGACGCCACCCGAGCTGAAGAGCCCTCCGCACTGGTAGCAGTACTTCCAGCTCGAGTCGCCGGGATGGTCCGGCCAGTCGTTGACCAGCTCGTAGTTCGCCGTGCCGGCCTGCGTGTGGCCGCCGCCCGATTTCGGGCACTTGGTCGGAGCGAGGCCGAAGTAGAGCACCCGGCACTGGCTGCAGCGGCGCCAGTCCGGCTGTCCGAGCTCGGGGCTGGCCACGATGCCCTCGAGCTGGGCGCCGTTCGACGAGGCATAGGGCCCCATGCCGTACTTGCAGAACACCTTCCACATGGTCTGCCAGGCGCCCCAGAACTGGTTGTCGCTCAACAGTCCGGCCGCCCACATGTAGAACAGGGCCTCGAACATGGCGTTGCGGCCATCGAGGAACCCGGGGTTGGCCGCCAGCAGCTTCAGCGAGTCGACCACCAGCTGGGCGACGAGGTTCTTGTCGGTCTTGCGGTTGATCTCGAGCAGGGTGGCGGCCCAGATCTCGCCGATAAGGTGGGGGTTGCCGGCGGTGAAGTCGCCTTTTCCGAGGTTTCCGAAGCGGAACGGGTAGGCGTCGTTGTACGGATTGCTGCGGATCCCGGTGGGCTTCGCCTTGAGCCACGCGCCCACCACGGCGCTGTCGTTCACCGTGCAGGAGATGTAGTCGCTCCAGCCCTCCGACATCCCGTCGCTCTGGGGGGCCGCGAGGCTCCCGTCGTCGAGCGGCCCCCCCACGAGGCGGCTGGTGACACCGTGGGCGAACTCGTGGAAGATGACCGACGAGTCCAAGGCGGTGTGCCGGGTCACGTTGTCGTCGCCCTTGAGGACGCCCATCGTCATCATGGGGCCAGGCGTGACGCCCTCCGCGGGAGTCACGATGTTGGCCACGCCAAAGACTTTGAACGGGTGCACCCGCCCCTGCATGCGGTCGAACTTCTCGATGCCGCCCCGGTTGAAGTTGGTGGCCTGGAAGTTGCCGTCCGCTTCACGAAAGCCGAGCAGGTAGAAGTAGTCGTGCATGTAGCAGCAGAAGTAGAAGAGGTTCAAGACCTTCTGGTCCTTGCCGTTCGGGTCGGCTGGGTTGAAGGTGACCACCTGGTTGGCGACGGCGCCGTACAGAGGCGGCGGCAGGTTGGGAGGTTGGGTCCCGTCCTCGTACCGCGAGTCGGTCGAGTTGCCGACCGTGGCGTTCTGCGCCACCCAGGTGTCGGGAAACCCGACCGGCAGCGCGGGCTCGTCGCTGTGCAGGTTGAGGGCGTAATCGCTGCTCCCCGTCCCGTTGTGGGCCGCCCCGTTCGCCGGGCACACCGAACCCGGCAAGAGAGCCCAGAACATGCCCCGGCAGTTGTTGCACCGCCTCCAGCCGTGCTGGCCCGGTGCGTACGCGGACGCCAGCACGCGGTACTCGCCGCTGCCCGTCGGATCGTGCGCTGAGCCGGCGGGGGGCACCGGGCACTTCGAGACCCCGCCGTGCAGGAAGAGGGCCCCGCATTTGCTGCACCACCGCCACCCCGCCTCTCCGGGATAGGCAGCGGACCCGTGGACGATGCGGTAGACCTCCAGGCCCGTGTGATCGTGCGGTTGACCATCCCTAGGGCACACCGAAGGTCCTCCGCCGCCGAAGAACAGCCCCTGGCACTTGCTGCACCACCGCCAGTCGGGCTGCCCTCCGGCCGGTCTCGGGAGCTTGTAGTCGTGGATCGGGCGCGGGAACGGGGTGGACACCCGCGGAATGGTTGGGTCCTTCTGGAAGACGTTGCCGGTGGCAGTCACCTGCTGGACGAGCTGCTTGCAATAGAGGACGTCTCCCGACGTGGCGTCGACGATGGTCTGATAGAGCTCTTGGTGACCCGGCATCGCCAGGCGCACGGACCAGCCGAGGACCAGCCCCTCCCGCAGCGGAAACCACACGAGGCTGGCGTTGATGTCGGCGGCGAACGGTCCTTTTCGCACCACGGTGGGCCGCTCGGGCATGCCCGCGAAGCTCGTCCGCACCGACGGCTCGAACTCCGAGACGTCGACCCTGGCCCACTCGAGTGGCTCGCCAAACTGGTCGGTTGCGGCTTCCTCGTCGGGCTGCGGCTGGGCCACGTGGCGGGCCGCGGCCAGGACGGCTTGTTGCGCAGTCAGCCGCGGCTCGACGGGGATGTCGGCGTCGACGGTGATCGTGCTGCCCGCCGTCCCTCTCAGGGCGCCGCCCGGGGCGAACCGCACGGCCGTCGCCGACTGGAAGATCGGGATGCCCTTGTAGCGCTGCTGGAGGTGCACGGCCACCGCGCCGCTGCTCGTCTCCCTGGCCGACGGGTCGGCGATGAACTCCGACGCCTGTCCCCTCAAGCCGAGCGCGGGCCCGATGGCCTGGACGTGCTCGAGGGCGCGGCGCACGTAGTCGCCCCGCTCGGGCCGCGTGCCCTCGACCCGGGTAGAGGCCGGGTTGCCGGTGGTGGGGTCGAAGCTCTCGATCGTCACGCGCCCTCCGCCCGGGAGGGCTTGGGAGACCTCGGAGGCGAGCGACCGCAGCGCTTCGCTTCTCTCCGGGCTCACCCGGCTCGTCTCGAACCGCCGGACGTCGACCTCCCGGCCCATGAGCCACCCCTCTCCGAACTGCCGTCGCCGGCCAGCGAGCACCGTGCTGCCGGCCACGGTTGATGCCCGCCATGCGATCATCGGCGTCGGGCGGCGCCCCGGCATCAGGGAAAACCCTCATCTTTCGATCCCCGATGCGATTTCGGCCTGGCCGTGTCAGCGTCGGCTCGTGGCCACGTACCTGTTGGCTCACCGGCACACTGCCGCTGACTGCAACGTGGTGTTCGCGGCGTGGACAGGGTTCGCCAGCCCCCTTCGCCACCGGTCGGCCCTGGCGTCGTGCCTCACCGGGGGGCACTGCCTGTGGTGGACGGTCGAGGCGGACGACGTCGCCTCCGCCCTCGCCTATCTCCCCGACTACGTGGCCGCCCGGACCGAGGCCATCGCCGTCCGCCCGGTAACGATCCCCTGAGCCGTCCGCTGGCCTCTACGCCCGGCTCTGCGCACGCTGGCGGGTGACCAGCGTGGCCAGGGCGGCCCGGCTGCCGACGCCGAGCTTGGCGAAGATGTTCGACAGGTGCCGCTCGACGGTCTTCACGCTCACGCAGCAGATCCCGGCGATCTCCCGGTTGCTGTGACCGGCCGCGACCAGCTCAGCGATCTCCCGCTCCCGCTCGCTGAGCGACGCCATGCCCTCGCCCGCCTGCTTGCGCCTCCCCTGATGCCCCAGGCGGCGGAGGACGGTGGCTGCCTCGGTCGCGAACCGGTGAGCACCGGCCTCAGCCAAGACCTCTCGAGCCGCCCTGAGCTCGGTCTCCGCCTGCTCGCGCCGGCCGGCCCGGGCCAGGGCCTTCCCCAAGATAAGCCGCGCCCGGGCCGCCTCGACCGGCGCCCCCGCCCCGTCGGCGCGCGCCACCGCTCGTAGGGCGACGTCCACGGCGGCGGCGGTGTCGCCGGTCGTCAGGAGCACGGTCGCCCGCGCCCGGAGCGCCATCGACGTCTCCAGCCCCAACTGCTCACCGTGCGTGCGCTCCTGGGCCCGCCGGGCCCACTCGTCGGCCTCTTGGATGTCGCCCAACGCGAGGGAGGCGCGGGTGAGGAGGTCGTAGAGGAGGGTCGTCCCCAGTCGGGGGATCTCGGGGCCCGCCGTCGCCCGTATGAGCGCGCGCCGAGCCTCCGCCGGCTGCCCCGCCTCGAGCAGGGCCATTCCCAGGAACATGGCAGAGGCGGCGGTGATCACGGTCGGCTCGAGCTCCTGCGCCAGCCTCGAAGACTCTCGGGCGACGGTGAGCGCCCGTTCGGTGTCGTCGTAGCAGGACACCCAGACGTAGCCCATGAGCGCCCACAGGAGGAGGTAGCCGGGCGCCCCCAGACGGAACGCCTCGACGGCGGCGGCGGCCAGCTCTCGGGCCTCGCTGATGCGCCCCTGGTACATGAGCGCCACGGACTGCCCGAGCGTCAGGAGCGTGATGAACTGCCCTTGCCCGAAGGCTCGGGATACCGCGATGCCGCGTTCCACGTGCCGCACCGAGTCGGCGAAGCGCTCGGCGAGCGACTCGGCCCAGGCCAGGTACACGGCGGCGTCGATTCGTTGTGCGAGGCGGGCGTCGTCGACACCGTCCATCAGGGCGGCGGCCCCGGTCACCGCCGCGTCGGCCCCCGGGTCGGCCATCGAGACCATCGCGTAGGCCCGGAGGGCGGAGGCCACCGCCTCGAGCGGCTGGTAGCCCCACCGGTTGCTCGTCGCCACCGCCTTCTCGGCCCAGCTCTTCATGTCCGCGTAGTCACTGGAGTAGAAGGCGAGGACGGCGAGCTCGACCTCGAGGGCGGCCGCCTCGATCGACTCCTGGTCGCCGACGTCGTGCAGGGCGCGGAGCAGGCGGTCGGCGGCGTCCTTGAGGCGGCCCATGAGCATCTCGACACCGGCGGCGAACGCCGTCAGCGCCACCCGGAGCTCACCACGGCCGGAAGGCAGTCGGTCGAGGGCCTCGACGAGCGCGGTATGGCTGTGGTCGAGCTGGCCGGCGGCGCCGAGGGCCGTGGCGCGGGACACGAGCAACTGAACGGTACGGGGGTCGTCGTCGCTCAGCAGGCGCAACGCCGCCCCGTACCAGTGCCCGGCGGTCGCCGGCGCACGGGCGGCGGTCGTGTCGCCGGCGCCGACGAGGATCGTGACCGCCCTCTCGTCGCCGACCTTCGCCGAGCGCTCGACGTGGTGGGCGAGCGCAGCCGCCGGGGCGCCGGTCGAGGTCATGGCGGTTGCGACCCGTGCGTGCGCGCCGATCCGCCATCCGAGGCCGCTCAACTCGTAGACCGCCCGGCGCACGATGGGATGGCGGAAGCGGAAGCGCCGCGGCACCGGGGTGGGCCGGACCAGGTCGAGTCTCACCAGGGTGTCGACCAGTCCAAGCGCTTCCTCCTCGTCGAAGCCTGCGGCGGCGGCGCCCAGGTCGACCTCGAAGGGATCGCCGGCGACCGCCGCACCCTCGAGGAGGGCCCGGGCCGGCGCCGGCAATGACTCGAGCTCGGCGGCCAGGGCCGCCTGCACCGCCGGCGGCACAGCGCCCAAGCTGCCACCGCCTGCAGAGAGGTCGTCGAACGGTCGGCGATGAGCCGAGGAGACCCGGACGAGCTGCTCGAGGTAGAAGGGGTTGCCGCCGCTCTCCCGGTACACGTCCGCTCGCGCCGCCGGTGACATGGTCGGGGCCATGAGCTCGTCGGCCTCCGCCCGGCTCAACGGCCCAAGCTCGACGACCTGGGCTCTGCCCTCCCGGCCGGCGGCGGCCAGCGACCGGCTCAGCGGGCCTCGGGTCTGGGCGGGACGGAAGGCGACGACCAGGAGCACCGGGGCGTCCGGGGGGTAGGCGAGCAGGTGGGCGAGGAGCTCCTGCGACGCCGGGTCGGCCCAGTGGACGTCGTCGAGCAGCACGACCGTCGGTCGTATCCGGCCGAGGTCCTCCAGGAGCGAGCGAACGGCGCGATGGGTGCGGAAGCGCTCGGCCTGGAGCGCCGGCTGGTGGCCGGCGCCCAGGGGAGCCAGCGACGGGAACGCGGTGGCGAGCTCCGCCAGGAGCTCGGGGCCGAGCCGGTCTGCGAGGCCGTGCCCGAGAGAAGCCAGGTAGGCGTCGAGGGCGTCGGCGAAGACGCCGAAGGGTAGGTCGTGCTCGAGGTCCGCCGCCCGTCCGGCCACGACGGCGTGGCCTCGCTCGTCGGCCCCGGCCCCCACCTCGGCCAGGAACCTGGTCTTGCCGATCCCGGGCTCGCCGAGGACCTGCAGCACGCCGCCCGGCTGTCCCCGTTCGAGCGCGTCGAGCATGGGCTCGATGCCGAGAAGCTCCTCCCGCCGCCCCGCGAGCTGTTCCCGGCGCCCCCCCCGACCGCCGCCGGCCACGGCGGCGATTCTAGGTGGTGCCCGTTTCGACTGCCTTGTCCGCCGGGCGATCTTGCCTGGGCGGTCCCCCCTTTCCGGTGACGCCACCGGCCGCTGGCGCCTCCTCTTGGCCCGTCGTTCGCTTGCTCAGCCCGCCTCGTGGTCGACCCGGCGGGTCTCGACCTCGATGCCTCCGACCATGCGGCCACCGGAGAGGCGGGCGGCCCGCTCGAGGAACGACGTCCACATGTGGAACTGCACCTCCTTGGCCATGCGTAGGTTCTGGTAGAGCAGCTTGGACAGGCGGTCCCCGCTGCGCGCCCACGACTCGACCGCGACGACCACGGCGTCGCCGTCGTCGGAGGCGCGGAACTCGATCTGGCCCGCTTCGAGGTGCTCCCGTAGCGTGGCCAGGCGGAACGACGTGGTCGTGACGGCGACCACCCGCACCGGCCCGTTCCAGGGCCCGGGCATCCGCACCACGAACTCGTCGCCGACCCGCAGGCGGCCTTCCTCGCCTTCGACCTTCGTGAAGCGGGCGAACTCGGTGGGCGCCACCCGGTTGGGGTCGGCCTCGATGGTCCCCATCAGCTCCTCCGCCGAGAGCTTCGGCTCGACGGCCCGGACGCGGTAACAGCGGTGGAACAGGGGGCCGACGCCGTCATCCGCACGCTGCACGTCCCGGTCGGAGACGTCGGACGGCAGGGCCGGGGGGGCGTCGCATCCCGGTGACCCGGTGTGCTCCCGGCGGTGCGGGGCGTGGTTCGCCACATGTAATGCCACGACGTCAAGGCGACCCCGAAGGGCCAGAGGGCGGTGGCGACGATGCGGCTGGTGCGGGGGGTTTGTCGGGGCACGGGTGTGTACCTTGACGAGATGGTAACGGCGCTCCTCAACAGGTCCGGGCTGCGGGGCTGGCACTTGCACGCCATGTCGCTGGGCAGTGTCGGTCTCTGCATCGCTCTCTGGATCCGGGCCAAGACGGTCGACCAGGAAGAGCGCGGCAACGCCGAGCGCCGGGCCCTCTTCGTCGGGCTGTGGCCGCCCATGCTCTGGCTGATGGGCGAGACCCTGGACCGGCACGGCTAGATGACTGCTGATCTACTTCGGTCGGACCTTCGGCCCGAAGCGCTGACCAGCAGCGACGCAGTCATCTTCGCTGGTCAGCGCGATAGAACAGCAGTCATCTAGGGGCGGTGCCGATGGCCGCCGTCGTGGCCTGTCCGAGCTGTGCCAAGAAGAACCGCGTCCCCGCGGCGGCGACCGGGGCCCCTCGCTGCGCCGCCTGCCACGCCGCCCTGCCCTGGCTGGTGGGAGCGGGCGACGCCGACTTCGACGAGGTCGCCGTCCGATCGCCGCTGCCGGTGCTGGTGGACCTGTGGGCGCCCTGGTGCGGGCCGTGCCACATGATCGCCCCTGGCGTCGAGCGGGCGGCCCGCACGCTCGCCGGGCGGCTGAAGGTCGTGAAGGTGAACGTCGACCAGGCCCCTGGGGTCGCCGGTCGGTTCGGTGCCCAGAGCATCCCGACCCTCGTCGTCCTCCACCGTGGCGCGGTCGTCGACCGCAAGGTCGGCGCCCTCCCGGTCGACGCCCTCGTCGACTGGGTGGGCGAGGCGGTGCGACGGCAGGCCGCCTGAAGGCCGTGGCCAGGGAGCCGAGAGAGGAGAGCTCATGAGCGACCCCGAGGACGAGACACCTGCCGCCCACGGCGTGCACGCCGGAGCGCGCAACGACAACGGCGTCGGGGAGGAAGGCGGCGACCCGCCGCCTCCCGACACCGAGGACTGGGCGGAGAAGACCGAGACGGGCGGCTCGGGCGCCAGCTGACCGTTTCGCCGTCCAGCGCGCGCTAGCCGGCGCCGCCGGCGTCGGCATCGGCAGCGGGCGCCTCGGCGGGCTCGGCCTGCCAGGGTGGCGCCACCGGGCCGAGGAGGCCCACGACGCGGGCCAGCTCGGCGCACCACGTCCAGAGCATCCCGATGGCCGACGTCGAGCCCGTTACGACGACACGGGCGGGGCAGCCGTGGGTCGGGTACTGGGTCGGGATCTCGTCCAGCCCCGGGAACTCCTCGTCCTTCAGGCCGATCCTCCACGGGCGCCCGTCCACCTCCTGGACGGCGAACCGATCGGGGTCCATCCACGCCGCTCCCCCCGCGCCCGATCCGGTCATCAGGTATTGGTGGGCGGGCACGACGTGGGCGACGTTGAGGGCGGCCAGGTGGAACGCGGGCCGGCTGCTGCGGATCAGGACTTCGGCCTTCTCGGCGGCGGTCAGCGGTGTCGGCTCGAGCACTCGCGCCATCACCTCCACGAGCTGCACCGACACGCTCGTGCCGAAGTGGAGCCCGCCGTAGAGGAAGCTGAAGCCGTCACGCATCCGGGCGTGCAGGGAGGGCTCCCCGAGCCGGTACAGGTTGAGGAGGTGCTCGAGGCGGTCGAGGAGCCACACCGCCTCGGCCGACCGATGCTCCTTGACGTGCTGGTCGAGGTGGAACACGGTCGTGTCGACGTAGGCCGCGCCGAGGTCTCCGAAGCTCTTGATGGCGTCTTCCTCGACCGGACCGGGGGACGCCAGGATCATGCGCATCTGGGAGTGCATGGAGCGCACCAGCCCATAAGGCGGGTAGGAGGGGCGCTGGTCCAGCGCTCGTCGCATCGTGCCGTCGGCCAGCATCGAGGCGATCGCGTAGAGCTCGACCCGTAGCCGCTTGCGCACCTGGCGGCGCTCGCCGTCGCTCAGGTTGCGGAACTGCTCGACCGTTGGCGTGGGTTCGAGGGCCGCCCTTCCCCGGCGGGCCAGCTCCCGGGCCCGGATCGAGACCCGGTGGCCGACCGCATCGCGCTCGGTCTCCGCCTCGGGCGCGGTGGCGTCGTCGGGCTCGGCCATGGAGACAACGAAGGATAGGCCCTCCTGGGGCGTCCCCCTCGAGCGGACGCGCCTCTGGTCGGCCGAGGCGTGGCCGGACCCTGTGGTGCGGCCCGGCCGAGCCGCCGGGCGTCCGCCGTCGGGATGACGCCCCTTGTCAGCTCTTCGCCGGGGGGTGGGGTTCGCCTCGCTCGTCCCCTCCCGGTACGACGAGCACGGGGCACGGCGAGTGGCTCAGCAGCGCCTGCAGCGCCTCCGCCCGGCGAGTCTCGAGGTCACCGTCCCACGCCGCGACCACCAGGTCGGCGCGCTCCTCGGCGACGACGTCCAGCGTCCCCTCCACCGGAGGCCCGTTCACCAGCTCCACGGCCACCGAGACACCCGACGACACTGGGCAGAACCGCCGTAGGAACTCGTCCCGCCACTCCTGCCAGTCGTAGGGGCTGTGGTCGGCCACCCGGGGCATCGTGAGGCTGTCGCCGTCTCCGAGCTTCTCGACGTCCGGGGGGTGTACGACGACGACGCCCGATCCGTGGCGAACGGCGATGTGGTCGGCCGCCTCGACCGCCGGCGTCGACCCCGGTGTCCCGTCGTGGAGGACGAGGACGCGCCGCAGCGAAGCCGGGACGGCGGCTGAGGAGGGAACGACCACCAGGCCGCGGCCCCGGCCGAGCAGCGCCAGCGTCGCCCCGACGTCGTGGGCCTCGGCTCCGTCGGCGGCATCCAGCTCCCAGCCCGTGCCCGACAAGAGGTCGGCCACCGACGCCGACGCCGACGGAGGCACCACCAGCGTCTTCACGCCCGTCCTTCGACGGTTTGGAGCGCCGACCATCCCGTGCCCTGGCGGGTGGCCAGGTAGCGGCCGCCCTCGAGTCGGCGGGCCGGCTCGGCTCCCACGGCGACGGTTGCCGGCCCGTCGACGTCGATCTGGAGGATGGCGGGGCCGACGTCCACCGCCACCCGCGTTCCCCGCCAGCGCACCACGAAGCCGAGGCCTTCCCACGACGACGGGATCTGGGGATCGATCCGCAGGGCGTCCCCGTCGGCCCGCACGCCGCCGAACCCCAAGGCGGCGGCCTGCCACAGGCCGCCCATCGTGGCCAGGTGGACGCCCAGGGCGGAGTTCCCCATGCGGTCGTCGAGATCCATGGCGGCGGCCATCCGGAAGTAGCGGTCGGCGTCGTCGAGGGCGCCGACGCGCGCCGCCACCGCGGCGTGCACGGGCGGCGACAGCGAGCTGCCGTGCGACGTCCTCGGCTCGTAGTACCGGTAGTTGGCGGCGAGGACCTCGGCCGGCACGAGCTCCGGCAGCATGTGGGCGAGCATGAGGACGTCCGCCTGCTTCACGACCTGAGCCCCGTGGACCCGGGGGGCGCCGAGGATGGTGTCGGCCGGGAAGGGCCGGGGGGCCACGTCGACGGCGCGCAGGTCCTCCAGGGCGAAGAAGCCGGCGAACTGCTCGTAGAGCAGCGACCGGTCGTCGAAGCCGTCGACCAGGCCCTCGCCCACCTCGGCCCACCAGCGACACTCGGGGTCGCGGAGGTCGAGGCGGGCGCTCAGCTGCTCCCACGCGGCGCGGTCCAAACGGGGCAGCAGGTCGCACACCTTCGCCGCGGTGGCCAGGTTCCAGCAGGCCAGGACGTTGGTGAACGCGTTGTCGGGCGCATCCTCGTGGTACTCGTCGGGGCCGATGACGCCGTCGATGTGGAACCGGCCGTCGTCGCCGCGCTGCGCCCGCGACGCCCAGAACCTCGCCGTCTCGAGGATCAGCTCCGCCCCCTTGTCGACGAGGAACGCCTCGTCCCTGGTCACCTGCCAGTACTGCCAGGTGGCCCAGGCCACGTCGGCGGAGATGTGGTGCTCCCTGAGCCCGGTGAGGATCGCGACCCGTGTGCCGTCGGGGGCTCGGGCGAACAGCGGCGCCACCTCGGCGCCGGTGTCGGCCGACTCCCACGCGAAGAGGGCGCCCGTGTAGCCGAACTCAGCGGCCTTCGCCCTGGCCGCCGGCAGGGTGCGGTGGCGGTACGAGAGGAGGGCCCGCGCGGTCGGCGGATGCGTCCAGATGAAGAAGGGCAGGACGAAGACCTCGGTGTCCCAGAAGACGTGGCCCCGGTAGCCGGGGCCGGTGAGGCCCCGCGCACCGATCGACGCCACGTCCGCCTCGGGGTCGCCCGAAGAGATCAGGTGGGCCAGGGCGAACCGCACTGCCCGTTGCAGATCGACGTCGCCGGGGAGGGTGACGTCGGCGTCGGCCCAGCGACGGCGCCACTCGAGGCGGTGACGCGCCCGCAGCGTGGGCAGCCCGGCGGCCTCGGCTCGTCCGAGGCGGTGCAACGCGTCGACCGCGAGGTCGTCGCCCCAGCTGCGGTGCACGGCCACCAGGCGCTCGAGCCTTCCCCGTTCCTCGTGGGTGGACACCGCGAAGGTGGCGGACTGCCCGTCCTTCCCGGACACGGTGACGAGCTCGCGGCCGCCGGGGGCTTGCCTTTCCACCGAGGCCACGGCGGCGTCGGGGCGCGCCGCCGGGAGGCCGTCGCCGAGGGACGCGGCGGGCGCGTCGGTCGTGACCTCCGCCTCGAGGGCGAGGAGCTCCCGGTCGGCGAGGGATGCGAACCGAGCGGAGCGGAAGCTCCACTCCTCGCCCGAGGGCAGTCGCTGCCGCCAACGGCGGAAGAGGATGCCCTGACGGAGGTCGAGCACGCGGCGGTGCTCGAGGGTCTCGCCCTCGGCAAGGTCGACCGGCCGGCCGGCGGCGTGCGGGCGCAGGTGGGTCCACTCCGGACCGGAGACCAGCTGGGGGCCGGGAAGCTCCCCCTCGACGTGGCCGAAGACGCCGGCCGCGTAGGTGGCGGGGAAGGAATCCGGACTCCCCTCCTCCAGCGTCCCGCGCGTCCCGGTCCGACCGTTGGCGACCGCGAGCCACGACTCGACCTCCCGCTCCCGCACGCGGTCGAAGCCCTCGACCTCCAGCCGCCAGGCCGGGTCTTCGACCTCCGCCGGGAAGCGGTGCTGGGCGGTGGCGACCTCGTCGAGGAAGGCGAGGGCCGATGGGACCGACGTCGCCGCGGCGGACACGAGAACGGCCATCGCCGGGTCGTCGGCGCCGAGGAGCCACTCACGGGCCCACGCGAGGATCTGCTCGGGAGCGGCACCCTTCGGCACCCGCGTCGGACGACCGTCGCCGGCGGCGAGCGGCCGCCGCGGGAGCCCGGCGGTGAGGCCGCCGGTGCCGACCTCGACCAGTTCGGCGGGGTCACCCGAGAAGTAGAACAGGCGGCCGGGCCCTTGGGGGCGGAGATCCGCGAGGTCGTCCTGCAGCGGTTCGCCCTCCCGGTGCGCCACCACCGCGTGCACTCCGAGCGCGCTCAGTTGGCGGAGACGAGGGCCGAGCCCGCGCCCGTCGAGCGGCGTGCCGTCCCAGTCGATGACGACCGCCCCTGTGCGAGCGGGGTCGAACGCGCCTCTTCCCTCGACGGCAGCGCCGGCCACCGCGACGAGCAGCGACGGGACGGTGTCGCCGTCCTCGACCGGCTCGGCACCGCCGAGCCCGCGCGCCACTTGCATGCATCCGCCTCCTGCCCCCAGAGACCGGCCCGAAGACCACTTCGCGGTGTCGGCCGAGGGTCGAGCCCATGCTCCGACGTCGAACGTGGTGACGAGAACCTATCCTCGCCTGCGGGCCCGAGCAGCCACGGCGCCGCTCCGGGCCGTCACTTCAGCGAGGCGGGCTCCTCCCCGGCGTCGCGCAGGTGCCGGGCCAGGTGGTTGTAGACCCCTTTCCGGTGAGCGGCGGGAAGGTTCGCCCCGCCGCGCGCACCGTTGAGGACCCCGATGCCACTCGTGCACGCCTTGACGTTCGCAGGGCCGACCTCGCCGCCCCGTCCCACCTCGTGGTGGATGAACTTGTACGACGACTTGGCGTCCGGGTCGCCTTCGGCATCCACCCATGCGTACGCCTTCCTCAGGACCTTGGCGGGCCGGTCGCCGAGCTTGGTCTCCATGCGGGGGCCCGCCCACCTCTTCGTCGACGTGTCGGTCGAGTGGGAGCGGATGGGGCCACCTGCCACCGTCGTCTCCTTCGTGCGGACGCCCACTTGTACCGCCGGGCCAAGGGGTCCGGCAAGCGGCATCAGCGGACGAGCCCCTCAGGGGTTGTGGGCGCGCGGCGCCGGGTACGAACCTCCCCACAGGGACATCGGAGCCTTGGTGGGCTCGCGATGCCGCCCGCTGTCAGCAGGAGGTGCAGCGGTGGGCGGATGGCAGTGAGGACTGACCCACGTTGACCCCGGGCTCCCGACCGGCGTTCGTCCGGCGCCTCGAATTCGTGAAGAGTCTCTGTTCGTGGCCTCGAACGCGCTGCTGACCGACCTCTACGAGCTGACGATGGTCGCCGCCTACGTTGCGGAGGGCATCGCCGAGCGTCCTGCCACCTTCAGCCTCTTCGTGCGCTCGCTGCCCCCGCAGCGTGGCTATCTCGTGGCCGCCGGCCTCGAGGCGGTGCTCGACTACTTGGAGAGCGTTCGCTTCGACGACGACGATCTGGCCGTCCTCGACCGCCTGGACCTGTTCGACCAGTCGTTTCTGGACCACCTCGCACAGCTGCGGTTCACGGGGACGGTGAGGGCCGTGGGCGAGGGCGCCATCGTCTTCGCCGAGGAGCCGCTGCTCGAGGTCGACGCGCCCATCGGCCAGGCCCAGCTGACCGAGACCTTCGTGCTCAACCAGATGACGACCGGGACCACGCTGGCGTCGAAGGCGGCCCGCTACCGGCACGCCGCCCGGGGCCGGCCGGTGATCGACTTCGGGTTCCGGCGGGCCCAAGGCGTCGACGCCGCCATGGCCGTCGCCCGAGCGGTGCGAATCTGCGGGTTGGGCGGCACCTCGAACGTGGCGGGTGGCCATCGCTTCGGCGTCCGCACGTCGGGCACCATGGCGCACTCCTTCGTGCAGGCGTACGAAGACGAAGCGGAGGCCTTCCGGGTGTTCGCCCGGCACTTCGGGTCGGCGGCCGTGTTCCTGGTCGACACCTTCGACACGCGACGGGGCGTGGCCAGAGCGGTCGAGGTGGCGAGGGAGTGCCGATCCCGCGGCCTCGACGTGCGGGGCGTGCGACTCGACTCGGGGGACTTCCTCGCCCTCGCCCGCGACGCCCGGCGCCAGCTCGACGAGGCCGGCTTTCCCGATATGCAGATCCTGGCCAGCGGCGGCATCGACGAGCACGCGATCGAGCGTCTGCTCGACGCCGGCGCCCCGATCGACGGCTTCGGGGTTGGCTCCTCCCTCGCCGTGTCCTCCGATGCCCCTGTCCTCGACAGCGTGTACAAGCTGGTGGCGTTCGCCGGGCGGCCCGTGCGCAAGACCTCGGAGGGGAAGGTCACCTGGCCGGGCCAGAAGCAGGTGTGGCGCGGCGACGACCACGACGTCCTCGGTCTGGCGGACGAGGAAGGGCCGGGCACCGGCACGCCGCTGCTCGAGGAGGTGATGCACGACGGCCGGCGGACCGACGCGGGCCGGGCCGACCTGGCCGCCGCGTCCGCCCGCTTCGAGGACCACTGGAGCCGCCTTCCCGCCGCGGTGCGCCGGCTCTCCGACCCGGATCCCTGGCCCGTGCGCCCGAGCGCCGCCCTCGAGCGACTCACCGCCGACGTCGACGCCCGCCGGGCCGGCGCGGTGCAGGCTCGGTGACCGCGTCGTCGAGATCAGAGCGGGCGACGGGAATCGAACCCGCGTTCTCAGCTTGGGAAGCTGATGTTCTGCCTCTGAACTACGCCCGCGGTGGGAGCCCCACTGTAACGTCCGCGGCTGTGGTCCTCTCCGACCGCTCGATCCGCGAGGAGCTGGCCGCCGGGCGGGTCGTCATCGAGCCGCTCGACCCGTCGTGCATCCAACCGTCGTCGGTCGACCTCCACGTCGACCGCTACTTCCGCGTGTTCCGCAACCACACGATGGGGTTCATCGACGTGAAGGAGGACCAGGAGGACCTCACCGAGCTGGTGGAGGTGGGCGAGGAGGACGTCTTCATCCTCCATCCCGGGGAGTTCGTGCTCGGGTCGACGGCCGAGCGGGTCGTCTTACCCGACGACCTGGTCGCCCGCCTCGAGGGCAAGTCCAGCCTCGGCCGTCTGGGGCTGCTCATCCACTCGACCGCCGGCTTCGTGGACGCGGGTTGGGACGGGCACCTCACCCTCGAGCTGTCGAACGTCGCCAACCTGCCCATCACGCTGTACCCGGGCATGAAGATCGGCCAGATCAGCTTCCTGCGCATGACCACGCCGGCGGACTTGCCGTACGGGTCGTCGGGCGTGGGCTCGAAGTACCAGGGCCAGCGAGGCCCCACCCCCAGCCGGTACTTCGAGAACTTCCGCCCCCGGGGCTGAGCCGGGGGGGCGCATGTGTGCCCTCCTGTTCACCGGTGCGAAACATGGCCGCAACGTGAGCCTCATAGCGTCGGCGACGATGGACGTGGTGCTGCTCCGCTGGCCGTCGGAGGGTGGGCGCCGGCAGCGGATGAAAGTGGCCGGCGAGGCCCGTCTGCTCCTGGTCGAGGACGACCAGCCGCCCCCTCGGCTCGTCGACTGTCTCGAGGACTGGATCCGTGTGCCCGCGCCCGAGGAGGACGTCCGGGCGCGCGTCGACGCCCTGGTGGCCCGGAGCCAGGCCCACGAGCACCGTCCACCCGGCGTCGACACGAACGGCGTCCTGCGTTACGAGGGCAAGTGGATCGCCCTCCCGCCGCTCGAGGCCCGCCTCACCGAGACCCTCCTCGAGCGTTTCGGGGCGGTCGTCGGCCGGGAGAAGTTGATCCGCGCCGTCTGGCCCGGACAGGCGCCCGGCCGCAACGCCCTCGACGTTCACATCCTCCGCCTGCGCCGCCGTCTGCGGCCGCTCGGGCTGGCCATCCGCACGGTCCGGAGCCGGGGGTACCTGCTCGAGCCCGATTCGGGGCATGCGCAGGACCGGGCCAGCGAGCCGGTCGGCGACGAAGCCGACGTGGGCGCGGGGAGTGTCGCGGCGGCGACCGACCTGCCGGCGTAACCGCGAGCGCGCCGGCGGGCGCGTGAACATCGGCACGCCCTCCTCGTCATCCTCGTCATCCTCATCGCCGCCAAGGCGGCGGCCGAGATCGCCGCGCGCATCGGCGTGCCTGCGGTAGTGGGAGAGATCGTCGCCGGCGTCCTCACAGGCCCCTGGGCCCTCGGACTGGTGGGCGGGGACGACGAGGTGCTCAGGATGCTGGGCGAGATTCGGCGCGATCTCGTTGCTGTTCGAAATCGGCCTGCAGTTGAACATGGCCGAGCTCGGATCAGTGGGCCCGGCGTCGATGCCGGTGGCCTTGGCGGGGGTGGCCGCACCTCTCGTGGTGCCGACGGGCGCCTCGCTGCTCCGGGGGAGGGCGCGCGCCCTTCGGGTGCGTCGGCGCCTCCTGACCGCCACCAGCGTGGGCATACCCGCGCGTCCTCCGCGACCTGCGGTTCTTGTCCGCCTCCGAGGCCGGAGCGGCGCTCGGGCGCCGGTGATCGGCGATGTGCCCGGCCTGATAATCCTCACGGTCGCCACCCGGGTGGCCGGCGGCGGCTCCGTCTCGACGGGCTCCGTGCTCGGCATCGTGGGCGTGGCCCCCGGCTTCCCCTTTTCGCCGGGGTCGTCGGCGGCGGGCCGGCGCGGCCCGTCTTCAACGCTCGGCGGGGACGCTCGTGACCATCGCCTGGCCTTCGCCCTGGCCTTCGCCGTGCTCGCCGAGGCGGCCAAGCTCGCCCCATCATCGGGGCGTTCGTGGCCGGCCGCGGCGGCGTCAGGTTGGAGACGACCATCGATCCCCGCCTTCAGGCGTTGCCCGACAGCGCCGTGCGCCAGACCCTCGTCGGCACGTCCCCGCCGCTCGGAGCGGGCCCTGGAGGACGCCATCGGGCGGCCGCAGGCAGGCGAGCCGGTGCCAGACGCCAAGGACGCCTTCGAAGTCGAGGCCTCGCCCTGGTACACGCTGTGCGAGGTCCGGGCGGCCGACCGCCCCGGCGTGCCGCACGCCCTGGCCGTCGCCTTCGCCCACGCCCGAGCCCACGTCCACACCGCCCGGGTGACGACGGTCGGCGGCGAGGCCGTCGACCGCGTCGAGCTCACCGACGGCAGCGGCTGCAAGCTCGACGCCAACGTCGAAGAGTCCATCCCCCAGGCGCTGGCGACGGCGTGTCGCCCCGCCCGCGGCCGCTGGAGGATCGCTCAACTCTCAGGTGGCGGCAAGAGACCAGCCGCCTCCAGGCCCGCCGCCGCTCCGCCAATCGAGCCAGAGCCCGAACCCGCGTCGCCGAGGGTTCAGCCGAAGCTCTGAACGCCTCACTGGGCAACTCGTAGCGACGTTCGCCTCGGAACCGGAGGTTCCTTGGCGAGTCAGCAAGGTGCGCCGGCCGACCGGCAACCAGTTCGGCCTCCGTCCTTCCTCTGCTGGCAGCGGTGGACGGCCGCCTGCGGCGGCCACCGCGGCCGCCGGAACACCTGCGTCGTTGCGCGGGTCAAGAGCGCGAGCAGTGCCTAGCCGAGCCGCCGACGCCGGAAGAATGAGGGATTTCCCTGATGTCGGAGCGCGGCCGAGCGTCGATGATGGCGGGGCGCGCCCGAAAGGAAGGTAGGCGGGCGCGCTCGGGAGGGGGGCCCATGAGTGGGGAGCTTGCGGTCCGGCGGTTCCAGCGCGCCGAGGGGCCGACGGGGCGGCCAAGGTCGTTCACGGCGGCCTCTCGGGTGTCGCCATGACCGAGCCCGCGGCGTCGAGCCGGGCGGGGTTCGCCGGCCCGTCCCTTCCAGTTGTTCTGAAGCTGGATGCAATCCGTGCCAAGGACCAGTTCGTCGGGACGTTCGAGTTCCAGAACATGACCCTGGACAAGGCGGCGGCGACGCTCACCGCGGCCGCGGGCGGCGGCACGATCATCCTCCACCTGCCCCCCCAGCACATCGCCGAGCAGGCGTTCCTCGAGGGCGAGGACTTCCTGATGAAACACGACGTGACCAAAACCGAGCTCCCGACGAACACTCGTCTGGCCGGGCCGACCCGGCTGGCCTTCGCCGTTCCCGCCAACCAGAAGGTCACCTGCACCATCGCCGGCGTCCTCGAGGCGTGCAGGAGCCTGCCGCTCAACGTGACGGCGACGGCCCTGCCGCCCCCGCCGGCGCCGGCGCCAGCTCCCATCGTCGCTCCGGCTCGTTCGGTGGCGGGAGTGGCGGCCCACACCTCCCCGATCGAGCGAGCCCAGGCCCGGGCCCGGCGCCAGCGGTGGCAGGACAACACCGACCTGGTGCCGGTGCTCCTTACCGCCCCGGCGCCCGAGCCCTCCAGTCACAGCGCCCTTCCGCCGGCACGCCGACCAGCCCTCCCGCCGCCGACGCGGTTCGTGGTCGACGCCGACGGTGCGACGCCGGTCGTCGAGCCGGGCCCGCGCGCCGTGCCGGCGCTGGCGGCGCCGTCGAACACGGAGACGGCAATCGAGCTGCCGTACCGCCTCATCATCTCGCCCAACGTCCACGCCGCGTGGGCGCACCGCACCCTGCCGGTGCCGGGCACGTTCTCGGAGCTCTGGCACACCCGCCTGGCCACGCGGGTGGCTGACGCGTCCGGCGCTCTGAAAACGGTCGAGGACGACCATCCGCTCCGCGCAGTCCGGGCGGTCTGGTGCCGCGACAAAGAGTTCAGCCCGAATGTCGACCAACGGCCTATGGACCCGCAGAAGCCGGAGCCCTTCCGGACCTCGCTGACCCAGCGCCAGCGATTCGACATCGTGCACTCGTCCGCGAACCACGCCCTCAGCGGCGTGGCTCCGGTCGACGTCGATCGGCTGATGCTCACCTCGCTGGGAGGGTGGATCGACTCGCGGGGCCGGTGGGGGCCGGCCGATCCCCGGCTCTCACTCTTGGATTGGCGCCACCGCGGCACCATGGGTCGTGACCACTACGTCCGTGTGGTCGAGAAGGGGTACCTGTTCCCGTTCGGCCACCAGGCGGCGCTGATCACCATCACCGAGCGGAAGTTCCAGGGAGGGACGGGGAACCCCGCGATCCTCCGGCAGCGCATCTTCGTCGTCGTGCGCCAGCCGCTCCTCACCTACGGGCTCCCCGGGCAGAAGAACGCCCAGGGCTTCTTCTACGACCTGCAGTTCCCCTTCACCAGCGTCCGGATCCGCACGGTCACGACGCCCGACCTCGACAATCCGCAGGCTACGCAGGTCCTCGCCTTCGGTACGCAGATGTTCTGGCCGTTCGTGGGAGGCCAGCCCTTCCGCTTCCACCTGACGGCCGAGGACATCGAGGCGAACCGGGTCGACTTCACGGCCCCGCTGATCTTCGTCGAGGGCCCGCTGGCCTTGGGTGCCGACCCCGCACCGCTGCAGCAGGGGAAGACGGCGTACGAGGGCTTCAACTTCCAGGGCAAGGTGCTCTCGGAGGTCCCTGTCGGGGGCAGGCGGATCGCGCTGGGCCCGAGCTTCGAGCCGGGCGACACGTCCTTCGAGGTCCGTGACATCGCGTTCGGCGCCGACGTCGGGGTCACCACGCTGGGCAACGACCGCGGTCGGTTCTACCCCCGAGTGCGCACCGCCCGCGTCGTCGTGCCCGCCATCAAGCAGTTCACCGGCGCGGCCGAGCCGGCACCCTTCAAGTACGCCTCTCAGTACCTCACCCAAGGCTTGCCGGCAGAAAGGGGGGGCAAGGCCCAAGGGCTCACGGTGGCCGCGACGCCGGCGAACCTCGGCGAGGTCTTCCTGGAGGTCGCCAACGTCGCCCAGGCGCCGGCGCTCGACTTCAAGAAGGTGGGCGACAAGGCGGGCGCCTTCGTCCAGCCCAACATCCCCGACCTGGGCGGCATCTCGCGCCTGACCGGGCCCATCGCCGGCTCCCTGGACGAGCTGGCGTCGGGAACGTTCGACCCCATGAAGTTCTTCGAGTCCCTCGACGCCCGGCTCTTCGGCATCGTCGACCTCGGAGAAGTCATCGCCAAGTTCGTCGGCGAGCTCGGGCTCGACCTCGCCGACGCCATGCCCTCCTTCGTGACCGAGGCCTTCGCCGCCGTCGACGCCTTCCTCGCAGGGTTGAAGAAGGCGCAACAGCAGATAGAGCAGCTGCGTGCCGCCGCCGAGGCCGAGTACGACAAGATCAAGAACACCAACGTCGAAGCCGAGGTGAAGCAAAAGCTCGAGACGGCGATGAAAGACGCCGCCACTCTGCGCGACGGCGTCACCGGCGCAGTCGACAAGATCGCCGACGCCATCGAACAGCTCGTCCAGGGGATCCAGGAAGGGGACCCCCTCGGCGCCGTCAAGGAGGCGCTGGTCACCTTCCGGAACCTGCTCGTCGAGGCCAAGGGACAGCTCGCCAAGCTGCCGCCGCAGGTGCCGGCCGAGGTGAAGAAGGCGCTCCAGGCGACGGTGGACCGGTTCCTGGCCGAGCTCGGGACCGCGGTCGACGTGTTCGACGACGTCGAGAAGCACATCACCCGGCTGATGGACGCCCTGCAGCTCCCCGAGGAGCTGAAGATGAAGTTCGAGTGGAAGCCCGAGCTCCAGCACTGGCCCGACCCCGACAACGCCGGCGAATCGCTCTTCGTGGCGCACAACTCGGACGGCAACACCACCAAGAAGGCCACCTTCGTCCTCTCGGCCGAGATGGAGGCCAAGACCAAGCTCCACCCCGACCCCCGATTCGAGATCGCCGCCCGGCTGCACAACTTCTCTCTCAACCTCATCGGGCCGGCCGTCTCCTTCATGGTGCTGCGCTTCAACAAGCTGGAGTTCACCGCCGGCAGCGGAGCCAAGCCCGACGTAAACGTGGAGTTCGACGACATCTCGTTCGCCGGGCCCTTGTCGTTTGTCGAAGCGCTGCGCGACCTCATCCCCCTCGACGGCTTCAGCGACCCACCGGCGCTCGACATCTCCGAGAAGGGGATCGCGGCCAGCTACTCCCTCGGGCTCCCCGACGTCGCCTTCGGCGTCTTCAGCCTCCAGAACCTGAGCCTGGGTGCGGGCTTCAACGTCCCCTTCCTGCTCGACCCGCTGACCGTCCGCTTCAACTTCTGCGAGCGGGAGAGCCCCTTCATCCTGACCGTCGCCATGTTCGGCGGCGGCGGGTTCTTCGGGATCACCCTCGACCCCGACGGCATCGAGATCATGGAGGCGTCGTTCGAGTTCGGGGCCAGCATCGCCATGAACTTCGGCGTGGCCAGCGGCGGCATCACCGTGATGGGCGGCATCTACTTCAAGATGCAGGGCGACGAGGTCACCCTCACCGGCTACATCCGGATGGGGGGCGAAGTGGAGGCGCTCGGCCTGATCTCGATCTCCATCGAGCTGTACATGAGCCTCACCTACGAGTCGAGCACCGGGAAGTGCATCGGCCGGGCCACCATCACCATCGAGATCGAGATCGCCTTCTTCAGCATCCCGTTGGAGATCAGCGTCGAGCGCAAGCTGGCCGGATCCGACGGGGACCCCACGTTCGCCGAGCTCATGGGCCCCGGCCCCGACCTCGAGCCGGGCGAGGACCCATGGACCGAGTACTGCAGGGCCTTCACGTGAGCGGTGACACCGCGGCCTGCGGCTCAGGAAGGGAGGGGAACAGGTGACCACCCAGGAGATCATCTGGACGGCGCTGCCCAACGGGCTCACCCCGAACGGCCAGTGCCAGCTGTCGGTGATGGCCTCACCGCGTCTCGTCTCCGACAGGCAGCCCCCTGAGCTCGGCGACTTCGACTTCGCCGACTGGCCGGCGGTGGTGAACAACGCCACCTTCGGTGTCTTCGTCGACGGCGGCGCGCTGGCCGGGGTCCAGCGGGTGAGCCAGCCCGCCGACTCCTCGCTCTGGTCCGCCCTGTTCCCGCCGACGACGTGGGTGCGCCCGTTCGAGTTCCGCGACATGAGCCAGCGCCGCATCTGGTCCTTCCCCATGTGGTCGGTGTTGTCGTACCTCGACGGGCTGTACGAGAACGTGGCCCGGAACTCCCCCGACAACCTCCCGCCCGCGGACCAGGGCCCGGTGGGAGACATGGTGGAGCACCTCGGGGAGACGTTCGGGCACTTCCGTCTCCCCCATGGGAGAAGGGCGCTGCAGCGATTCGAACGAGAGCCCGAAGAGCTCTTCGGCCCCGTGACGAGGGCAGCGTGGGAGCAGTACCGCCAGCAGCACACCGGGTCGTTGGCGGAGCTCCTGACGGGGTTCCAGAAGTGGTGGGTGGCATACAGGCGGCACCACGCCCTCGACGACGCGTTCCAAGGCGGGACGGTGATCCGCCCCGACGCCGACCACCAGGCGCTGGGCTTCCCCACCAAAGCGGCCATGGACTGCTACCAGGCTCACCGGTTCTTCGACCGGCCGGAGCCGGCCCCGGCCGAGGCTCCCGACGTCCCCACGCTCGACTTCCACCAGGCGTTGGGATCGTTGGGGGACTATCCCGTGCTGCTGCGCCGGCTGGGCCTGGTCGTCGACCTGCTCGTCGACATCCCACCATCGGAGATGCCTCGCCACATCCGCCTCTTGCCAGAGGGGAAGTTCGCGGCGTTCAACCAGCACCGTTCTCCGCACACGAAGTTCCGCCGGAACGAGAAGACCTTCGTGGCTGCGGCCACGGACGAGCCCACCACCCCCATCTGGGGGCCCGGGCTCCTGATCCTTCGCGGCGCCGACGACCAGTTCAGGGAGCCCACCCCCGGCGTGTGGTTCGGGCTCAATCAGCTCGACGCCGACGGCAGCGTGCAGAAGCTCTTGAACATGGCCTCGGAGATGCACTCCCTACTGGCGGACAAGCAGATCGGCCGGGCCGGGTTCGACACGCCTGAGCGGACGGGGCTCCCAGCCTTGCGCTCGGCCGGCATCAGCATGTACCGGTACGGCCGTGGGCTGGGCCTCGGCCAGCGGCTGGCCGAAGAGTCGGCGCGCAACGCCGGCGACCACGACGAGATGGTGCACGGCGCCGAGCACCTCATCCGGGGGTACCGGGTCGACGTCCAGGACGTCGACACCGGCACGTGGTATTCGCTGTGCCGGCGAAAGGGGACCTACCGCGTCGTGCCCGAGGGGGGCAAACCAGTGGAGATCACCCCGCCGGGGCAGCCCATCGTCGACGAGGGCTACGTCAAGGCGGCGTCGGCCACCTCGGCCGACGCCGAGAAGAGCGATCTCTACCTCCACGAGGCGCTCTTCCGGTGGGACGGCTGGAGCCTGGTCGCGCCCCGACCCGGGCGCACCATCGAGGCCGTGGCCGCCGACGGGATGCAGGAGGAGCGGCCGACCAAGCCGTCGCCCAAGCCGGTCACCGACTTCAAGCTGGTCACGAGTTTCGAGCCCGAGGAAGGGTCACTCCCCCGGCTGCGCTTCGGGAAGACCTACCGCCTGCGGGTCCGAACCGTCGACCTGGCCGGCAACAGCGCGCCGTTCCAAGCGACGCCCGACCCTGCCGAGCAGGCAATGTGGTCCTCCCCTCTCTTCTACAGCCGGATCGAGCCCATCTCGCCTCCGGCGATCGTCCCCCGGGCCGAGTTGAAGGAAGGCGAGGCGGTCGAGCGCATGGTCATCCGCAGCGACTTCGACAAGTCGCCCGCCGAGTTCGCGGCCGAGCACCCGTCCTTCGGGTACTTGGCGGACAACGATCGCCACGTCGTGCCGCCCAAGACCTCGCAGGTCATGGCCGAGACGCACGGCATGTTCGATCTCGGGTTCGGCCCGAACGGGAACCCGGGCGGGGCCTACGCCGACGCGGTGCGCGAGGCGGCGACGCTCGAGCGGGGCCACGACGGCCAGCCGCTGCCCGGCTCGCAAATGGTGCCGGGGAGCTACCCACCCGACACGGTCGCCCCGGTGGACCCAGTGACGGGCGCGCCCCGTCCGGCCCCTGGCAGCTACCTGATCAACACCTCGGCGAGCTTCCCGCTCGCCTACCTCCCCGACGTGATGGCGGCCGGGGCATCGTTCCGGGGCCTGCCCGGCCCCCAGCCTTGGAACCAGGGGTTCGGGGGCACCTGGCCGAAGTTCAACCCCTTCGTCCTGCGCCTGGAGGAGCTCCCCGGTACGGTGCAGTCCGGGCAGTGCTCGGAGACGCCCATGGGGACGGCAGCCCTGGAGTGGACAACGCGGAACCGGGTGCTCCACGCCCGGCTCGGCAAGGGCGAGGTCCGCGTCGTCCGCTACAGCTCCTACCCGGACGGCACCCGGTTTCAGCACATGGGGGCCTGGCAACGTTGGGTGAAGGGCGCGCCGAACGAGGGCCCGCTCACCGCCCTGGCAGCAGCCGGAGGGCACTGGATGATCAGCCCCTTCCGCAAGCTGATCCTCGTTCACGCGGTGGCCCGGCCCCTGTGCCCGCCGACCCTTCGCCTGCAGTCGGGCCGCGAGCCCGGCGAGACGTTCGCCCGCATCAGCGGACGGGCGTTCCTGAGCGTCAAGAGCACGGCCTATATCGACCTGCACGCGAACTGGACGGACCCCGTCGACTCCCTGTCCGACCTCGCGCCCAAGGACCTCGCGGGACGGTCGCACGTTACGTCCCAGCGGGTGGGCGCCTGGATCCCCGAGCAGCAGCCGTTCCCGCCTGCCTCTCCGGCCCCGGACGACGGCACGATCGCGGTCCCGAACAACGGCGGCACGGCCTTCCCGCTCCCCGAAGAGCAGGGGAACCCCCCTTCGCCCTACCTTCGACACGAGTTCGGCGACACCAAGCACCGCTGGGTGAAGTACCGCCTCACCGGCACGACGCGCTTCCGGGAGTACTTCCCGCCCGAGTTCACGACCGTCCCCGAGAACATCACGCGGACCGGTGAAGAGGTCCTCGTGAACGTGCAGAGCTCGGCCCGGCCGGACGCCCTGCGTCTCCTCTACGTCGTGCCGTCCTTCCAGTGGCAGAAGCAGGGGGCGTTCCCGGCTCCGATCGTGCAGAAGCGGATCGGCGGGGGGCTGCGCGTCTGGATGCAGCGCCCCTGGTACTCCTCCGGTGTCGACGAACGACTGGGGGTGGTGCTGTGGCCCGCCAGCCAGGGCCCGGTCGACGCTCGGTTCGCCAAGTACGTCACCGAGATCGGCAGGGACCGGGTCTGGGTGGCTGCCGACCCCCAGACGACCCTCACCGAAGGCGACTTCACGAACAAGGTGTACGTCGAGAAAGGGTTGCCCCTCCCCGAGGTCCCTGATCCGATCAAGAAGGTCGACGTGGTCGCCTTCCAGCCCGAGTACGACAGCGAGCGCCAGCTCTGGTTCTGCGACATCGACCTGCAGGTCCCGGCCAGCGGCCCCTCGTACTTCCCGTTCGTCCGTCTGGCCCTGGCCCGCTACCAGCGCTACTCGGTGAAGCCCGAGCTGAAGCTGTCCCGTGTGGTGCAGGCCGACTTCTCGCAACTGCTGCCGACCCGCACGCTCACGGTGACCCCGGGCACCGACCCGGCGAAGGGGCAGAACACCCTCACCATCACCGTCTCCGGGCCCGGTCTCTCCGACAGCCACCCCCAGGACGACTTCAACAAGGTGGAGGTCGCCCTGGAGGAGCACAACGGCGAGCTCCCGGGTGACCTGGGGTGGGCCCCGATCGTCACCGGGACGCTCACCCGGAGCGGCCACATGGGCTCGACGACCTGGTCGGGCGTCATCCTCCGGCCTGCCTCGACCGGCCGACCACGTCGGGTCGTCGTGCGGGAGCGGGAGGTGTACACGCACGAGTGGCCGGAGGGACAGTCGCCGATCCGGACCAATCGGGTCGCCTACGCGGACGTGGTCGAGCTACCGAGCTGACGCGTACGCTTGGCGGGGATGCCCGCCGACCTCGCCTCGCTGGCCCAACCGGCCGACAGCCACATCCTGCTCGTGGTCCTCGACGGTCTGGGCGGGTACGCCGACGCCGACCGAGGGTCCGAGCTGGAGGAGGCGTCCACGCCCAACCTCGACCGGCTGGCGTCGGAGGGAATGGTCGGGCTCCACGACCCCGCCGGGCCGGGCATCACGCCCGGGTCGGGGCCGTCGCACCTCGCCCTGTTCGGTTACGACCCCTTCGAGTACCCCCTCGGCCGGGGCGTGCTCTCTGCGGCCGGGCTGGACGTGGAACTCAAGCCCGGGGACGTGGCGGCCCGGGGCAACCTGGCCACCCTGTCGGACGACGGCGACGTGGCCGACCGGCGGGCGGGGCGCATCCCCGACGACGAGGCGGCCGAGGTCGTGTCGCGGCTGGCCGACGGCGTCCACATCGACGGCGTCGAGGTCAGCTTCACCCCCGAGGCCCAGCACCGGGTGCTGGTGGTCCTGCGGGGCGACGGGCTCGACCCCGGCGTCGTCGAGACCGACCCGCAGGCCACCGGCCGGCCGCCGATCGAGCCGGCGCCGAGGCCCGACGCGGCCAACCCCGATGCCGCCGAGCACACCGCCGACGTGCTCCGTGAGCTCGACCGCCAGGTGCGGGAGATCCTGGCCGACCACCCCAAGGCCAACGTGCTGCTCCTGCGGGGCTTCGACACGCACCAGGAGCTCCCGTCGCTGGGCGACCGCCATGGCCTCACCCCCGCCGCCGTGGCCGTCTACCCCATGTACCGGGGCCTGGCCCGACTGGTGGGCATGGACGTGCTCGGGCCGGTCGCCGACCTGGGCGAGGAGGTGGCGACGGTCGGCGCCCACTGGGACGCCTACGACTACTTCTTTCTCCACCACAAGAGCCCCGACGCCGCGGGCGAGGACGGCAACTTCGAGGCCAAGGTGGCGGCCATCGAGGCGCTCGACGCCGTCGCTCCGGACCTCGCCGCCCTGGAGCCCGACGTCCTGGTCGTCACCGGCGACCACGCCACCCCCTCGCAGATGGCCGCCCACTCCTGGCACCCCGTCCCCGTGCTCATGTGGGGGCCGCGGGTCGGCCGTGACCCGGTCGAGCGCTTCGGCGAGCGCTGGTGCCTGGGCGGAGGGCTGGGCCGGCGCCCGGGGTCCCAGCTGATGGCCCTGAGCCTGGCCGCCGCCGGCCGCCTGGCCAAGTTCGGCGCCTAGCGCCTCGCCCCCGACCTCGTTCTGGGCGCGCCCGGGGTCGTCATTTGACCCCGAGCGCGCCCAGAAGGTTGGGGGTAGGCGAGGCAGCCGGGCGGGAACAAAGTCGTTGGCAGAGACCTTGATACAAGTGCACTCAAGTTTGGTAGGGTTCGCCCGTCAGTAATCCGTTTCGGGAGGAAGCGCTCATGCCCAAGGCCGTCGGCATCGACCTCGGCACCACCAACTCGGTCGTCTCCGTCCTGGAGGGCACCGAGCCCGCCGTCATTCCCAACGCCGAGGGAGGTCGCACAACCCCGTCCGTCGTCGGCTTCTCCAAGACCGGCGAGGTCCTCGTCGGCGAGGTGGCCAAGCGCCAGGCCATCACCAACCCCGACCGCACCATCCGCTCGGTCAAGCGCCACATGGGCACGAACTGGAACGTCGACATCGACGGCAAGAAGTACCGGCCCCAGGAGATCTCCGCCCGCATCCTGCAGAAGCTGAAGCGGGACGCCGAGTCCTACCTGGGCGACACCGTGAGCCAGGCCGTCATCACCGTGCCCGCCTACTTCGACGACGCCCAGCGCCAGGCCACCAAGGAGGCGGGCCAGATCGCCGGCCTCGAGGTGCTCCGCATCATCAACGAGCCCACCGCCGCCGCCCTGGCCTACGGCCTCGACAAGGAGGGCCAGGAGCAGACGATCCTCGTGTTCGACCTCGGCGGCGGCACGTTCGACGTCTCGATCCTCGAGATCGGCGAGGGCGTGTTCGAGGTCAAGGCGACGAGCGGCAACACCCACCTGGGCGGCGATGACTGGGACCAGCGGGTCATCGACTGGCTGGTCAAGTCCTTCAAGGGCGACCACGGCGTCGACCTGTCCAAGGACAAGATGGCCCTCCAGCGCCTGAAGGAGGCGGCCGAGAAGGCCAAGATCGAGCTGTCGACGGTGCAGGAGACCCAGATCAATCTGCCCTTCGTCACCGCCACCGAGAGCGGCCCGCTGCACCTCGACTACAAGCTCACCCGGGCCAAGTTCCAGGAGATGACGGCCGACCTGGTGGAGGCCTGCAAGGGCCCCTTCCAGCAGGCCATCAAGGACGCCGGCCTGCGGCCCCAGGCCATCCAGCACGTGATCCTGGTCGGCGGGTCGACCCGCATGCCGGCGGTGCAGGAGCTGGTCCAGGAGCTCACCAAGAAGGAGCCCCACAAGGGCGTCAACCCCGACGAGGTGGTGGCCGTGGGCGCGGCCATCCAGGCCGGCGTCCTCAAGGGCGACGTCAAGGACATCCTGCTGCTCGACGTCACCCCGCTGTCCCTCGGCATCGAGACCAAGGGCGGGATCATGACCAGGCTCATCGAGCGCAACACCACGATCCCGACCAAGCGCACCGAGGTGTTCACCACCGCCGAGGACATGCAGCCGTCGGTGGAGATCCACGTCCTCCAGGGCGAGCGGGAGATGGCCGCCTACAACAAGACCCTGGGCAAGTTCCAGCTCGTCGACCTGCCGCCCGCGCCCCGCGGCGTACCGCAGATCGAGGTCACGTTCGACATCGACGCCAACGGCATCGTGCACGTGTCCGCCAAGGACCGGGCCACGAACAAGGAGCAGTCGATGACGATCACCGGCCAGTCCGCCCTCGGCCGGGACGAGATCGACCGGATGATGCGGGACGCCGAGGCGCACGCCGAGGAGGACCGCCAGCGCCGGGCCGAGGCCGAGGCCCGCAACCAGGCCGACGGCGTCGTCTACCAGACCGAGAAGCTCCTCCGCGACCAGGGCGACAACATCACCCTGGAGGAGAAGACCCGTATCGACGACGCCCTCCGGGAGGCCAAGGAGGCCCTCTCCGGGTCGGACATCGACCGCATCCGGTCGGCCAGCGAGACTCTCATGGCGGCCACCTCGGCGGTGGCCCAGCGCATGTACCAGGAGGCCAGCGCCTCCTCCGGCGGTGACGGCGCCGCCGGCGGCGCGGGCGCCGCGTCCGACGACGAGGTGGTCGACGCCGAGATCGTCGACGAAGGCGCGTGATGGCCGAGCCCGAGAGGCCGACGCGGCCTGCCTCTCAGGAGGACCCCGGCAACGAGGCCGATGCCCAGGCGGGCCCGGCGGCGTCCACGCCGTCGGGCCGATCGGGGGCGTCGTCCGCTTGGGACGACCTGCGCGAGGCGGTCGGCGCCGACGTGGTCGGTGACGACGCCGTCGACGGGGCCGAGAGCGCCGATCCCGAGCTGATCGCCGAGGCCCAGCGCATCGCCGACGAGGCCCTGGCCGAGGCTCGGGCGGAGGAGGCCAACGCCGAGGCCCAGGTTGACGAGGAGGTCGAGGAGGCCGAGCAGACCCTGCTCGACGACCTGGCCAAGCTGGCCGCCGAGCGTGACGACTACCTCGACCAGCTCCGGCGTCTCACCGCCGACTTCGACAACTACCGCAAGCGCATCGTCAAGCAGCAGACCGAGCACCTCGAGCGGGCGGCCGAGGACCTCGTCGAGAAGCTCCTCGAGGTCCTCGACGTGTTCGACGCCGCCCTGGCCCACGGCGAGGGCTTCGAGCAGGTCCACGCGTCCCTCGTCGGGCTCCTGGAGAAGGAGGGGCTCGAGCGCATCGACCCGGCGGGCGAGCCGTTCGACCCGAACGAGGCCGACGCGGTGGCCCACGAGGACGCCGAGGAGGGCCCCTTCGTCTCCGAGGTGCTGCGGCCCGGCTACCGCTTCAAGGGCCGCGTCCTGCGCCCGGCCATGGTGAAGGTCCGAGGGTGATCCGGGGTGGCCGCGCCCCAGCGTGAGTGGTTCGAGAAGGACTACTACAAGGTTCTCGGCGTTTCCCAGGACGCCTCCGAGGACCAGCTGAGGCGCGCCTACCGCAAGCTGGCCAAGCAGCACCACCCCGACGCCCACCCGGGCAGCGAGGAGCGGTTCAAGGAGATCTCGGCCGCCTACGACGTGCTCTCCGACCCTGCCCGGCGCAAGGAGTACGACGAGGTGCGCCGCCTGGGGCCCATGGCGGCCGGAAGTCCTTTCGGCGCCGGCCGGGCCAGCCCGGGCGGGAGCCGCACGTTCACGTTCTCCGGTGACGACCTGGGCGGGCTGTTCGGCGACCTGCTCGGGAGGTTCCGGGGCGGCGGCGGGCCGCAGCGGACGGCCGGCGCCCGCCGGGGCGAGGACATCGAGGCGGAGCTGCATCTGTCGTTCCTCGACGCCGTCCACGGCGTGACCACCACCGTGAACGTCGTCTCCGAGGCGCCCTGCAACACGTGCTCGGGCACGGGGGCGGCCCCCGGCACCAGCCCGACGGTGTGCCCGCAGTGCGGCGGCCGAGGGGTGCTCGACGACAACCAGGGCTTCTTCTCTTTCAGCCGGCCCTGCCCCGGGTGCGGGGGCCGGGGCATGGTGGTCGAGACCCCGTGCCCCACCTGCCGGGGCACCGGCATGGAGCGGCGGCCCCGCCAGGTCAAGGTCCGCATCCCTCCCGGGGTCGACAACGACCAGCGCATCCGGCTCAAGGGCAAGGGCGGCGCCGCCCCCAACGGCGGCCAGCCCGGCGACCTCTACGTCACCGTCAGGGTCGCCCCTCATCCGCTCTTCACCCGCCGGGGGCGCGACCTGCTCGTCACCGTGCCCGTCACTTTCGCCGAGGCGGCGCTGGGGGCGGAGATCAAGGTCCCCACCCTCGACGACCCCGTCACCCTGAAGATCCCGCCCGGCACCCGTTCGGGGCGCACGTTCCGGGTCCGCAACCGGGGCGTGCCCTCCTCGTCGGGTGCCGGCATCGGCGACCTCCTCGTAACCGTCGAGGTCGCCGTGCCCACCAACCTGTCCGCCGCCGAGCGGGAGGCCATCGAGGCCCTGGCCAGTGCCTCGACGCAGTCCCCCCGCACGCATCTGGGGGTGTGATGGAACGTTCGGCCGACGGCAGCGCTCTGGAGAGGAAGGGGGTGCGGCGGGCCGACGTCGACCGCGGCGTCTACGTGATCTCGGTCGCCGCCGAGCTGGCGGGCGTGCACCCGCAGACCTTGCGCATCTACGAGCGGCGGGGCCTGCTCGATCCCGCCCGCACCGGTGGCGGCAGCCGCCGCTACAGCCAGCGGGACATCGACCGGCTGCGCCGGATCCAGGAGCTCACCGAGTCGGGCCTCAACCTGGCCGGGGTGAAGCGGGTCATGGAGCTGGAGGAGGAGGTCGCCCGCCTGCGGGCCCAGATGAACCAGCTGGCCCGGGAGGCGCGCGAGGCCATCGAGCGCACGCACCGTCAGTACCGGCGCGACCTGGTGCCCGTGAAGCAGTCGCCCGTCCCGTACCGCAAGAGCCGCACCTAGCGCCGACGAGCTTCCCGGGCTCTCGCCCGGGCGGCCCCGGTGTGGGACGCTCGTGGCCTTGCACCCGGCCCGTGGGCGGAGCGAAGGTCCGTGACCCTGACCGACCGCCAGCCGGCGGAGCGTCCCCACCGGGAGCGTGCGCCGTTGGCGGAGGCCGGCCCCTGGTCGTTCGGGTTCCGGCCCGACATCGAGGGCCTCCGGGCGGTCGCCGTCCTCGGCGTCGTCCTCTACCACGCCGGCGTCGGGGCGTTCCGGGGCGGCTACGTCGGCGTCGACGTCTTCTTCGTCGTCTCCGGGTTCTTGATCACCGGCCTGCTGTGGCAGGAGCTCCGGGGGACCGGACGTCTGTCGCTCGCCTCGTTCTACGCCCGCCGGGCCCGCCGGCTGCTCCCGGCGTCGATGCTCGTCCTCGCCGCCACGGTGGTGGCTCGGCCTACTGGCTCTCCCCGCTCCGCGCCGAGCACGTGGCCAAGGGCGGGCTGGCCGCCGCCACCTACGTCGCCAACTACCGGTTCGCCTGGTTGCGCACCGACTACCTCACGGCCCACGCCGACCCCTCGCCGTTGCAGCACTACTGGTCGCTCGGCGTGGAGGAGCAGTTCTACCTCCTCTGGCCGGCGGTCCTCCTCGTCGCCGCCGTCGGTTGGGGGCGGCAGGCGGCGTCCCTCGCCCGCACCGTCGCGGTCGTCGCCGTGGTGGGCACGGCCTCGCTGGCCTTGTCGTTGTGGCTGACCGACGCCAACCAGCCGTGGGCGTTCTTCTCCCTGCCCACGAGGGCCTGGGAGCTGGCCGCCGGCGCGGCGATCGCCCTCTCCCTGCCGTGGCTGCGCCGGGTGCCTCCCTGGTTGGCGGTCGCCGGGAGCTGGCTGGGGCTGGCCGTCGTCGGCTGGTCGTTCGTTGCGCTCGGGCCCTTCACGCCCTTCCCGGGGACCGCCGCCCTCCTGCCCGTCGGCGGGACCGCCGCGGTGATCACCTTCGGGTGCGCCGATCCCCGGGCCGGAGCCGGTGCCTTGCTCGGCCTCCGGCCCTTCCAGGTCGTGGGCAAGCTCTCGTACTCGTGGTACTTGTGGCACTGGCCGGTGATCGCCCTGGCACCGGCGGTTGCCGGTCGACCTCTCGGCGTGGGGCCCAACCTGGTCCTGGCGGGGGCGAGCGGCCTGCTCGCCTTGGTTACGGTGCGGGTGGTGGAGGACCCCGTCCGGTTCTCGCCGTGGGTCACCAAACGCCCGGCCCGCACCCTGGTGGTGGCGACCGGCGTCACGGTCAGCGCCGTGCTGGTCGCCGTCGTCATCGGGGTGGCGCTCCCTCAGTCGAAGGGCAGGGTCGTGGCGCCTCCGGCGGAGACGGCGGCCACGCCGGCGACGGCACCGGCGGGGAGAGAGCCGTCGCCGGCGGCGGCTGCGCCGGATCCGGTCACCGTCGCCGGCGCCCCGGTCCTGGCGGCGGTGGCCCGCTCGGTCGACCGCCGGGAGCTCCCATCCAACCTCGACCCCCCGCTTCGCCGAGCGTCGGGGGACAGAGCCCGCCCCTTCCTCGACGGGTGCCACGCCGGCTTCACCGAGGCCCGCCTGCGTCCGTGCGTCTACGCCCACGCCCAGTCGCCCACCGGGGTGATGCTCGTGGGCGACTCGCACGCCACCCAGTGGTTCCCGGCGCTCGACCGGGTGGCCGCCGAACGGGGCTGGACGCTCGTCTCGCTGACCAAGTCCACCTGCCCACCCTTCCCCATCCCGGTCTGGAGCCCCGACCTCGGACGCCATTACCGGGAGTGCGACGCCTGGCGGGACGCTGTCCTCGCCCGCATCCGCGCCGACCGGCCGGCGGCCGTCGTCCTCGGCGTGGCGCGCCATTACGGCCCCGAGTTCCGCTTCGAGGTCCACAGCCGGGCGTGGCTCGACGGGCTGGCCGAGATGGTGCGCCGGGTGCAGGCGGAGGGCGCGCGCGCCGTCGTGCTCGGCCCCCCGCCGCTCCCGGCCGGTGACGTCCCCGACTGCCTCTCCTCCAACCCGAGCCAGGTGGTGGCCTGCACCCACCCGAAGGAGGAAGGCGTCGACCTGAACGCCTTGGGTGCGGAACGGGGTGCGGTGGACGGCGCCGGGGGCGTGTACGTCGACGTCACGCCGTGGTTCTGCACCGCCACCTGCGCCGTCGTCGTCGACAACCTGCTCGTCTACCGCGATGACAACCACCTCACGACCTCCTATGCCTCGTGGCTCGCACCGGTGGTCGGCGCCCACCTCGACCGGGCGGTGGCCCGGCGCTGACTCCGCCGAGCCGTCCACACCGACCATGGGGGAAGATGGCCGGATGCGGAGGCTGCCCGCCCGGCCCCTGGTCCTCGTCGGGCTCGTCGCCGTGGTGGCCGTCACCGCTGGCTGCGCGGGGCGGGGGCCGGCAGCCGACGACGAGGTGCGCCGGTCCGGCGCTCTCGGGACGGCGGAGGTCCTCGGGCGCGTCCCGCTGAGCTTCCGGCCCGCCGACGGCGCCCGCTTCGTCGCCCGGGGCGCCGGCTACGGCGTCACCCTGTCGCCCCAGGAGGCGGTCGTGGGCGGGCGCGGCACCCCCCACCCGTTGCGCATGCGGCTGGTGGGCGCCCGTTCCGACGCCGCCCCGGCCGGCCACGACGCCCTGCCCGCCCGGACGAACCTGCTCCTCGGTGACGACCCGCAGCGCTGGCGGTTCGGCGTGCCGTCCTACACCCGGGTTGGCTATCGGGGGGTGTGGGACGGCGTCGACGTCGTCTACCACGGGCGGGGGCACCGCCTCGAGTACGACTTCGTCGTCGCCCCCGGCGCCGACCCCGACGTGGTCGAGCTGTCCTTCGACGGGGCCGAGGGCGCTCGCGTCGGCGGCGGCGGCGAGCTGGTGGTCACCCTGCCCGGCGGCGAGGCCCGGATGGCCCGCCCGGTCGTCTACCAGGAGGAGGGGGGCGGGCGCCGCCCGGTCGCCGGGGGGTTCGACCTCCGGGGCGAGAACCGGGTCGGTTTCCGGCTGGGCCCCTACGACGCCACCCGGGCCCTCGTCATCGACCCGGTGCTCGAGGACTCGACCTTCCTGGGCGGTGGGGGCACCGACTCCGCCTACGGGGTGGCGTTCGACGACGCCGGCGCCGTCTACGTGGCCGGGTACACCGAGTCCAGCGACTTCCCGACCGACGGCCCGATGCAGCGGGAGCTGGCGGGCACCGAGGGCACCCGCACCGACGTCTTCGTCGCCAAGGTCGATCCCGTGCGCAACGAGCTCGTGTACAGCACGTTCCTGGGCGGCGCCGGCCGCGATGTCGCCTACTCGCTGGCGGTCGGAGGCGACGGCAGCGCCTACGTCGCCGGCGAGACGAGCTCGCCCGACTTCCCGCTGGCCCGCCCCGTGCAGAAGGCCTACGGCGGCGGGACCAACGACGGCTTCGTCGCCAAGCTCGGCGCCGAGGGGGCGGTGCTGCAGTTCTCGACGTACCTGGGGGGAGGCGGCGCGGAGTCGGTCCGGGGGATCGCCTTGGACCACGCCGGCGACGCTTACCTCACCGGGAGCACGACCTCGGGCAACTTCCCCATCGCCGGGGGGCCCCTGAAGAACGCCCAGAGCCGCCCTGACGACTCCGACGCCTTCGTCACAAAGATCAATTCCGTCGGGTCGGCCTGGCTGTACTCCACCTACCTGGGTGGCGGCGACGAGGACCACGGCCTGGGCATCGCCGTCGACCGCCAGGGCCACGCCTACGTCGCCGGCGACACCCGGTCGGGCGACTTCCCGTCGGTTACGCCCCTGCAGCCGGCCCCCGCCAACCCCCAAGGGGGCGCCGAGGCGGTCGACGCGTTCGTCGCCAAGCTGGCGCCCACGGGGTCCTCGGTCGTGTACTCGACCTTCCTCGGGGGCCGGGGGCTCGACCAGGCGGCGGCGATCTCCGTCGACGGCGACGGGCACGCCTTCGTCACCGGCAACACCGGCTCCGACGACTTCCCCCTCACCGGCGCGGCCCAGGACAGGAGGAACGGCGAATCGGACGCCTTCGTGTCGAAGCTGGCGCCCAGCGGGTCCTCGCTGGTGTACTCCACCTACCTCGGTGGCGCGGGGTCGGACACCGCCGCCGACATCGCGGTGGACGCCGAGGGGCGGGCGTCGGTGACCGGCTCGCTCACGTCCACCGACCTCCGGACGGTCGACGCCGTGCAGGGGTCCCGGGGCGGTGGCTTCCTGGACGGGTTCGTCGCCACGCTCGACACCGCGGGGTCGAGGATCGTGCGGTCCACCTACCTCGGCGGCCGCCAGACCGACCAGGCGCTCGCGGTCGCCGTCGACTTCGACGGCACCCTCGCCGTCGCCGGCCTCACCGCCTCGCCCGACTTCCCCGTCGCCGAAGCGCTCCAGCGGACCGCCGGCGGGGGGACGGGCGACGCCTTCCTGTCCCGCATCGGCGGACCCGCAGCCGCCGCCGGCGCCTCGGGCGGACCGGCGCGCGACCGGCGGGTGCAGGTGCTCCTCGCCACCACCGTGGGGCTGTTCCTCGTGGCGCTGGCGCAGACCCTGTGGCTGCGCCGCCGCCCCACGCCCGACGTCCCGGGCCCGGTGCCGACGCCGGTCGCCATGCCCGGAGCGCCCGCCGGCGCCGACGCCCAGGCGGCGTGGATCGCCAAGGCCGACCAGGCCGTCCGGGCCACCGGCTTCCCGAGCGTGCAGGTCCCCCGGCCGGCACCGCCCCCGCCCTTCCGCACGCGCCGCCGGCGGGCGCCCGTCGAGGACGACGGCGCCCCGACGGTCGAGGTGCCCGTGCCCGACCTGCTGGCCGAGGAGGAGGACGACGGCCGGGGCGGCGACCGCGAACCGGCGGAGAGCCCGCCCGCGACCGCCGCCGAGGAGGCACCGGCCAGGGTGCCCGCGGTGGACCTGTCCGACCCCGATCTCCTCGGCGGGACCGGTCCCGACGCCGCCCCCGAGTTCCCGTCCGACCCGGCCTGGTGGGACCTGCTGATCGAGGAGGAGGCCCAGGCGGCGCGGTCGGGGGCCGCCCCACCGGCGCGCCCGGCGCCGTCGGAGGAGGCCCCGGCCGGCGGCGACGACGACTGGGCCGCCGACCTGTGGGCCGCCGGGATGGTGGAGGAGCGGACGGCCCCCTCCCCCCCTCCCCCCGAATTGGGTGACGAAAGTGGCTGGATTTCAACCACTTTGCGGGGCCAGAATCCCCCCGCCCCGCCCTCCGCGCCGCCCACGGCGGTCCCTCCGGCGCCTGCGCCGACCCCGGGGGACCAGCAACCGGCGCCACCGCCGGCCTCCGAGCAACCGGCGCCGCCGACCCCCCCGCCTCCATCGGCACCGCCAGACCCAGCGCCGCCGTCAGCGGCGCCGCCAGACCCAGCGCCGCCCCCAGTGGCGGCGTCCCCGGCAGCGCCACCCGCGCCCGCACCGGTGCCGCCCCCGGCCCCTCCACCGCCGACGGCACCCGGCTCGCCCCCTCCCCCGACGCCGTTGACAGCGGCCCCGCCTCCGCCCCGGCCGGCCGAGCTCGGCGCCGAGGAGGAAGGACCCGGGCGTTCGCCGGCGATCCCGCCGTTGGACCCCGAGGCGGCCGCCGCGCTGGTCGAGGAGCTGTCCATGAGCGAGCTGCTCGACGAGGACCTGCCGATCCCCGAGCGGCCCGGTGCACCCGAGGAGATGTCGGTGAACGAGCTCCTCGACGAGGACCTGTCCATACCGGAGCGGTCGTCCACCGCGCCGGCCCCACCGCCGCAACCGGCCCCCCCGTCGGCGCCGCCGCCCCCACCACCGCCGCCGCCCGCACCGCCGCCGCCCGCACCACCGCCGCCGTCCGCCGCTCCCCGCCGACCGCCGCTCCCTGATGTGGGGGGGCCACCGGTGCCCCGGCCCTTGCCAGAAGCGGCGCCCGCCGCCCCGCCGGAGGGCGACCGGCCGCGACCCGAGGCCGTCGAGGCCCCAGCCGAGCCCCGCGACGACGCCGCTGACCTGGAGGGCGCACCGGCCCGTCCGCTGCCCGAGGCAGCGCCCGGGAGGAACAAGCCCGAGCGCGCCTGGCGCCGCTGGCGCCCCCGCTGACCGCTTTTGGGAACGCCCGGCGGTGGGAATGCTGCCGGTGCAGGGCAACGTTGACAATGGTGTTATCAAGTTTCCTGATCGCACAACGAGGAGAGCATGGCCTTCGACCCCAACCGCTGGACGCTGAAGACGCAGGAGGCATTCGCCGCCGCCCTCGACCAGGCGCGGCAGCGCAACCACCCGGAGCTCACGCCTCTTCACCTCCTGGCCGCCCTGGTGGGCCAGCAGGACGGCGTCGTCCTGCCCACCCTCGAGCGGGCAGGCGTCGTCCCCACCACCGTTCGGAACCGGTTGGAGGACCGCCTGGCGAGCCTTCCCAAGGCCTACGGCGGCGCCGAGCCGCAGCTCGGCCGGGCCGCCCGCCAGCTGGTGGAGGTGGCGGACGGCGAGCGGGAGAACCTCAAGGACGAGTACCTGTCGACCGAGCACCTGCTCCTGGCCCTGGCCGCCACCGGCGACACCGCCCCCTTGATCGGCGTCGACCGTGAGCGGCTCCTCGAGGTGCTGCGGGACGTGCGGGGCAGCCACCGGGTCACGTCGCAGAACCCCGAGGACGCCTACCAGGCGCTGGAGCGCTTCGGGCGTGACCTCACCGAGCTGGCCCGCCAGGGCAAGCTCGACCCCGTCATCGGCCGGGACGAGGAGATCCGCCGGGTGATCCAGGTCCTGTCCCGCCGCACCAAGAACAACCCCGTCCTGATCGGCGAGCCCGGCGTGGGCAAGACCGCCATCGTCGAGGGGCTGGCCCGGCGCATCGTCGAGGGCGACGTCCCCGAGAGCCTCCGCAACCGCCGCATCGTGGCCCTCGACCTCGGCTCGATGGTCGCCGGGTCCAAGTACCGCGGGGAGTTCGAGGAGCGGCTGAAGGCGGTCCTCAAGGAGATCGCCGACGCCCAGGGCGAGGTCATCACCTTCATCGACGAGATGCACACCGTCGTCGGCGCCGGGGCGGCCGAGGGAGCCATGGACGCCTCCAACATGCTCAAGCCCATGCTCGCCCGCGGCGAGCTGCGCATGATCGGCGCGACCACGCTCGACGAGTACCGCAAGCACGTGGAGAAGGACGCCGCCCTCGAGCGGCGGTTCCAGCCCGTCTACGTGGGCGAGCCCTCGGTGGAGGACACCATCGCCATCCTGCGGGGCCTCAAGGAGCGCTACGAGGTGCACCACGGCGTGCGCATCCAGGACGCCGCCCTGGTCGCCGCGGCCATGCTCGGCGACCGCTACCTCACCGGCCGGTTCATGCCTGACAAGGCCATCGACCTCATCGACGAGGCGGCCAGCCGCCTGCGCATAGAGATCGACTCCATGCCCACCGAGATCGACGTGGTCGAGCGCCGCATCCGCCAGCTGGAGATCGAGCGGGTGGCCCTGGAGAAGGAGACCGACCCCGCCAGCCGCGAGCGCCTGGAGGCCCTCGACGCCGAGCTGGCCAACCTGCGCGAGCAGGCCACCGGCATGAAAGCCCACTGGGAGTCGGAGAAGGAGGCCATCGCCCGCATCCGCGCCCTCAAGGAGGAGCTGGAGGCGGCCAAGGCGGAGGCCGAGCGGGTCTCCAACGCCGGCGACCTGGCCAAGGCGGCCGAGATCCGCTACGGCCGGATCCCCGAGCTCGATCGCCAGGTGGCCGAGGCGACCGACGCCCTCGCCGTCCTCCAGTCGACCCAGAAGATGCTGAAGGAGGAGGTCGACGAGGAGGACGTCGCCGAGGTGGTGAGCAAGTGGACAGGCATCCCCGTGTCCCGGCTGCTCGAGGGCGAGGTGCAGAAGCTCGTGCGCATGGAGGAGGTCCTGCACGAGCGGGTGGTCGGCCAGGACGAGGCCGTCTCCGCGGTGGCCAACGCCATCCGCCGCAGCCGCTCGGGCCTGTCCGACCCGCACCGGCCCATCGGCTCGTTCCTCTTCCTCGGGCCCACCGGGGTGGGCAAGACCGAGCTGGCCCGTACCCTGGCCGACTTCCTCTTCGACGACGAGCGGGCCATGGTCCGCATCGACATGAGCGAGTACCAGGAGAAGCACACGGTGAGCCGCCTCATCGGCGCGCCTCCCGGCTACGTCGGCTACGACGAGGGCGGCCAGCTCACCGAGGCCGTCCGCCGCCGTCCGTACGCGGTCGTGCTGCTGGACGAGATCGAGAAGGCCCACAACGAGGTCTTCAACGTCCTGCTCCAGCTGCTCGACGACGGCCGCCTCACCGACGGCCAGGGCCGTACCGTCGACTTCTCCAACGTGGTGCTGATCATGACGTCGAACCTGGCGGTCGAGCCAGAGCAGTTCTTCCGGCCCGAGTTCATCAACCGCATCGACGAGATCGTGCGCTTCCGGCCGCTCACCGAGGACGACATCGCCCGCATCGTCGGGATCCAGCTCCAGCAGCTGGAGAAGCGGCTGGCCGGCCGCCGCCTGTCGCTGGACGTGAGCGAGGAGGCGGTTGCCTGGCTGGCCAAGGCGGGCTACGACCCCGCCTACGGGGCCCGTCCCCTCAAGCGGGTCATCCAGCGCCACATCGCCGACCCGCTGGCGCTTGCCCTCCTGGGGGGCCGCTACAGCGAGGGCGACACCGTCTGGGTCGACGTCGCCGGCGACGAGCTCGTCCTGAAGTGACGCTTGTGAGCTGGCGGTGGTCGTACGGGCTATGGCCCGTACAACCACCGCCGGTTCGTAATGGGCCCTAGCCTGGAGGCGACATGGCCGACGGCTCGACCCCGTACCACCTCGAGTTCACCGAGGAGATGAAGGGCTTCTTCACCCCGGGCCAGACGGACTACCGCCGGGGCTTCGAGGACGGCCGCCGCCAGGGCTCCGACCTGATGTTCCACCTCACCATCGCCACGGACGACGTCTACCGGTTCATGAACGACCCCCGCCTCTTCATCCCCGCCCGGGGCTGGGTGCGCAGCAGCCGCCTCGGCGGAAGGCGTCCGGTGGAGCGCGGGGACTTCAACCTCTTCGTCGACGTGTCCGCCTCGAAGAAGAACATGCTCTACCGCCTGTTCTTCACCGACGGGCAGGGCCGCCCGCTCACCCTCATCGGCCACAAGGACATCGTCGGGAAGCGGATCTCGACCGGCTGGGCGGAGACCACCACCCTCTACACCCGGCTGTTGGAGGGTCACGTCGAGGCGGACCAGGAGGCGGGCGCCGAGCTCGTCGGCTCGGGCATCCTGCACATCAGCGTCCCCGACTTCGCCCGCCAGCTGACGACGTTCCGCGTGCGCGGGGGCACCTTCGGGGGCCGGATGAAGGCGTTGGGCGCCTTCCTCGACCTGTTCATGGGCAACCTGTGGCAGGTCTTCGTCCGCCGTCCCTTGCGCAGCCCGGGCTAGGCGGCGGGCCTGTCAGGGCCAGGCCAAGTCCCTACAGCGTCAGCTCCGTCCGCCAGGGGTCGCCGAAGTCCTGCTGGGGGCCCTCGTTGGTGAGGTAGCGGCCCCTCACCTCGAGCGTCTGCCCGGGCGACGCCGACTGCAGGATCTCGCAGACGGCCTTCACCGTGGTCACAGGCACGTTGTTGATCCGCTCGATGAGGTCACCCAGCTCGATGTTGGCCTCGTCCGCGGGGGAGTCGGGAGTGGCCCCGAAGACGAACAGCCCGTCGATGTCGTTGGCGGCGAGGAGCCGGTCGGCTTCCACGCCCTCCGCCCGGGTGCCGTACCCGGTGGCCTCGAAGACGTCGGCCAACGGCACCTGGGAGAAGGGGGCGATGTTCCAGCCCGGGTCGGCCTGGCTCCTGCCGGCGGTCAGCTCGGGCAGCAACGGCTTGATGTGGTCGATGGCGATGGCGTAGTACTGCCCCTGGATCGGCTGCTGGCGCGTGCCGATGTTGCGGAGCGTGTTGATGCCGATGAGCTCGGCCCGATCGTTGAGGAGCGGCCCCCCGGAGTTGCCCGGGTTGATGGTGGCCGAGTGCTGGATGGCGGCCGGGAACCTGGGCAGGGAGGGGTCGGGCTCGGCGGCCACGTTCGGGGACTGCACGGTGCCCGAGGTGGACACGAGCTTCTGCTCGGCCGGGTTCGAGAACGACGCCGGGTAGCCCAAAGCGACCACCTCGTCCTGGTTCTGCACCGCCGCGCTCGAGCCGAAGGGGACGGCCTTGAGCCCCGGCGGGACGGTGGTCAGCTGCACGACCGCGAGGTCCTCGCACGGCGCGGTGGCCAGGATCCGCGCCGGGATCTCCTGCTGGTCGTTGACTCTCGCCTTGAGGGCGGCGGTGCCCGATACAACGTGGGCGTTGGTGAGGATGAGGCCCTTGACGGCGTCGAAGATGACCCCGGTGCCGCCGACGTCCTCCTCGCCCTGCTTGGCGAACAGGGCGACGGTGCTCGGGCGGGCGGCCTCGAACACCTCTCTGGAGGTCATCTTCGGGGGCGCGGTCGTGGTGGGCGCCGTCTCCTCGTCGCCACCGCCGCATCCGCTCAGGATCAACGTCCCGACGACCAGCCAGACGGTCGCAAATCGCCTCATCGAAGCCTCCCGCGTCCCCAAGCGCTACTTCGTTGCGGCGCGGATCGTACTGCGTCGCCTCTGTCGGGGCTACGCGTCGGCAGACCTCAGCCAGGTGTCCACGGCGGTGGCGCAGCGGCGGCCCTCGTCGATGGCGGTCACCACCAGCGACTGGCCCCGGCGGGCGTCGCCGGCGGCGAACACGCCCGGCACCGCGGTGGCGAAGCGCGGGGCGTCGACGTTGCCCTGGTCGTCCCGTCCCACCGCCAGCTCGTCGAGCAACGGCATGGGCTCCACGTGGAGGAACCCGATGGCCACCAGCACCAGGTCGGCGGGTCGGGTGGTCTCGGTGCCGGGGACCGGGTCGAAGTCGGGGGGACCGCTCACCCTGCAGGCGTGGACCGCGGTCACGTGCCCGCCGTCGCCGGACAGGGCCTGGACGCCCTCGCTCCACGTGCGGGTCCCGCCCTCGTCGAGGGCGTACGTCGAGGGCAGCCGCTTGGGAACGCGGGGCCAGTCGGTGACCTCTCGGGGACGGGTGCCCGTGGGCTGGGGGTAGCGGTCCATCTGCACGACGCTGCGAGCCCCTTCGCGGTGGGCGCTGGCGATGCAGTCGGCGGCGGTGTCGCCCCCGCCCACCACCACGACGTCCTTGTCGGCGGCGGTGATCGCCACCTCCGGCTCGGGCGCGAAGCGACCCTCCTCCCGGGCCACCGCCCGGTTGCGCTGGTAGAGGTACTCCATGGCCCGGTGGACGCCCGCCAGGTCGGCGCCGGGGACGTCGAGCGGCCGGTGCAGCCGGGCGCCCAGCGCCAGCACCACCGCGTCGTGCTCGTTCCGGAGGCCGTCGACGGGGAGGTCGACGCCGACGTCGACCCCGCAGCGGAGCTCGACGCCCTCCTCGGCCAGGATGGCGACGCGGCGCTCGACGAACCGCTTCTCCAGCTTGAAGTCGGGGATCCCGAACCGCAGCAGGCCGCCCACCGCCTCGTCCCGCTCGTAGACGACGACGTGATGGCCGGCGTAGTTGAGCTGGGCGGCGGCGGCCAGCCCGGCCGGCCCCGAGCCCACCACCGCCACCTTCTTCCCCGTGCGGCTCTCCGGAGGCCGCGGCTGCACCCATCCCTCCTCGAACGCCCGCTCGATGATGGCCAGCTCGACCTGCTTGATCATGACCGGGTCGTCGTTGATCTCGAGCACGCAGGCCGGCTCGCACGGGGCCGGGCAGGTGTAGCCGGTGAACTCGGGGAAGTTGTTGGTGGCGTGGAGCCGGTCGATGGCCTCCCGCCAGCGGCCCGCCCGCACGAGGTCGTTCCACTCGGGGATCAGGTTGCCGAGCGGGCAGCCGTGGTGGCAGAACGGGATGCCGCAGCCCATGCAGCGCCGGGCCTGCTCGCGCACGTCGTCCCACGGCAGGAGGGTGAACACCTCGCGGTGGTCGGCCACCCGCTGGCGGGGGTCGCGCTCGGCGCTGGGCGCCCGGGCGACGGTGAGGAAGCCGCGGGGGTCGGGCACGGTCAGGCGTCGGCCGTGGCGCCGACGGCGACGGGGCCCTCGCTGCCGGCCCGCTGTCCGTTCGTGCCCGCCGCCGGCGCGCCGTCGTCGCCGCCGTCCGCCGCCCGGGCCGCCCGCTCCTCGAGCACCCGCCTGTAGTCCCGGGGCATCACCTTGGTGAACCGGGGAAGGGTCTCCTCCCAGTGCTCGAGCACCCGCTCGGCGACCGTCGACCCCGTTCGCTCCCTGTGCTCCTCGACCAGCGAGCGCAGGGCGGTGGCGTCGTCCGGCCCGACGTCCTCCAGGTCGACGAGCTCGAGGTTGCAGCGGTCGGCAAACGTCCCGTCCGGGTCGAGCACGTACGCCTCGCCGCCGCTCATCCCGGCGGCGAAGTTGCGCCCGGTCGGACCGAGGACGACCACGCAGCCGCCCGTCATGTACTCGCAGCCGTGGTCGCCCACCCCCTCGGCCACCGCCTGTGCGCCCGAGTTGCGCACCGCGAAGCGCTCGCCGACCACCCCCCGGAAGAACGCCTTGCCGGCGGTGGCGCCGTAGAGGACGGTGTTGCCGGCGATCACGTTCTTCTCGGCGGCGAAGGTGGCCGTCTCCGGCGGGCGGACGGCGACCACCCCGCCGGACAGGCCCTTGCCCACGTAGTCGTTGGCCTCGCCCCGCACGGTGATCTCCACGCCCGGGGCCAGCCAGGCGGCGAGGCTCTGGCCGGCCGACCCCTCGAGGTGCATCCGGATCGTGCCCGCCGGCAGGCCCTTGTCGCCCCGGGCCCGGGCGATCTCTCCGGAGAGCAGGCCGCCGACGGTGCGGTGGACGTTGCGAACCTGGCGGGCGAGATGGACGCGGGCGCCGTGGTCGATGGCGGGGCGCACGGCGGACATGACGTCGACGTCGAAGGAGTCGACGATGGGCTCGGGGTCGCGGGTGCGCCGCCGGGGCGCGTCGGGCGGCGCCTGGGCGCCGAGCAGGAGGTCGGACAGGTCGACGCCGCGCGCCTTCCAGTGGTCCACCGCGCCGTCGGCCTCGAGCAGGTCGGCCCGCCCGACCAGGTCGGCGAAGGACGCCACGCCCAGGTTGGCCATGATCGTCCGCACCTCCTGGGCCAGCAGGAAGAAGAAGGTGACCACGTGGTCGGGCGTGCCGTCGAAGCGGCGCCGCAGCTCCTCGTCCTGCGTGGCGATGCCCACCGGGCAGGTGTTGAGGTGGCAGACCCGCATCATGATGCAGCCGGTGGCGATGAGCGGCGCGGTGGAGAAGCCCATCTCCTCGGCACCCAGCAGGGCCGCCACCACCACATCGCGTCCCGTCTTCATCTGCCCGTCCGCCTGCACGGTGATGCGCGACCGCAGATCGTTCTCGACCAGCACCTGCTGCGTCTCCGCCAGCCCCAGCTCCCAGGGGACGCCCGCCGAGGTGATCGACGAGACGGGCGACGCGCCGGTGCCGCCGTCGTGGCCGGCGATGACGACGTGGTCGGCCCCCGCCTTGGCCACGCCCGCCGCCACCGTGCCCACGCCCACCTCGGCGGCGAGCTTCACCGAGACGCGGGCGGACGGGTTGGCGCAGCGCAGGTCGTAGATCAGCTGCTTGAGGTCCTCGATGGAGTAGATGTCGTGGTGTGGGGGCGGCGAGATCAGCTCGACCCCGGGCGTGGAGTGGCGCAGACGGGCGATGTACTCGCTCACCTTGTGCCCGGGCAGCTGACCGCCCTCGCCCGGCTTCGACCCCTGGCAGATCTTGATCTGGAGCTCGTCGGCCTCGACCAGGTAGGCGATGGTCACGCCGAAGCGGGCCGACGCCACCTGCTTGATGGCCGAGCGCCGGGAGTCGCCGTTCGGGTCGGGCACCCACCGTCGGGGGTCCTCGCCGCCCTCGCCGGTGTTCGACTTGGCGCCGATCCGGTTGATCGCCACCGCCAGCGTCTCGTGGGCCTCGGGCGAGATGGAGCCCAGGCTCATCGCCCCGGTGGCGAAGTGGCGCACGATCTCCGCGGCGGGCTCCACGACGTCGAGGGGGAGCGGCCGCTCGGCGGTGCGCAGCGTCAGCAGGCCGCGGAGGGTGCAGCGGCGGGCAGCCTCCTCGTCGACCGCCCGGGCGTACTCCCGAAAGGCGGCCGGACCACCGCCGTTGCGGACGGCGTCCTGCAGGAGGGTGACGGTCGTGGGGTTCCAGATGTGGCGCTCGCCGTCGCGGCGCCAGGCCAGCACGCCCCCGTCCGGGAGCCGCCCCTGCCCCCTCGGCCAGGCGCGCCGGTGGCGGTCGAGGGCCTCGGTCGCCAGCACGCCGGGCCCGACGCCGCCGATGCGCGACGGCGTCCCGACGAAGTGGGCGTCGACCAGCTCGCGGTCGAGGCCCACTGCCTCGAAGATCTGGGCCCCGCAATACGACTGGATGGTGGAGATGCCCATCTTGGAGATGATCTTGAGCAGGCCCTTGGCAAGGGCCTTCAGCGCCCGCTGGTCGGCATCCCCCGGGCCGACGCCGTCGTCGAGGACGCCGGCCGCCGCCAGGTCGCGCACGGTCTCCAGCATCAGGTAGGGGTTGACGGCCCCGGCGCCATACCCGATCAGGCAGGCGACGTGGTGGACGTCTCGTGGCTCCCCCGACTCGACGACCAGGCCGGCGCCCAACCGGCACCCCCTGCGCACGAGGTGGTGGTGGACCGCGGCGGTGGCGAGGAGCGCCGGAACCGGCACCCGCTCGGGACCGGTGGCCCGGTCGGAGAGCACGACGATGCCCGCCCCACCGGTCACCGCGTCGGCCGCCTCGGCGCAGATGCGCTCCAGGGCGCCGGGCAGGCCGTCGGCGCCCTCGCCGACCGGCCAGGTGCAGTCGACGGTGGCGGCGTGCAGCCCCCGAGCGGAGAGGCATCGCAGGCGGGCGAGCTGGTCGTCGGTGAGCACCGGCTCGGGAAGGACCACGGCGCGCGCCTGGTCGGCGCTCTCGTCCAGGAGGTTGCCCATGGGCCCCAGCCGGCTGGTGAGGCTCATGACGATGGTCTCCCGCTCCGGGTCGATGGCGGGGTTGGTCACCTGGGCGAAGCGCTGCTTGAAGTAGCGGAACAGGGGCGGTCGCTGGTCGGAGAGCACGGCCAGGGCGGCGTCGTCGCCCATGGAGCCGGTCGGCTCCTTGGCCGCGTCGACCATGGGGCCGACGACGACCTCGATGTCCTCGCGGGTGTACCCGAAGGCCAGCTGGCGCTCGAGCAGGGGGAGGTCTGGCCGCTCGGGCCGTTCCGTCGCGGGCGGGAGGTCGTCCAGGCGGACGACCCCGTCGTCGAGCCAGCGCCCGTAGGGCCGCCGGCGGGCGATGAACAGCTCGGCCTCCCCGTCGGCCGAGACCTTGCCCGACTCCACGTCGACGACGAACAGCTTCCCGGGACGGAGCCGGCCCTTGCGCACCACGGTGGCGGGGTCGACGGGGAGGGCACCGGCCTCCGACGAGACGACGACCCACCCGTCGTCGGTGACGACCCACCGACCGGGGCGGAGGCCGTTGCGGTCGAGGGTGGCGCCGATGACCCGCCCGTCGGTGAAGCTCACCGACGCCGGCCCGTCCCAGGGCTCCATGAGGAACGAGTGGAAGGCGAAGAAGTCGCGGAGCTCGCGGGGGAGGTCGCCGCGCCCCTCGTAGGCCTCGGGGATCATCATCATCACCGCGTGGGGCAGCGACCGTCCCGCGAGCGTCAGCAGCTCGAGGACGTTGTCGAGGATGGCGGAGTCGGACCCGTCGGGGTCGGCCGGCACGGGGAGCACCTTGGCCAGGTCGTCGCCGAACAGCTCGGACGCCAGCCACGACTGGCGGGCCCGCATCCAGTTGACGTTGCCGAGCAGGGTGTTGACCTCGCCGTTGTGGGCCAGCAGCCGGTAGGGATGGGCCAGCTCCCAGCTCGGCATGGTGTTGGTCGAGAACCGGGAATGGACCAGGGCGAGGGCCGAGCGGCAGCGGTCGTCGGTGAGGTCGGGGTAGAAGCGGGCCAGCTGGTGGGCGACGAGCATGCCCTTGTAGACGACGGTGCGTGACGAGAAGCTGGGCACGACCAGGTCGGCCCCGCCCCCCTTCTCGGCGGTGCGGCGGATGACGTAGAGTTTGCGCTCGAAGGCGTCCTCGTCGAGGCCGTCGGCCGCCCCGACGAAGAGCTGGCGGATCACCGGCGCGCGCCGGCGGGCGGCCTCACCCAGGTGGCGGGCGTCGACGGGCACGTCGCGCCAGGCGACGACCCGCTGGCCCTCGCCCTCGACCGCGCCGGTCAGCGCCCGTTCCACCGCCTCCCGCCGGGCGCGGTCACGGGGCAGGAAGCAGGTGGCCACCCCGTACCGCCCTGTCGGCGGGAGGGCCTCGACCTCGGCCCGGAACAGGTCGTCGGGGAGCTGGAGCAGGATGCCGGCGCCGTCGCCGGTGTGGGCGTCGGCACCCTCGGCCCCGCGGTGGCTCATGTTCACGAGGGCGACCAGAGCCCGCCGGACGGTCTCGTGCGACGGCTCTCCCGACAGGTGGGCCACCGAGGCCACGCCGCACCCGTCGTGCTCGAAGGTTGGGTCGTACAGCCCAGCCGATGGGGACCGACCGATCGCCATCCTCCTCGTCGCGCCGCCGGTGGCGGTCGTCGGCGACGCTAGGTCCCTCATGTTTCCCTCGGGTGTGCGCCGCGAGCCCCCATGTTACGACGCGCCGCCGGCGCGACACTTGCCGGCCATGGATCTGGACCTGCGGGCCCGGCCCGGCCGCTCGGGCCGGCGTTGGCCGAGGCCGGCCGCCGGGCTTCTGCTGGCGGCGGCCCTCTCGTTCATGGCCCTCGCGTGGGTCGGCGGCAACCCCCCCGGCATGTCGGTCGACGAGCCCGCCCACTACCGCAAGGCGGTGGGGCTGGCGCACCTCGACGTCATCGGAGAGCCGGCCGGCTACCTCAAGGTGCCGGCCAACACGCCGTCGATGCTGGCCTGGCTGAACCGGACGTCGCGGGCGGTGACAGTCCCGCCCGGCGTGCAGGGCTGCCACGCCTTCCGGCTCCCCGTAGGGGGTCGGTGCCCGCGCCTGCCGCCCAGCGTCGTCGACCGGCCGCTGCGGGCCGACCAGGAGGTCACGTACGTCGGCACCTACCCGCCGTTCGTCTATGCCCTCCCCGCCGTCCCCATGAGGGTCGCCGAGGCCTTCGGCGGCGACACCGAGGCCCTGCTGATGGTCGGCCGGGTGGCGCTGGCGCTCCTTTGCCTGGCGCTGGTGATCGGCGCCGGGTACCTGCTGGGCGACGACGGTCGGGGCGTCGGCTCGACCCGCCTGGCCGGTGTGAACGACCTGGCCCACCTGGCCGGCCTGGCCCGCCTGGCCGGCCTGGCCCTCGCCGTCTCGCCCATGGTGGTGTTCCTCATGGCCGAGCTGGCGGCCAGCGGTCCCGAGGTGGCGGCCTCGATCTCCCTCCTGGCCGCCGCCTTCGCCCTCACCAGCGGAGCCGGGCCGGCGCGTCCGGCGGTGGCGTGGACGGCCCTCGCCGCCAGCGCGGTGGTCCTGGCCGGCACCCGCTCGGTGGGCCCGGTGTGGCTCGCCGTCCTGGCCGCCATCGTCGTGGTCCTGCGGGGGCCCCGTCTCGTCTTGGCCGTGGTCCGTGCGCACCGGCGGGCCGCCAAGGTCACCGCCGCCCTGGCCGCCGCCGCCACCGCCGCCACCGTCGTCTGGAGGGTGGTCGTCGAGCCCAAGCCCCCGTTGGACGCCTCGACCGTGGCGAGCGGCATCTGGCCCGGGCTCCGCCAGGTCCCCGCCGTGCTGGCGCATGCCGTCGGTTCGTTCGGGTGGTTCGACGTGGACCTGCCGTGGCCGCTCTACGCGGTGTGGGGGGCGCTCGTCGGCGGGCTGGTGGTCCTGGCCTTGGTCGTCGGGTCGACCGGCGAGCGCCGCGCCCTTGCCGGCCTGCTGGTGTTGGAGGTGGTCGGAGCGGTCGCCTTCTACGCGGCGGTGATCCGGCCCACCTCGGTCGCCTTCAAGATGCAGGGCCGGTACGTCCTTCCCCTGCTCGTGGCACTGCCCCTCGTCGCCGGCGAGATCGTCGGCGGGCACTCCGACCGGGTGGCGTCGGTCCTGCGGAGCCGCGCCTCACAGGTGCTTGCCGGCGGGATCGGCGCGGCGGCGACGGTGCACGCCCTGGCGTGGGTCGCCAACGCCCGCTACTACCAGCACAGCGCCGTCTTCGGCCGGGAGTACCCCGCCCGCTGGGACCCCTGGGGCGGGTGGCTCGTCTGGGGCGTGGTGGCCGGGTGCGGCGTGGCGCTGGCGTGGCTCGCCGTCGTCAGCGCGTCCCGCGTCGAGCGGGTGGCCGACCCCTGACCGCTGGCAGCCCCCGGCCTCCCTACTGGCGGAAGATGTTGCCGGAGTAGCTGCCGGTGGCGCGGGCGGCGGGGAGGTCGACGGCGCCGTCCACCTGGAAGTGCCCCGAGGCCCCGGCCCACGCGCCGGTGCCGTCACCCGTCACCACGCAGAGGCTGGTCAGGATGCCTGCGCCGGTGGTCTGGAGGGCCCCGGTGTTCTTGCACCGCAGCGTCCCCTCCTTCGTCTCGACGGTCCCGTCGCCGGTGAACAGCAGGACGCCCGTGAGCGGCGAGTCGTTGGTCGGGATGACCTCGGCGACGCGGAGGGTGAAGCTCCCCTTGAGGTTGCCGGTGGTCGTCCCGATGGCGCAGATGCCGGACGGGGCGTCGCAGTCCTCCCCCCCGATCACGACCCGGGTGTCGAACTTCCCGGCGACCACCTCGGAGACGGCTGAGGCCGGACCGCCGGCGACGGCGGCCACCGCCACGACGAGGGCGAGGACGGCGAGGGCGGCGCCCGCCCACCCTCTGCTGGACCTGATCGGTAGGCGCATGCCTACCAGTCGCCGCCGGCGCGGCCTCGTTACACCTGCCCGGGGAGAACCCTTACATCGACGGGGACATCGTCCGCCGTTCGGGATCGAGCAGGTCGACCACCTCGCCCGCGGCGAGGCGGCCGTCGGAGTCGACGGTGAACCAGCGCCCCCCCAGGTTCCCTATGACCGGTGACCGCTCGGCCCCGCTGACCTGCTCGGCGGCGCGGATCACCCCGCCGTGGGTCACCACGAGGACGGTGTCGCCGAGGTCGGGCCGGCCACTCAACCGGGCCAGGGCGTTCACGACCCGGGTCACGAAATGGGCCCGGGTCTCGCCTCCGGGCGTCGCCAGGAGCCGGCCCTCGCGCCACGACGCCAGCTGGTCGGGCCATCCCCGCTCGATCTCGGGGCGGGTGAGGCCCTCCCAGTCGCCCACGTCGTACTCGCGGAGGTCGGCGTCGATGACCGGGGGCCCGAGACCGAGGGCGGTGGCGAGGATCTCGGCCGTGGCCCGCGCCCTTACCAGGTCGGAGGAGGCCAGCCCCGTGACGTCGAGGTGTCGGAGGTCACCGGCGGCGTCCTCCGCCTGGCTCCGCCCGAGGTCGGACAGCGGCGGGTCGGACCATCCCTGCCACCGGCTCTCGGCGTTCCACGTGGACTGACCGTGGCGGACGAGGAGGAGGCTGGTCGGCACCCTCGGGTTCTACCAGCCGGACCGGGAACCGGAACATTCGACCCCGCGATATGGGCGTATCATGGGAGCCCGCTCGAACTTTCTCTAGGAGACGCGCGCGTGCCCGGAACTGTGGTCGTGGGGACCCAGTGGGGCGACGAGGGCAAGGGCAAGGTCACCGACCTCCTCGCCCGGGAGATGCAGGTCGTGGTCCGCTACCAGGGCGGGCACAACGCCGGTCACACCATCGTCGTCGGAGGGGAGTCCTTCGCCCTGCAACTGGTGCCGAGCGGCGTGCTCAATCCGTGGTGCACGCCGGTGATCGGCAACGGCGTGGTGGTCGACCCCGCCGTGCTGGTCCACGAGATCGACGCCCTTCAGGCGCGCGGCGTCGACTGCAGCCGGGTCCGGCTGTCGGGCAACGCCCATCTGATCATGCCGTACCACCAGGAGCTCGACCGCCTGACCGAGCGCTACCTCGGCAAGAACAGCCTGGGCACCACCAAGCGGGGCATCGGGCCGGCGTACGCCGACAAGGCGACCCGGGTCGGCCTGCGGGTGCAGGACCTCCTCGACGTCAAGATCTTCAGGGAGAAGCTGGAGGTGGTCCTGAAGGAGAAGAACCAGATCCTGGCCAAGGTCTACAACCGCCTCGGTCTCTCGGCCGACGAGATCTGCGACCTCTACCTGGGCGAGCTGGCCCCCCGCCTCGAGCCGATGATCGCCGACACCGTGAGCCTCGTGCACGAGGCCCTCGAGGCGGGGGGCAACGTGCTCTTCGAGGGCGCCCAGGCCACGTTCCTCGACCTCGACCAGGGCACCTATCCGTTCGTGACCTCGTCCAACCCGGTGGCCGGCGGGGCCTGCACGGGGGCGGGCGTGGGCCCCCGCCACCTGACCCGGATCATCGGCATCGCCAAGGCCTACGTCACCCGGGTCGGCTCCGGGCCGTTCCCCACCGAGCTCCACGACGAGCGGGGGGACGAGCTCGTCGAGCGGGGCCGGGAGTTCGGCACCGTAACCGGGCGGCGGCGCCGGACGGGGTGGTTCGACGCCGTCCTCCTCCGCCATGCCGTCCGCCTCAACTCCCTCACCGAGCTCGCCGTCACCAAGCTCGACGTGCTCGACACCTTCGAGACCCTGCAGGTGTGCGTGGCGTACGAGGTGGACGGCGAGCGCTACGACCACGTCCCGTACCACCAGTCGGTCTTCCACAAGGTGACGCCGGTCTTCGAGGAGCTGCCCGGCTGGAAGTCCGACCTGAGCGGCGTGACCTCGCTCGACGACCTGCCGATCGAGGCCCTCGACTACCTCCGGTTCATCTCCGAGCAGGGAGGCGTGCACATCCGGCTGGTGGGCGTGGGGCCCGGCCGCGACCAGTTCGTCGACTTCGGGCCCCCTCCGGGCGAGGAGGCGGCCAAGAAGGCGGGCGACGAGGGCGAAGACCGCTGGTGGGAGGAGGTCGAGCCCGGCTCCGGTTGGCTCGTCCTCTGATGCGGGTCTGCGTCGTAGGCGGCGGAGGCCGCGAGCATGCCCTCCAGCAGGCGCTGGCCCGGACCGCCGATGTGGTGGTGACACCCGGCAACCCGGGCATCCCCCGCTCGGTCGCCGCCCCGCCGGAGGAGATCGAGGCCGACCTCTACGTCATCGGGCCCGAGGCCCCGTTGGTGGGCGGGCTGGCCGACCGCCTCCGGGCCCGCGGCGGGCTCGTTCTCGGCCCGGGAGCCGACGGCGCCCGCCTGGAGGGGTCGAAGGCGTGGATGAAGCAGGTCCTGCTGGACGCCGGGGTGCCGACCGCGCGCCACGCCGTGTTCGCCGACCCCGAGCCGGCGGCCGCCTTCCTGTGCACCCTCGTCCCTCCCTACGTCGTGAAGACCGACGGGCTGGCGGCGGGAAAGGGCGTCCTCGTCACCGACTCGCTGCCCGAGGCCGTCGACGACGTCCGGGAGAAGCTGGCCGGCCGCTCCTTCGGCGACGCCGGCCGCCGGGTGGTCATCGAGGAAGGGCTCTCCGGGCCCGAGCTCTCGGTGCTGTGCGTGTGCGACGGCTCGCGGGCGGTCGCCCTCGAGCCGGCCCAGGACTTCAAGCGCCTTGGCGAAGGCGACACCGGTCCCAACACCGGAGGGATGGGTGCCTACTCGCCGGTGCCGGCGGCCGGCCCCGACGTGGTGGACGCCGTGGTGGAGCGGGCGGTGCTCCCGACTCTGGCGGTGCTGGCCGCGAGGGGGATCGACTACCGGGGCGTCCTGTACGCCGGGCTCATGCTGACCGCCGAGGGGCCGAAGGTGCTCGAGTACAACGTCCGCTTCGGGGACCCCGAGGCCCAGGTCGTCCTCCCCCGGTTCACCGGCGACCTGGCCACCCTGTTGGCCGAGGCCGCCGCCGGCCGCGTCCGGTCCGAGCCCACCTTCTCTCCTGACGCGGCGGTCACGGTGGTGGCGGCGTGCGAGGGCTACCCGCACGCGCCCCGCACGGGCGACGTGATCGACGGCCTCGACGCCATCTCGGAGGCGACGGTCTTCTTCGCCGCCGTGGCCTGTCGCCCGGACGGGAGGCTGCGCACGGCCGGCGGGCGGGTTCTGGCCGTGACCGCCCTGGGCAGGACTCTGGCCGGCGCCCGGGAGCGGGCCTACCGGGCCATCGACCACCTGAGCTGGCCGGGGATGCAGTATCGACGTGACATCGCCGCCGCCGCGGTCGAGGAGGAGATGGTGTGAGGCAGGAGCTGTGAAAGTCGCCGTGCTGATGGGCTCGCCCCGGGACAAGGACAAGATGGCCCCGGCGGCCGCCACCCTCGCCGAGCTCGGCGTCGAGGTCGAGGAGCTGGTGATGTCGGCGCACCGCACGCCCGACCAGGTCGCCGCCTTCGCCCGCCGCGCCCGGGCCGACGGCTACGCGGCGGTGATCTGCGGGGCGGGCATGGCCGCCCACCTGGCCGGAGCGGTGGCGGCCAACACGACCCTGCCGGTGGTCGGCGTCCCCCTCTCGGGCAGCGCCCTGAACGGCGTGGACGCCCTGTACGCCACCGTGCAGATGCCGTCAGGGATCCCCGTCGCCACCGTCGCCATCGACGGGGCGGCCAACGCCGCCCTCCTGGTCGCCCAGATGCTGGCCATCACCGACGCCGACCTGGCGGACAAGCTCGACGCCCGCCGCCAGGCGGCGGCCGAGGCGTTGGGGAGGTGAGCGGCGTCGCATGATCCCCCGCTACTCGCTGCCCGAGATGGCCGCCCTGTGGACGGACGAGGCCCGCCTGGGCCTGTGGCTCGACGTGGAGGTGCTGGCCACCGAGGCGTGGGCGTCTCTGGACGTCGTCCCCGAGGAGGACGCCAAGGCGGTGCGGGAACGGGCGCCGGCGGTCACCGCCGACTTCGTGGCGGCGGTGGCCGAGCGGGAGGCGGTCACCGACCACGACGTGGCCGCCTTCGTCGACGTCGTCCAGGACGCCGTCGGGCCCCCCGCGGGCAAGTGGGTCCACTACGGGCTCACCTCGAGTGACGTGGTCGACACCGCCCTTTGCGCCACCCTCACCCGGGCCGCCGACGTCCTCCTGCGGGCCAGCGGCGAGCTGGTGGCGGTGCTCAAGGCCCGGGCCCTCGAGCACCGGGGCACGGCCATGGCCGGGCGAACGCATGGGATGCACGCCGAGCCCACCACCTTCGGCGTGAAGCTGGCCCACTGGTGTCTCCAGGCCGACCGCGACCGTGCCCGCCTGGCTGCCGCCGGCCGGGCGGTGGCGGTGGGCAAGCTCTCTGGCGCGGTGGGCACGTACTCCAACGTCGACCCCGCCGTCGAGCGCCACGTCTGCGAGGCCCTGGGCCTCCGGCCCGTGCCCGCCACCCAGGTCATCTCCCGTGACCGCCATGCCGAGTACCTGTGGGCGACCGCCGCGGTGGGCGCGTCGGTCGAGACCTTCGCCACCGAGATCCGCCACCTCCAGCGCACCGAGGTGGGCGAGGTGGAGGAGCCCTTCCGGGCCGGGCAGAAGGGCAGCTCGGCCATGCCCCACAAGCGCAACCCCATCACCTGCGAGCGCCTGGCCGGGCTGGCCCGGGTGCTGCGGGCCAACCTGGGCGCCGGCCTGGAGGACGTCGCGCTGTGGCACGAGCGCGACATCTCCCACTCGTCGGTCGAGCGGGTGATCCTGCCCGACTCCTCGCTCCTCGCCCACTATGTGCTCGTGCGCATGCGCAAGGTGGTGGAGGGGATGGTCGTGCACCCCGACCGCATGCTCGAGAACCTCGACCGCTCGTACGGGCTCGTCTTCAGCCAGCCGGTGCTGCTCGCCCTGGTCGCCGCCGGGCTCACTCGCGACGCCGCCTACCGGATCGTGCAGGAGGCGGCGGCCACCGCATGGTCGGAGCGCCGCCCGTTCAGGTCGCTGCTGGAGTCCGACGCACGGGTGCCGCTCACCGCCGAGCAGCTCGACGAGGCGTTCAGCCTAGAGCGGGCCCTACGCAACGCCGGCGCCGTCTTCGACGCCCTGGAGGAGGTCAACCCATGACGCTGCCCAAGCTGCACTCCGGAAAGGTCCGCGACGTCTACGACGCCGGTGACGGACTCCTCCTGATGGTGACGTCCGACCGCATCTCCGCCTTCGACGTGGTCATGGCCGAGCCCATCGATGACAAGGGCAAGGTCCTCACCGGGGTCACCGTCCACTGGCTGGAGCAGGTGACCGACCTGGTGCCCGGCCACCTGGTGTCCACCGACCCCGCTGACTTCCCGCCCGGGGCCGAGGAGCTGGGCGACCTGCGGGCCCGCACCATGCTCGTGCGCCGAGCCGAGATGCTGCCCGTCGAATGCATCGTCCGGGGCTACCTGGCCGGCTCGGGCTGGAAGGAGTACACCTCCACCGGGGCGGTGTGCGGCATACCCCTGCCGTCCGGGCTGCGCCAGTCCGACCGCCTGCCCGAGCCGATCTTCAGCCCCTCCACCAAGGCCACCGACGGCCACGACGAGAACATCACCTTCGAGGAAGCCGCCGAGCTGGTGGGCCGGGACATCCTCGAGCAGGCGAGGGACATCTCGCTGGCCGTGTACGCCCGGGCCGCCGAGTGGTCGGCCGACCGGGGCATCATCGTGGCCGACACCAAGTTCGAGCTGGGCTTCGTCGACGGGGTGCTCACCCTGTGCGACGAGGTGCTCACGCCCGACTCCTCGCGGTTCTGGGACGTGGAGACCTACGAGCCGGGGACGTCGCCCCCCTCCTTCGACAAGCAGCCGTTGCGGGACTGGCTGGAGGCGAGCGGGTGGGACAAGAAGCCGCCCCCGCCGCCGCTGCCTGCCGAGATCGTGCACACGACGCGGGACCGCTACATCGCCGCCTACGAGCGGGTCACCGGCAAGCCGTTCGCGGAGTGGGCGGGCTAGGTGAAGTTCCCGGTGCTGGTGGAGGTGCGGCTGCGGCCCGACGTGGCCGACCCCCAGGGCGCGACGATCGAGCGGGCCCTTCCCGCCCTCGGCTTCACCGGCATCGACGGGGTGCGCGTGGGCAAGGCCATCCGCCTCACCGTGGAGGCGGCCGACGAGGCCTCGGCCCGGTCGGAGGTCGAGGAGCTGTGCCGGCGCTTCCTCGCCAACCCGGTCATCGAGGACGTGGAGATCAGCGTCGGATGAGCGAGCACCGAAGCGAAGCGGAGGAGCGCAGCTCCGTTCGACAACCATCGCTGCGCCACCGAGGGATGGTGCAGCGATGACCATCGTCGGCGTGGTGCTGTTCCCGGGGTCCAACTGCGAGCACGACGTGGTCGAGGCCGTCTCCGCCCTCGGTGCGGACGCCAAGATCCTCTGGCACGGCGACAATCGGCTCGATGACGTCGACGCGGTGATCGTCCCCGGAGGGTTCGCTCACGGCGATTATCTGCGCCCCGGCGCCATCGCCCGGTTCTCGCCCATCATGACCGCTTTGTCGGAGTTCGCGGCCATCGGGGGGCCTGTTGTGGGCATCTGCAACGGCTTCCAGGTGTTGACCGAGGCCGGCTTGCTTCCCGGCGCTCTCCAGAAGAACCGAGGCCTGCGTTTCCTGTGCACAACTGTTGAAGCTCGCGTTGAAACAAGTCAATCGCCGTTGACCAGGTTGGCCTCGCCGGGCGCCGTCCTGCGCCTCCCGATCAACCACTTCGAGGGCAATTACACCTGCGACGCCGCCACCCTCGACCAATTACGGGCGGACGACCGGGTGGTGCTGCGGTATCTCGACAACCCGAACGGCTCGATCGACGATATCGCCGCGGTCTGCTCGGCCGGCCGCAACGTGGTCGGCCTCATGCCTCACCCCGAGCGCGCCTCAGACCCGCTCTGCGGGTCGGAGGACGGCAGGGTGCTGTTGCAATCGTTGTTGGAGACGGCGCGGACGACGGCCGCCGTGGCCGCCGTCCGGTGACCCGCCGGCCGCGGGTCAGTCGCCCCGGCGGATGCCGGCCCGGCGGAGGACGCCCGGGTCGACCCCCGCTTCGCGCCACGCCGCGTAGGTGATGCCCTTCCGCTGCCCGTATGAGCCGGCAGCGGCGACAAAACCCTCCTCGAGCGCAGCCATGTCGACGGCATTGTCGCCGGCGGCGAGCTCCATCTCCAGGTTCATTCGCTCCTGGACCAGGTGCACCCTTGTGAGCGGGTCCGCAGTGGGAAGCTGCTCCTCGATCGCGGCCAGGCGCTTCTGGATCGATTCGGGAGTGCGCTTGCGACCACGCTTGGGCTTGTGGGCTTCGAGCGCCTCGAGATAGCGCCGAACCGCTCTTCCTTGCTCCCGTCCCTCGGCCAGCGCCGCCTTGTGGCTGTCGGACATGGAGCTTCGCTTGGTTGTTCTGGCGGGCATTTCTCGATTCTGACCGGTTTCCCTGCCGATTTCAAATATACGCGCTCAGGTCGACATTTCCCCTAGTGAGCCGGTAGGGGGCGGCTGCGTCCACCGGAGCCGTCAGCGTCGTCCGGTACGGTTGGCCGCGTGCCCCCCCCGCCCGGACCGGCGACCGACGCGACGCCCGCCGCCGACCTCCACCGCGCCCTGGGCCTCACCGACGAGGAGGCGGCCTCGATCGAGCGGATCCTCGGCCGGGAGCCCAACGAGCTCGAGCTGGCCATGTACGCGGTGATGTGGTCGGAGCACTGCTCGTACAAGTCGTCGCGGGCCCACCTCCGCCGGCTGCCCACCCGGGCGCCGTGGGTCCTGGTCGGGCCGGGCGAGAACGCCGGGGTGGTCGATGCCGGTGACGGCATCGCCGTGGCGCTGCGCATCGAGAGCCACAACCACCCGTCCGCCATCGAGCCCTACCAGGGTGCGGCCACCGGCGTCGGCGGCATCCTGCGCGACATCTTCACCATGGGCGCCCGCCCCATCGCCCTGCTCGACTCGCTGCACATGGGGCCTCTCTCCGACGCCCGGAGCCGGTGGATCACCGAGGGCGTCGTCAGCGGCATCTCGGGCTACGGCAACGCGGTCGGGGTCCCCACCGTCGGGGGCGAGCTGAACTTCGACCCCGGCTTCGCCGACAACCCGCTGGTCAACGTCATGTGCATCGGGCTCATGGCCCACGACCGGTTGGTGCTGGGGCGGGCGACGGGCGCCGGCAACCTGGCCGTGCTCCTCGGCTCGACCACCGGCCGGGACGGCATCGGGGGGGTGAGCGTGCTGGCCTCGGCCGGGTTCGACGAGGGATCGGAGGCCAAGCGGCCCAGCGTCCAGGTCGGCGACCCGTTCGAAGAGAAGCGCCTGATCGAGGCGTGCCTCGCGCTCTACGACGCCGGCTTGGTCGTGGGCATCCAGGACCTCGGCGGCGCCGGTCTCACGTGCGCGACCAGCGAGACGGCGTCGCGGGGCGGCGTCGGGATGGACGTCGACCTGTCGGCCGTGCCGCTGCGCCAGACCGGGATGACGCCGGCGGAGATCATGACCAGCGAGTCCCAGGAGCGGATGCTGGCCATCGTCCGCCCCGACGACCTCGACGAGGTGCTGGCGGTGTGCCGGCGGTGGGAGGTACGGGCCACCGTCGTGGGCGTGGTCACCCACGGCGGGCGGCTGCGGGTGCTGGGCGAGCCGGGAGGCGAGGTGCTGGCCGACCTGCCGGCGGCGTCGCTGCACGAGGACGCCCCCCTGTATCAGCGCCCGCTGGCGCCGCCGCCCGACGTCGAGGCCCGCCGGGCCGACGACCCCCTTCGGCTCCCGGCGCCGGCCGACTGCGGCGCCGACCTCCTCGCCATGCTGGCGGACACCTCGTGGGTGTGGTCGCAGTACGACCACCAGCTGTTCCTCAACACCGTCGCCGGCCCCGGAGGCGACGCCGCCGTGCTCCGCCTCAGGGGCCCCGGCCACCCGTGGACCGGACGGGCGCTGGCGGTGACCACCGACAGCAACAGCCGCTGGTGCGCCGTCGACCCCCGCCGGGGGACGGCGTTGGTGGTGGCGGAGGCCGCCCTCAACGTGTCCTGCGCCGGCGCCCACCCCCTGGCGGTGGTCAACTGCCTCAACTTCGGCAACCCGGAGCACCCCGAGGTCATGTGGCAGCTGTCGGAGGCGATCGACGGCATGGCCGAGACGTGCCGGGCGCTCGACGTGCCCGTGGTCGGCGGCAACGTCAGCCTCTACAACGAGTCGGGCGGGAGGGACATCGCCCCCACGCCGGTGATCGGCCTCCTCGGCCTGGTCGAGCGGCTGGAGCGCCGGCCTCCGGGGGTGGGCCTGGTCGAGGGCGGGCGGCTGCTGTGCCTGGGCCCGCCGGGCGGCGACGGCCTGGCGGGGTCTCGCTGGGCCTGGTCGGCGCACGGGCACGTGGGCGGACGGCTGCCCGAGCTCGACGTGACCGCGCATGTCGCGGTGTGCAAGCTCGTGCGCGGCCTGGTCGCCGCCGACCTGGTGGCCGGTGTGCACGACGTCTCCGACGGCGGCCTGGGGGTGGCGCTGGCCGAGATGGCGGTGCGGTCGGGGGTGGGGTTCCGCGTCGCCGGCCTGGCCGGCCACGCCCAACTGTTCTCCGAGGCGCCGTCGCGGGTGGTGGCCTGCGTGACGCCCGACCGGGTCGACGCGGTCGTCGACCGCGCCGTCGCCGCCGGTGTGGGCGTCACCCTTCTCGGCTCGGCCGGAGGCGACCGCCTGGTCTTCGACGGCCTGGTCGACCTCTCCTTGCCCGAGGCCCGGGAGGCATGGCGGCAAGCTCTCCCCGCGGCGCTGGGCGCCTGATCGAACCGGCGGTGGTTGTGCGTCGGTTGCGGACGGCGCTTGCGCCGTCGGCGGGGGTGCACGAGCGCCGAAGAGCGGAGACCCTCCGGCGGAGCTGTAGACCATACTGTCTACGCTGGTCGGCGTGAGCACGACGATTCGCGTCCGCGACGGGACCAGGAGTCGTCTGGCGTCACTCGCGAAGGCCACCGGCCGGCCGATGAGCGATCTCTTGGACGAGGCCCCTGGACGCGTTGGAGCGGAAGGTCTTCTTCGAGGGGTTGAACGGGCGTTACCGCCAACTGCGGGACGAGCCGGGGTCGTGGGCCGACACCGAGGCTGAACGCGAGGCCGAGGAGGGCAGCCTGCGGGATTCCTCGGCTTGAAGCCCCGACGGGGCGAAGTCTGGGTCATCGATATCGGCACACCCGTGGGCCATGAGCAGGCTGGGCGTCGGCCTGCCGTCATCGTCTCGCCGGACCTCCTGAACCAGGGGCCGAGCGGCGTCGTCATCGTCGTTCCGCTGACGACAACCCGTCGCGACCTTCCATCTCACGTCGAGATCGACGTCGGCGAGTCGGGCCTGGATCACGTCAGCTACGCCAAGTGCGAAGACGTCAAGTCGATCTCTGAGGCGCCTCGCCACCAGGCTCGGCTCGTCCCGCCGGAGCCCATGTTTGCGATCGGACGTATCCCTCCGTTTCCTCCTGGACATCTGATCTGAGCAGGGACGGGCCGACGCATCCCCCCGGCGAGGGGAAGCTCCGCGGGTACGCCCGGGGCGGCCGTGGAGAGGTCGGATCCAAACCTTCCGACGGGCGCCACCGTCAGCTCGCACGGGGTCGCCGGGGTGCGGCGGCCGGCGTGGGAAAATGGGCCCGTGAAGCCGCGTGAGGCCTGCGGCGTGTTCGGGGTCTACGCCCCCGGGCAGCCGGTGGCCCACCTCACCTACAAGGGCCTGTACGCCCTCCAGCACCGCGGCCAGGAGTCGGCCGGGATGGCGGTCAGCGACGGCGACAGCATCACCGTCGTCAAGGACATGGGCCTGGTCACCAACGTCTTCAACGAGCGCAACCTGGCGCCGTTGCAGGGCCACCTGGCCGTCGGCCACACCCGTTACTCGACCACCGGGGCCAGCAACTGGCGGAACGCCCAGCCCATCTACCGGGCCACCGGCGACGCCCAGTTCGTGCTCGGCCACAACGGCAACCTGGTCAACACGGACGAGCTGCTCGCCGAGGCAGGGGTGCTCCCCGGCACGATGAGCAGTGACAGCGAGGTGGTGGCCCAGCTGCTGCACGAGGCCATCGTCGCCGGAGGGGCCGGGGCTCGCAGCGACGGGCGGGACCTCGAGCGGGCCCTGCTCGAGGTGCTCCCCCGGCTGCAAGGGGCGTTCTCCTTCGTGCTGATGGACGAGGGCCACGTGATCGGGGTGCGCGACCCCAACGGGTTCCGGCCCCTCTCGCTGGGGCGCCTCGACACCGGCTGGGTGGTGGCGTCGGAGACGACCGCCCTCGACATCGTCGGCGCCCACTTCGTGCGCGAGGTCGAGCCGGGGGAGATGGTGGTGATCGACGCCACCGGCACCCGCTCGCTCAAGCCGTTCCCCGACGAGCGCATCGACCCCAAGCTCTGCCTGTTCGAGTTCGTCTACTTCGCCCGCCCCGACAGCAAGCTGTACGGCCAGACCGTTCACAGCGCCCGGCAGCGCATGGGGGAGCTGCTGGCCGAGCAGGCCCCACTGCCGCCCTCACCCTCCGCCGGCGGCGACAGCCGAGAGGCCATGGTGATGCCCGTGCCGGAGTCGGGGATCCCGGCGGCCGAGGGGTATGCCCGCCGCAGCGGCATCCCCTTCGGCCACGGGCTGGTCAAGAACCGCTACATCGGCCGCACGTTCATCGTCCCCAGCCAGGACAAGCGCAGCCAGGGCGTGCGCATGAAGCTGAACCCGATCCGGGACAACATCGCCGGCAAGCGCCTGGTGGTGGTCGACGACTCGATCGTCCGGGGGACGACCACCCGGGCCATGGTGGCGATGCTGCGGGAGGCGGGGGCGGCCGAGGTCCACCTGCGCATCTCCTCGCCGCCCTACCGGTGGCCCTGCTTCTACGGGATGGACACGGGCACCCGGGGCGAGCTCTTGGCCGCCGACCTCACCGTGCCCGAGGTACGGGAATACCTGGGTTGCGACACCCTGGCCTACCTCGACCTCGACCGCCTGCTCGCCGCCACCGGCGCCGCCGGCTCGGGCTTCTGCACCGCCTGCCTCACCGGGAAGTACCCGGTCGAGGTTCCCGTCGCCCTGCGGCCCCATCCCGACGCCCAGACGCTCGTAGTCGAGGCCCTGGAGGTAGACCCCGCCCACCCCTGTGGGTGAGACCTACGCCGGCGCCGGCGTCGACATCGGCGCCGGAGAGGAGGCGGTGGCCCGCATCCGGGAGGGGGTGCGCTCGACATTCCGCCCCGAGGTGCTGGGCGACCTGGGCGGGTTCGGCGGCCTGTTCGCCTTCGACCCGTCGCGCTACCGCCAGCCCGTGCTCGTCTCGTCCACCGACGGCGTGGGCACCAAGGCCGCCATCGCCCAGAAGACCGGACGGTTCGACACCATCGGCCTCGACCTGGTCGCCATGTGCGTCGACGACGTAGCCACGACCGGTGCCGAGCCGCTGTTCTTCCTCGACTACGTGGCGGTCGGGCGCCTCGACCCCCGCCAGGTCGAGCAGATCGTGGTGGGCGTGGTCGAGGGGTGCCGCCGGTCGGGGTGCGCGCTGATCGGTGGCGAGATGGCCGAGCACCCGGGCGTCATGGAGGTGGGGCACTTCGACCTGGCCGGGTTCGCCGTCGGGGTCGTGGAGCGCGACCGCCTGGTGACCGGGGAGCACGTGCGTCCCGGCGACGTGGTGCTGGGCCTCCCCTCGCCCGGGCTGCGCTGCAACGGGTACTCGCTGGCCCGGCGGGTGCTCCTCGAGGTGGCCGGCCGTTCGCTCGACGACCCCGCCTGGGACGGCGCCGGCCACAGCCTTGCCGACGAGCTGCTGCGCCCGTCGGTGATCTACGCCCCCGCCGTCGCTCGGCTGGTCGAGGCGGTGGACGTGGGTGCACTGGCCCACGTCACCGGCGGGGGTCTGCCCGGGAACCTGGCGCGGGTGCTGCCGCCGTCGTGCGACGTGGTGGTGCACCGGGGCACCTGGGAGGTTCCCCGCATCTTCGAGGAGATCCGCCGGCTCGGGCAGGTGGCCGACGACGAGATGGCGAGGACGTTCAACCTGGGCATCGGCATGGTCGCGGTGGTGCGGGCGGACGACGCCTTCGGTGCCCACGACGCCCTGCGGGGGGCGGGGGTGCCGTCCGTGGAGGTCGGCGAGGTCGTGCCCGGCGACGGTCAGGTGCGGCTGGTCGGCGAGCCGAACGCGTAGAACAGCACCTCCATCGCCGCCCGGTAGCCGAGCGCCCGGTAGATGCGGTTGGAGGTGGCGTTGTTCAGCTGGGCGTAGAGGGCGCACGTGTCGGCGCCGGCGCTCAGGGCGTGGGCGGAGACGGCGGCGACGGACGCGGCGGCGTACCCCCGGCGCCGGCGCTCCGGAGGCGTGTAGACGTAGTGGATGCGCGCCACGCCGGCGAGCGCGGGGGTCAGCCCTACGGCCGACACCGGCCCGCCGTCGTCCCACACCCACAGGCCGCCGGCGGCGACGCGCTGCCTCGTCGCCTCGGCGATGTCGCCGGGGTAGGGGAGGCCGATCTCCGTCTCGAACGCCCGCGCCCAGGCGACGAGCAGCTGCTCGTCGTCGCCGGTGGCGCGGCGGAGGGCGCCGGAGGCCCCCACCGCCGGCGGTGGGTGGTCGAGGCGGTAGAGGCGGTGGGCTTCCAAGGGCGTGACGGCGGTTCCCGCCCGCTCCGACCAGTGCCCTCCGAAGGCGGCGACGGTGCACGCCTCGCCGTTCACGCCCGGCAGGGCGGGCACCTCGGCGGCGATGGCGTCGACGAGTGTGGGCACGGCGGCGGCCGGCATCCCCGTCGTCGCGGCGTAGAAGTCGAGGGGTGACAGGAGGGCGAAGCCGACGACCCGGTCGTCCTCGGCGAGGACCGACCAGTACCGGCCCGGCTCCGATCCCAGCGCGCGCTGCTCGAGGATGGCGAGGTGGAGGGTGTGCTCGACCGGACGGGCGAGGAGGAAGGGCCCGGCGTGGTCTCGGGCCCGAGCGGCGTCCTCCGTCCGCTCGACCCGGTAGCCGCCCACCGCCAGATGGTGCCCCGCCGGGCGTCGCGGCGCGGCGATTTACCTACTTGCGCAGGAGCTTGAAGGCGTTGTCCCAGCTGCCGCTCCGGAACCCGCAGATCACCCACAGGATGCACATGGGCTCGAGCAGCCGGGCTCCTTCCATGCCGCCGATGTCGATCGACGGCCAGCCGAAGGCGGTGAGGATCTCGGCGACGATGGCCTTGGCGTCGTCGTCGTTCCCGCAGATGAACATCGTCGGCGGCCCGTCGGGGAAGTCGGGGTTCACCATGTGGGCGTTGCCGACGATGTTGAACGCCTTGACCACCCGGGCGTCGGGAAGCCACCGCTGCACCTGCTCCCCTCCGGAGTCGGTGTGGCCGAGGGCGAGGCCCGGGGGGCTGCCGGGGGCGCCGACCGCCAGGGGGTTGGTGGCGTCGATGACCACCTTGCCCGCCAGGTTGTCGGGCCCGGCCAGCTGCAGGGCGTTCTCGGTGCCGCTCCACGCGGTGGCGAGCGCGGCCACGTCGGCGAAGGCGGCGGCGTCGGCGAACGTCCCCGTCGACGCCAGCTCGCCGGCGCCGGCCGCCCATTCGGTGGCCCGCTGGTTGGCGGCGTCCCGCGAGCCCATGCGGACCTCGTGGCCCAGGCCCACGAAGCCGGTCCCCAGCGCCCGCCCCACGTCCCCCGTCCCCAGGATGCCGACTCGCATGGCGACCCCCTGCATCCGCGCCACCCCCCGGCAGCGTACCCACCGGTCGCGAGGCCCGGCGCCCCGACGGAGCTGCTCCGGGAATCGGCTCGCCACGGACCACTTCTCCGAACAGTCCGCTCCCAGCGCGCCCGTCGGGGTAGTTACATCGACTGGGGACGGCGGCGACGGCGACGGCCGCCTGGAGCCGACGACCGGCTACTCGTCCATCAACGCGCGGGCCGCGTCGACGACCTTCTCGGGCCCGATGAGGACCGCCTTCTCCATGGGGACGGCGTAGGGCATGGCGGGGACGTCGGCCATGGCCAGGCGCCGTACCGGGGCGTCCAGGTCGTAGAACGCCTCCTCGACCACGAACGCCGACACCTCGGCGCCCACCCCGAAGCTCACGTTGTCCTCGTGGACCACGAGCAGCCGCCCGGTGCGGGTGACCGAGCGCAGCACCGTCTCCCGGTCGAGGGGCGAGATGGTGCGCAAGTCGATGACCTCCACCGAGTAGTCCTCCTCGGCCAGGGTCTCGGCCGCCGCCAGGCAGTGGTGGCGGTGGAGGCCGTAGGTCACGATCGTGAGGTCGTCCCCCGGCCGGGCCACGTCGGCCACGCCGATGGGCACGCGCCACTCGCCCTCCGGCACCGGCCCCTTGATGCGCCGGTAGGTCTTCTTGTGCTCGAGGAACAGCACGGGGTCGGGGTCCTCAACCGCCGAGCGCAAGAGGCCGGCCACGTCGGCCGGGGTCGACGGGGCGACGACCTTGAGCCCGGCGACGTGGGCGTAGAAGGCCTCGACCGCCTGGGAGTGGTAGATGGCCCGGTGGGTCCCCCCGCCCCAGGGCGCCCGGACGACCAACGGCACGGTGAAGTCGCCGGCCGAGCGGTAGTGGATCTTGGCCGCCTCGCTCACCAGCTGGTCGAAGGCGGAGTGGAGGAAGTCGGCGAACTGGATCTCGGCCACCGGCCACAGCCCGGCCAGCGCCAGCCCCACGCCGATCCCCACGATGGACGACTCGGCCAGCGGCGTGTCGATGACCCGGGAGGGGCCGTACTGCCGCTGGAGCCCCTCGGTGGCCCGGAACACCCCACCGAGGAGGCCGACGTCCTCACCGAGCACGACGACCTCGTCGTACCGGCCCATGAGCTCGTGCAGCGTGTGGCGCACCGTCTCCAGCACGCTGCGCTCGACGCCCTCGCTCGGCTGCGGCGCCGGCGGGGGCGGGCGCACGTCGGGTGTCGCCGATGCCGGGGCGCGCGGGATCGGCCGCAACAAATTGGCGTACACGTGGCGGAACGCCATCTCCGGCCGCGCCTCGGCGGTCGCTTCGGCCCGGTCGGCCGCCTCCTCGACCTCGGCCCGGACGTCCTCCTGCAGGCGTGCCTCCTCGTCTTCCGAGAGCACACCCTGGGCGAGCAGGTACTCGCGCATCCGCGGCAGCGGGTCCTTCTTCCGCCACGCCTCGACCTCCTCGGCCGAGCGGTAGGCCCGGTCGTTGTCGTCGGAGGTGTGCGGCAGCAGCCGGTACGTCTTGCACTCGACGAGCGTGGGGCCGCCGCCCTCGCGCGCCCGCCGCACGGCGTCCTGCGTGGCCGCGTAGACGTCCAGCGCGTCGTTGCCGTCGACGACCACGCCCGGGAACCCGTAGCTCCCGGCGTAGTCGGCCACGTCGGCGGCGGCCGTCTGCAGGCCCATGGGCACCGAGATGGCGTACAGGTTGTTCTCGCAGAGGAAGACGATGGGCAGGTCGTGGATGCCGGCGAAGTTCAGGGCCTCGTGGAAGTCCCCCTTCGACGTCGTGGCCTCGCCGAAGTAGCACACCGTCACCCGGTCGTCGCCCTGGATCTGCGCCGCCGTCGCCAGCCCGGCGGCGTGCGGCAGCTGGGTGCCGATGGGCGACGACCCGGTGATGATGTTCAGCCGCCGGCACCCCCAGTGGTACGGCATCTGCCGTCCGCCCGAGTTGGGGTCCTCGGGCCGGGCGAACACGTTGAGCAGCACCTCGTACGGCGTCATGCCCAAGGTGAGGACGACACCGACGTCGCGGTAGTAGGGCAGCACCACGTCGTGGCCGGCCCGCAGGGCCCACGCCGACCCCACCTGGGCCGCCTCCTGGCCTTGCCCGGGGATCACGAAGGGAACGGTGCCGGCGCGCGCCAGGGTCCACAGCTTCTGGTCGAGCACCCGCGCCAGCACGGTCGTGCGGTACATGCGACGCAGGTCGTCGGCCGCCAGTCCCAGGCCGCTGTGGCGGTCGGCATGGGGGCTGGCCAGCAGCTCCTGCTCGGGCATGACTCTGGCCACGGCGCCTACCTCGTGGAGGAGGTGCGGATCTGGCGCACCCGGCCCAGTTCCTCGACCCGCTGCACGGCCAGCCGGTCCGCCGCCTCGGCGGTGGACGCGCCGTCGGCGACGGCCCGGGCGAGCAGGGCGGTGGTGGTGTCGAAGATCCGCTGCACGGCGGCCCGCGCCCGGTCGCGGTGGTAGCCGGTGGGCGCCAGCTCCTCGGCGATGTTGATGACGCCACCGGCGTTGACCACGTAGTCGGGCGCGTAGAGGATGCCGGCGTCGTCGAGCAGCTTGGCGCTGCCGGTGTCGGCCAGCTGGTTGTTGGCGGCGCCGACCACCGCCGCGCACCGCAGCTCGGGGATCGTCGAGGCGTTGAGGACGGCGCCCAGGGCGCAGGGCGAGTAGATGTCGCACGGCGTGCGGTGCGCCGTCTCCGCCGCCACCGCCTCGACCGCGAGGGCGGCGACCGCCTCGGCCACCCTGTCGGGGTCGACGTCGGCCACGCTCACCCGGGCCTGTTCCTCGACGAGATGGCGGGCCAGGATGCTTCCGACCTTGCCGACGCCCGAGATCACGACGTGGCGGCCGGCCAGCGAGGTGTCGCCCCAGAGGTGGCGGGCCACCGCCTTCATGCCCCACAGCACCCCGTAGGCGGTGGCCGCCGACGGGTCCCCCGAGCCCCCGAGCTCCTCGCTCGAGCCGGTGACGAACCGGGTCTCCCGCCGGATGAGGTCCATGTCGGCCTGGGTCGTCCCGACGTCCTCGGCGGTGACGTACCGCCCGCCGAGGCCGTCGACGTAGCGGGCGTAAGCCCGGAGCATCGCCTCGCTCTTGTCGACGTAGGGGTCGCCGATGATCACCGCCTTGCCGCCCCCGAGGTCGAGCCCGGCGGCGGCCGCCTTGTAGGTCATCCCCCGGGCCAGGCGCAGGACGTCGGTGAGGGCGGCGTCCTCGCTGGCGTACGGGTGGAAGCGGGTGCCGCCGAGGGCCGGTCCGAGGCGAGTCGAGTGGATGGCGATGATCGCCCGGAGCCCGGTGGACCGATCATGGCAGTAGACCACCTGCTCGTACTCGTCCCCGCCGATCCGGTCGAAGACGTCCACCACCGAAGAAGGCTATCCCCGCCACCGCCGGGGTCACAGGACGACGAGCGTGGCCGTCAGGTGCTGAGGGTGGAGATGGCAGTAGATCTTGAACGTGCCCGCCCGCCGAGCTGTGAACCGCACCCGCTCGGGCGGGAGGGTGGGATCGACGACCCGCGCCGGCAGTCCGTACCCCTCGATGTCGAAGCCGTGGGTGCGGTCGGTGGCGTTCGAGACGATGAGGTCGACCTTGTCGCCGGTATGGACGGTGACGGTGTCGGGGCTGAACCCGGGCTTGTCGCCGACGGTGGCGGCCGCCACCGTGCGGCGCTCGGACTCCCCGGCGCACCCGGCGGCGGCCACCAGCGCCAGCACGAGCGCGGCGACGGCGGCGACCGCGCGCTGTCTTCCCCCTCCGTGGGGCTGCTGCACCTGGCGTCTGCCTCCTGCTCGCGAGCCGGTGGTCGGGACCGGCGTCGATCCGGTGACCTCGCGCTTTTCAGGCGCGCGCTCTACCAACTGAGCTACCCGACCGTGGCGGTCCTGACGAGATTTGAACTCGCGACCTCCGGCTTGACAGGCCGGCGTGCACTCCAAGCTGCACCACAGGACCCTACGGGCGACCCAGCCTAGTGGGTGCTCTGTGCGGTCCGGCACGGAGAGGGGCGGGCGGGTCATCCGGGGGCTGGGGAGCCCGGCGACCCACCCGCGCCGTCAGGATATGCGGGCTCCTCGTCCCAAATCAAAGACCGACAAAACTAGCGAACTGGACACGCCGGTCCCGAGTTCCTCGGCCGTACGGCCAGAGCTCAGCGTCATGCCGTCGACGCGACGTCGAGATGCTGTTCCCACCAACCAGCTAGGGCGTGCCGTGGATGACGTTGGCAGTCACCTGCACGACGTTCGGCTCGTTGACGTCGACGGCGAGTACAAGCTCGCGCTCGAAGCGGAGAGGTGACGGATAGCCGATCGTGACGTTGTCGATTGCCTGGGTTTGATGCAGGACGAGGCCGAAAGGGTTCGGCTGCGTCAGCCCGAAGTTCCTGGCCGCCGCGTACGTGAGGTTCACGACGTTGCGGCCATCGATGTCGAGGATCACGGAGGTGATGTCCGTGTCACCGCCCTGCTTGGCGACGCTCGCGCCCACGAAGAGCCCGGGTCCTTGGAGCACGAGCAGGTTGACGCGGCCACTCGGCCTCGCCACCCGCCCCTGCGTGCGTCTCGGGTTGCAGATTCCCGACAGGCAAGTATCCGCCATCACCCCTCCTGGTCATTCGGATGAGATGCATCACGCCAGGAGACGCCCCGGTCCTTCGAGGCATCGGTTGCTCCGGACAGCAGCAGGTCGGACGTTCCCCTCGCCGGCCGGCGCCCGACACGTCTCCCGCTGTCATCGTCGCGCTGCGTCGAAAGCGACGAGGCGTCTGAGCGAGCCGAGCGGCTTGGAGCCGAGCGTGCGGTGGGTGCGCCCCCAACGGGATTCGAACCCGTGCCGCCACCTTGAAAGGGTGGTGTCCTAGGCCGCTAGACGATGGGGGCGGCGGTCCCCTCACCGTACAGGGACGTCCTGCCCCTCCCGGTCAGCGCAGGTCCCACGTCGTGCCCTCGGGGGTGTCGCGCACCTCGACCCCGGCGTCGACGAGGCGGTCGCGGATGGCGTCGGAGTCGGGCCAGCGGCGCTCCTCCCGGGCTCGGGCCCGGGCGTCGAGCAGGGCGTCGACGAAGGGGCCGACGACCGTGCGGGGGTCGCGCATGCCCTCATGAGCGGACTCGCCCAGGCGGACGACCATCGAGCGGAGGGCGGCCCGGCCCCGGTCGGACTCGTCCGACGAGAAGGTCTCGTGCGACCACTCCACCAGGAGGTCGTCGAGGGCGAGGACGGCGGCCACCGCTCCCTTGGCGTCGCCCTCGGCCATAGCGGCGTCGAACTCGGACTGGAGCCGGGCCACCTCTCCGAGAAAGGGCGACTCGCCCGTCGCCACGACCGCTCCCCCCTCATCGACGACCGGGGCCGCGGGCGCCACTGGGACCGCCCCGGCGCCGGCGTCACCGGCCAACCCGGGCAGGGCGGCGATGGTCACCGTCTCACCCGACGGCAGCTTGGCCATGCGCCCTCGGCGGCGGACGGTGACGCTGCCCCGGCCGGCCACCGTCGCCGTCCCCGCGTCCACGTCGAAGATGCAGGCGGTGTGCTCGTCCACGCCGAGGATGAACACCTCATCGGGTAGCTCGGCTTCGAGGGCCGACAACCGACCCTCGCCCATGTAGCAGTACCGGGTGTCGTGGGTGCCCCCCTCGGCGTTGTCGAAGTGCGGCACGACGACCGCCGGCAACCCGATCTGGCCCATCAGGTCGAGCCCTTCGAGCCAGAACGGCGCCTGCCCCACCTTGTAGATCTCGTACACCGGCAGGGCAAAGGGCCCGAGGGTGACGGCGGCGGCGCTGGCAAAGGTGATGCACCCCCCTGCGCGCAGCTTCTCGGCCAGCACCGCCGGCACCTGGCTCGCCCGCCACTGGGCCAGGGCGTACGACGGGCTCCCCGGCCCGGCGAACACGTAACCGGCGTCGCGCAGGCGATTGAGCATGGTCTCGTAGCCCAGCGAGCCCACTTCGTCGGCCGACCGGTACGACGCCACCTCGAGCGGCCGCTGCACGCTGGTGGCGAAGTACTGCACCGCCCGAGCCGACAGCTCGTCGGCGTTGCCCTGGAACCCGAACGGCGTGTCGAGGAGGACGGCGCGCACGGGCCCGTCGCCCAGCCGGGCGAGGAGGTCGCGGTGGACGGCGCTCATCGTCGGCGCCGTCTCTCCCGAGCCCATGATCGCCAGGAGTCGGGGGAGCGGGGCGGCCACGTACGCAACGTTAGGAGGAAGTGGCGCCCACGCGTCCGAGGCGGTCGTGCAGGAGGTCGGCCACCTCACGGGGCCGCTGCACGTGCAGGTCGTGGTCGGCGGGCGAGAACCACTCGACGTCGACGTCCGGGCGAGCGGCCCGGGCCAGGCGGGCTTCCTCCCGGTTCGCCTCCGCCCACTCGTCGCCGGTGTCCGCCATTACCAACAGGAGCGGGGCGGCCACCCGCGCCAGCGTCGCCAACGGCCGGTGCTCCCACATCGACCGGACAAGCGCCATGTGGCGCTCCAAGGTGAGCCACGGGCGGACGGTGCCGTCGGGGAGCGCCTCGAAGTTGGCGAGGAAGGCCTCGATCCCCTCGTCGGACCAGTCAGGATGGGTTCGGCGGAGGTGGGCCTCGACCTCCCCTCGAGGCGTCCCCTCCAACCGAGGAGGGGCCAGGGCGGCGGCCGCCTCCTCCCACACCGGCCAGCGCCGCTGCAGGTCGACGACCCCGCCGTCGACTCCAGCCACTCCGACGATCCGCGCCGGCGCCACCGCGGCCAGCTCGAGCGCGAGGTTGCCGCCCATGGACTGGCCGGCGACCACCGCCCGCTGCCACTCGAGCCGGTCGAGCACCGCAACCAGGTCGGCGGCGAGGGTGGCGAAGTCGTAGCCCGCCTCGGGCTTGTCGCTCCGGCCGTGCCCACGCAGGTCGACGGCGACCACCGGATGGCCGAGCTCGAACAGCCGCGCCGCCACGCCGTCCCACAGCCGGCAGTTGGACGCCAGTCCGTGGACCAGCAGGAACGGCAGGGGCGGTACGCCGACGTCGCCGCCGGGCACCCTCCGGTCGCGGGCGTAGAGCGACACGTCCTCGGCCACGTCGAACCGGCGCTCGGTGATCGCGGTCATCGGCAGGCCGCCTGCCGGAGGCGGTCGATGAGCTCGAGGAGGGCGACGGACGCGGCCGGGGGCCGGCGGAGGTCGGCGCGGCCCCGGACGGCAGCAGCGAAGTGCTCGACCATGCCCAGGTAGGGGTCGCCGTCGGGACCGGCCACCTCCTCGGTTCGCCCGTCGAGGTGCGTGACCCGGGGGCGGGTCCCGGCGGCCCCTCCGGCGAACGGCCAGTCCACGGTGACGGACGCGCCGGTCCCCGTCACCTCCAACAGCTGGCGCTCGGGAGCTTCGAACGAGCAGGCGAAGGTGGCGGTGAAGCCGTCGGCGAAGGCGAGCCAGCCGGAGAAGCTAGCGTCCACGCCCGAACCGGCCACTACCGCCCGGGCCGCCGCCTCCGCAGGCTCGCCGCCGATCTCGACGAGTGGCGACAGGCAGTAGATCCCGACGTCGAGCAACGCGCCGCCGCCCATCTCGGGCCGCCAACGGTGGTTGGACGGGTCGGTGAGGGGGAAGGCGAACTCGGCCCGGGCGAAACGAGGCCGTCCCAGCACGCCCCGTGTCATGAGCTCGCCGACCAGCGGGGCGCGGGGATGGAACGGCGTCATGTACGCCTCCATGAGCACCACCCCGGCCGCCCGGCACGCCGCCGCCATGGCCCGGGCGTCGTGGGCCGAGGGGGCCAGCGGCTTCTCGCACAGCACGTGGCGACCGGCGGCGGCCGCCCGCTCGGTCCACTCCCGGTGCAGGCCGTTGGGCAGCGGGATGTACACCGCCTCGATGTCCGGGTCACCCAGCAGCCCCTCGTAGTCGGGGGCCGACCGCTCGGCGGCGAAGCGGGCGGCCACCTCGTCACCGGCGATGGGATCGCGGCTGGCGACCGAGACGAGCCGAGTCGCCGGCGAGGCCACGATCGCAGGGAGGACCGCCCGGGTGGCGATCCACGACGTCGCCCCGATCACTCCCATCCGCAGGGGGGACAGGGGCTCCGCCGCCGCCGGTGCCGTCACCGAAAGTCGACCGGTTGGCCTCCCTCGGCCGCCGAGCGGGTCGCCGCCTCCAGCACCGCCACCACCTCCCGCACCGACTGCGGCTCCACCGCCAGCGGCTCGCCCAGGTGGAGGTGGTTGGCCAGGTTGCGGTGGAAGGCGAAGGGCACCTCGGGCTCGAGGGGGAGCGACATCTCCTCCAGCCCGCCTGCTCCCCGGTAGCGGGCCACGGTCAGGTCGGCCGGGGCCTCGGCGTGATGGGCCGCCTCGGACACGTAGCCCCGGGCCGGGTCGATCCGGTCGAAGGTCACCGGACGGTAGTGCCCGACCAGGGTGCCGGCGGTGCCCTGCACGTAGAACTTGGGCCGGCGCACGGCGGCCACGTCCGACGCCACGTACTCGGCCTCCCGCCCGTCGTCCCACCGCATGCGCACCCGCAGCTGGTCGAGGTTCGTGACGTCGTGCCAGACCCGCTTGTGGCCGACGGCCCACACCCTCGCGGGGACCGAGCCCATGAGCAGCAGGATCCAGTCCACGTGGTGCGCGCCCCAGTCGTAGGCCAGCCCCCCGGACACCGCGGCCTCCGAGTGCCAGGCCCGGCACGGGTGGTCGAAGCCGCCCACGAAGGTCTCGGTGTTGAAGACCTCGCCGAGGAGGCCCTCGTCGACTGCACGCCGGACGGCCCTGAAGTCCCGGTCCCACCGCCGGCTCTGGTGCACGGTGAGCGTCCGGTCGTGCTCCCGGGCCAGGGCGAAGAGGCGGTCGGCCTGGGCCACGGTGAAGCACAGGGGCTTCTCGCAGACGACGTGCTTCCCCGCCCGCAGGAGGGCGGCGACGATCGACATGTGGGCCACCGGCGGGGTGGCGACCATGGCCACGTCGACGGCGCCGTCGGCGGCCAGCTCCTCGACGGAGGTATGGACCCGGATTCCCGCGAAGTCGTGTTCGGCGGCCTTGCGGCGGGCCGGGTCGGTATCGCAGGCGGCCACCAGCTCGAGCCCCGCCGTGGCTCCGGCCGCGGTGCCGTGCCGCCGCCCCATGCCGCCGAGGCCGCCGTAGCCGACGATGCCCACGCCCAGTGGGCGCCCGGCGGGGCGGAGGCGCTCCCGCCCCCGGAGGGCGCGGCGGAGGACGGTGGCCAGCGCCGGCACGGCGAGGGCGGCGTCGGTGTTGCCCAGGCCGGAGACGACCACCAGCCCCTGCCCCCGATCGCCGGCGAGGACCGCGCCCTGGTTGCAGAAGCGGTAGGTCACCTGCAGCAGGGCGCCCATGGCGTCGTGGGCCGGGCTCAGCGGCTGGAAGACGTCGGCGACCGGGAACTCGGCGTCGACCCGGGCCACCAGCGGGTGATCGGGCTCGGCCACCCCGACGAAGACCTCGCCGGGAGGCACCGGCGGTTGGGCGGTGGCCCGGAGGACGTCGACCCATCCGCCGGCCGGGCCGGCCGCCGTCGCCGTGCCCACGGCGACGAGCGACGTACCCGCCTCGACCCACACTTCCAGCCGCCCGGCCACCTCGGGCGCCGGAGGGTCGAGGGGACCGTCGAGGAGCACCGCCTGCGGTCGGTTGCCGTCGACCGACGCCTCCAGGGCGGCCGGCGGCACCAGCACCGGCTCGCCCTCCGCGGCCACCAGCCGGGTGAGGGCTCCCCGGCGCCGTTCGGTGAGGCGCGACGACACCACGAGGATGCGCACGGCCGGGAAGGTTAGAGGGCAGCGCCCGACGACGCTCCGGAGGAGGGCCCTACGCTCGGGCCGATGTTCAACGGCCGTAGGAGCTCGCCGCCACGGGTCGCGGCCGCCGCCGGTGCCGGCTACCTCCTCGGGACGGTGCCGTCGGCCGACGTGGCCGCCCGCCTGGCGACGGGCGGCGCCACCGACCTGCGCGCCGCGGGCAGCGGCAACCCCGGCGCAGCCAACGCCATCGCCGCCCTCGGGAAGGTCTGGGGCTCGACCGTGCTCGCCGCCGACATGGCCAAGGGCGCCCTCGCCTGTGTGGTGGGGGGCCGCCTGGCGGGGGCTGCGGGCGCCAACCTGGCCGGCACCGCGGCGGTGGTCGGGCACTGCTGGCCGGTGTGGAACGGGTTCCGGGGAGGCAAGGGGGTGGCGGTCAGCTCGGGACAGTGCCTGGCCACCTTCCCGGCCTATTTCCCGGTCGACCTGGTCGTGGCCCTCGTGGCCGCCCGCGTGCGCAAGCGCGCCTTTCCCGCCACCGTCGTGGCGTCGGCGGCGTGGGTGGGCAGCGGCCTGCTGTGGTGGCGCCGGCGGTGGCCCAACGCGTGGGGGCCGGTCCCCGGCCCGACGCTCCCGCTGAGCGCGGCGGCCACCAGCGTCGTGATCGCCTCCCGCTTCGCCGCCGCCGACCGGCGAGCCCGGCAGGCGGTCACGTGATCGGGCTGGTCACCGACTCGAGCTCCCAGATCCCGCCGGAGTTGGCGCGTCGGTACGGCGTCGAGGTGGTCCCGCTCACCGTCACCGTCGACGGCACCGCCTACCTGGAGGGCGTAGAGCTCGACGCCGACGCCTTCTGGGACCTGTTCCGAGCGCGCACGCCCGACGTGTCGACGTCCCAGCCCAGCCCCGGCCGCTTCGCCGACGCCTACCGGGCGGTGGCCGAGCGGGGGGCCCACGAGATCCTGTCGGTGCACATCGGCTCGAACACCTCGGGGACGGTCAACTCGGCCCGCCTGGCCGCCCGGTCGGCGCCCGTGCCGGTGCGGGTGGTCGACACGGGGACGGCCTCCTTCGGCGTGACCTGCTGCCTGTGGGAAGCGGCCGAGGCCATCGTCCGGGGGGCGTCGATCGACGAGGCCGAGGCGGTCGCTCTGGAGACCGCCGGACGGGTCGGGATGGTCTTCGTCGTGCGCGCCCTCGACCTGCCGCGCGCCGGAGGACGCCTCGCCACCGGCACCGCGACCGCGGCCGGTTCGGTCCCCGTCCTGACCATGGCGGGCGGGACCATGCAGGTGGTCGCCGAGGCGGGCGACCTCGACGCCGCCGCCGAGGTCATGGCCGCCCGGGTGCTGGGAGCGGGGGCCGGGCTTCGGGTCGGCGTGGCGGTCGCCGACTCCGGGGCCGAAGCGCTGGCCGCCTCGCTCGCCGACCGCCTGGCCGGCGCTCCCGAGGTGGTCGAGCTGGTCCGCTACCGGGTGGGCCCCAGCGTGGGCGCCCATACCGGGCCGGGAACGGTCGGCGCCGTCTACTACCAGACCGGCGCGGTCAGCCGGCCAGGGCGTCGATGATCTCGCCTTGCAGCCACGTCAGGTAGTCGTAGATCGCGAAGGCGGAGGCCCGGGGGTCGTCGCTCGACGAGGGGCGCTCGTCGCCGTCCTCGCTGACCTCGAGGCGGACGCCCAGCACCAAGCGGACCTCGTTGAGGGCCCGCATCCACGCCAGGAGCTGCTCCTCGTCGAGGCGCTCGGCGTCGATCGTCTCCTCCAGGGTCGCGATGGCGGCCAGGTGGGAGTCCGTGAGCTCGCTCTGGGCGAGCAGGCGGTACTCGGCCTGGCGGGCCTCGTCCTCGGGATAGGCGACGGGGAACAGGCGCTCGAGGACCGGGTCGGAGCCGTCGGCGAAGACCTCCCGCATCCGCGGGCCGATCCCCCGCAGCAGCTCCCGTTCGGCGTCGGAGAGGCGGAGCTCGTACTGGCCCGACCGGGTGCGGCGTACCGGCCTCTTCCTGAGGGCGCCCAAGAGGTGTCCGTCTACTCGTCGTGCTGCATCGTCGCCCACAAGCCGTGCTCGTGCAGGCGGAAGACGTCGAGCTCGGCCTTCTCGCGCGGCCCGCTGGACACGACCGCCTTGCCCTTGTGGTGCACGTCGAGCATCAGCTTGGTGGCCTTCTCCCGGCTGTAGCCGAACAGCTTCTGGAAGACGAACGTCACGTAGGACATGAGGTTGATCGGGTCGTTCCAGACGATGACGACCCAGGGCCGGTCGGGGATGACCTCCTCGCCGAGGTCGGGCTCCTTGACCTCCGCCGGCATGGTCGACATCGCCCGCGCGCCCACGGTGCCCAGGCTACGCCCGCCGGGTGGGTCAGGTGCTCGGCAGGAGCTCCGACGGCTGACCTTCGGCCCGCCCGGCGGCGGCCGGCCGGCCGGCGACCTCTCTCGTCGAGAACCCGAGGAAGAAGCGGATGACCGCCGCCCACACCAGCGTGGCCCCGAGGATGTGCACGCCCACCAGCAGCACCGGCACGCCGGTGAAGTACTGCACGTAGCCGACCGCCGCCTGGCCCACGAGGACGGCGAGCAGGACCTCACCCCGGCGGAGGAGGGCGGCCGGGGCGCCGTCCCGCCGCAGGCGCCATAGGGTCACCAGCACGAGGGTGAGGAAGATCATGACGCTGATGCCATGCACCCGGGCCACGTCCGGGACGAAGAAGGGCAGCCGCTCGACGTCCTCGTCACCCCCGTGGGGGCCGCTGCCGGTTAGGACCGTCCCGAGGAAGATCGTGAGGGCGGCGCTGGCGACGACCAACCCGCCGAGGCGCCGGAGGTCAGGACCGACCACGCGCCGGGGCGCGCCGTCGTCGGGCTCGCCGGCCCGGTGATGCAGCACGACGGCGTCGGCCAGGATCACCATCGACAGGAGGAAGTGCGACATCACCAGCGGCGGGGCCAGGTGGAAGAGCACGGTGAGGCCGCCGAGGATGATCTGGCCGACGACGCCGGCGACCAGCCCGGCGGAGAGCCACACCAGGTCGCGCCGGCGGGGATGGCGGACGAGCGACCCGAGCACGGCGAGGATGACGGCCAGCGACACCAGCCCGGTGATCGTGCGGTTCACGAACTCGACCATGGCGTGGTACTCCCACGGAGCCACGACCCGGTCCTCGGCGCAGGTGGGCCAGTCGGGGCAGCCGAGGCCCGACCCGGTGAGGCGCACCGCCCCGCCGGTGACGATGATGAAACCGAGGGCGATCAGCGCCAGGAAGGTGATGCGCCGGTAGGAGGCCGGTGAGAGCCGGGGAAGCCTCATCTCGCCGGCGATGGTAGGACAGGGCGCCGATCCCGCCCCACCCGACGCCGAAAGGAAGACCGCCATGACCGACGACGCCGCCGAGGAGCTGGCCGAGACGGAGCAGGAGAAGGACTCCCAGGTGCTGAAGCGTGAGCCCGTCGAGACGGAGCTCATGGACGAGGACCGGTCAGAGGTGGGCGAGCGGGTCGAGGGCGTCGAGGAGGACGAATAGCGCCCCGCCCGGTGGGGCACATCTCACGTAGGGCCACGCGTCCGACGCGGTCCGTAGCGAGTTGTGCGTGGGAGACGTCATGGGCAAACGAGTCGTGGTAGAGACCGGTCGGGACCGGCGGGCGCTCATCGCCGACGCCGGGTGGAAGCAGATCTCGCTGGGCAGCCTGCTCGCCGGGGTCCTGGTGGCCTACGGCGGGTTCGCCATCCTCGCCGGCATCGCCGGCGGCATCCTGGAAGCGACGGGCGCCGATGCCGACATCACCGCCCGCTGGGGCGACCTGGGCGTTGCCGCCGGGTTGGTGGTGGCCGGCGTGTTGTTCCTCGCCTACCTGTTCGGGGGCTACGTGGCCGGGCGCATGGCCCGCCGGGCGGGAGCGCTGCACGGCGTCGCGGTCTTCGTCCTGGGCGTGCTGATCGTGGCGATCGTGGCGGTCGTCGTCCGCCAGGTCGCCGGCACGGAGGCGGTCGTCGACCGCCTGCGGGACATGGGCCTGCCGACGACCGGCGACGAGTGGAGCGACGTCGGAACGGTTGCCGGCCTGGCCTCGCTACTCGGTGCGCTGGCGGGGGCGGTGATCGGCGGGATCCTCGGCGAGCGCTGGCACGCCAAGCTGCTCGCCCGGGCCATCGACCCCGAGGTCGGCGCCGAGGCCGACGCCCGCCGTGAGGCCGGGCGCCTCGCCGCCGAGGCCCAGGTGCGCAACACCAACGCCCAGGCCCGGGTGGACAACGCCAGCCTCCGCCACCGGGAGAGCACGGCGGTGACCGACCCGGTGGCCACCAACGGCACCGGGCTCCGGGACGGCGACGCCGTCAGCAGGAACGTCGACGTCGACCGGCCGCCGTACCGGGGCGGGGGCGACGCGATGACCCAGCCCGACCGCACCACCGAGCCCACCCGCGCCCCGGCAGGCACGGCGGACGACGACAGCGCGGTGACGAAGCGTCCGCGGCTGGCACGGCGGACCCGGCGCTGAGACGCCGCAGGGGTCTGGCGCCGGCCGCCGGAGCCGCCGAAGGCGGCCCGGCCGATGGTCCCTCGCCGCCCTTTCGGCCAAGGCCGGATGGGCGGCAGCTGGTGGGGGCGTGGTTCGGAGGGGGGCCTGCCCCCCGGCTAACACGCCTGCTCGTCGATGAACCAGCGGTCGCCGAGCTTGAGGTAGCTGTCGGTCGACGCCTGGGTGGCCAGCCCGTACTCCCTGAGCACGAGCTGGTACTCGACGGAGGCCCGGAACCCGTTGACCTTCAGGTCGACCAGGTTGGCGGAAAGCGTCGATCCCTCGGCCCGCTGGCGCAAAGGTCCGTACACCTGCTCGGCGAACAGGGCGAAGATCTCGGGCGAGCACCGGGCCCGCTCGGTCGGGACGAAGAGCTGGAAGTACTGCTCCCAGTTGCCTTCGGCGATGAGCCGGGCCTGCCACTCGAGCACCTCGTTGATCTCCTCCCGCGCCTCCGGCCCGGCGCTGTGGAACGAGGGCCCGTTGCGCAGGACCCGCGGCTCCTCGCCCCGCGACCCACAGGCGGCCAGCGCCAGCACGGCGACCCCGGCCACCAGGAGCCGGCCGGCGGCGCGGGCGGCGCCCAAGGCGCTCATTCGCCCACCGGCGCCGCCACCGGCACGGTCAGGGGCGCAGTGGCCCGGGCGTACTGCGTCAGGTAGAGCTCGCGGTAGAGGCCGCCGCCGGCCAGCAGCTGGTCATGGGTGCCCTGCTCGACGATGCGCCCGTCGTCGAGGACGAGGATGTGGTCGGCCGCCTGCACGGTGGACAGGCGGTGGGCGATCACCAGCGAGGTGCGCCCGGCCAGGGCCTCGGCCAGCGCCTGCTGCACCAGCAGCTCGGTCTCCGAGTCGAGGTGGGCGGTGGCCTCGTCGAGGATCACGATGGCCGGGCCCTTGAGCAGCACCCGGGCCAGGGCCAGCCGCTGCTTCTCCCCGCCCGACAGCCGGTAGCCCCGCTCGCCGACGACGGTGTCGTAACCGTCGGGCAGGCCGGCGATGAGGTCGTGGATGCGGGCCGCCCGGCACGCCTCGACCAGCTCGGCGTCGGTCGCCCCGGGGCGGGCGAACCGGAGGTTGTTGGCGATGGTGTCGTGGAACAGGTGGGGGTCCTGGGTGACCATGCCGATGGCGGCGTGGAGGCTGTGCTGGGTGAGCTGGCGCACGTCGTGACCGTCGACTCGCACGGCGCCTGACGTGACGTCGTACAGGCGGGGCACCAGGTTGCACAGCGTCGTCTTGCCCGCGCCGGTCGGTCCGACGAGGGCCACCATCTGACCTGGTTCGGCCCGGAAGGACACACCCTTGAGCACGAACGCCGAGGGCTCGTCGGACAGCTCGCCGCCGACCGTCTCCCCCTCGAGCGACGCGACCGACACGGTCGACGGCGCCGGATAGCGGAACCACACGTCCTCGACCTCGATCTCGCCCCTCGGGTCGACGAGGTCGACGGCGCCGGGGGCATCGTCGATCAGGCGGGGGGCGTCGAGCACCTCGAAGACCCGGTCGAACGAGACCACCGCGCTCATCACGTCCACCTGGGCGTTGGTCAGCAGGGTCAGCGGCGAGTACAGCCGGGCGACGTACACCGCCAGCGCGGCCAGCGTGCCCAGGCTGAGCGACCCCGAGATCACGAGGCGGGTGCCCAGCCAGTAGACGGCGACGGTGCCCACCGTTCCGAGCAGGCCGAGGGCGGCGAAGAAGACCCGCCCCAGGAAGGCGGTGCGGACGCCGATGTCGCGGACTTTCCCCGCCTTCTCGGCGAAGGCGGTCGCCTCGCGCCGGGGGTCGCCGAACAGCTTGACCAGCAGGGCGCCGGAGACGTTGAAGCGCTCGGCCAGCGTGGCGTTCATGTCGGCCGACAGCTCGAAGGACTGCTTGGTCAGCCGCTGCATCCGCCGTCCCACCCGCTTGGCGGGGATGAGGAAGGCGGGGACGACGGCCAGCGCCAGCAGGGTGAGACGCCACTCCAGGCTGATCATCACGGCGAGGGTGATGACGACGGTGAAGGCGTTCTGGACGACGCTGCCCAGCGTCCCGGTGAACGCCTGCTGGGTGCCGATGACGTCGTTGTTCATGCGGGTGAGCAGCGACCCCGTCTGGGTGCGGGTGAAGAAGGCGAGCGGCATCCGCTGCACGTCGTCGTAGAGCGCCGAGCGCAGGTCGAAGATGACGCTCTCGGCGATGTGGGCGGCCCACCACCGCTGTGCCACGTTGAGCCCGGCGTCGAGGAAGGCCAGACCCAGCGCCAGCAGGGCGAGGCGGTCGAGCCCCTCGAGCCGGCGGGGCACGGCGTTGTGGTCGATGATGCTGCGGAAGACGAGCGGCGGGAAGATGGCGACGACCGCGGCGCCCACGATCATGGCGACGAACACCGCCAGCTTCCAGCGGTAGGGACGGGCGAAGTTCCACACCCGCCGGAGGGTCGACGGGTCGATGGAGGCGCCCTTGGTGAGGTCGGGGTCCCGCGACAGCGCCCCGTGCCAGCCGTGGCCGATACCCGATCTCACCTCGGTACGAGGGTACCGTTGGCCGTGCCAACGCTCCGGTCGTCGGCGGCGCGCCGTCGCCCATGACGCGCATGGTTCTGGCCCAGATCCCCAGCCCGTCGCGGGGCGTCGTGAACATCGGTCCGCTGCCGGTGCGGGCGTACGCGATCTGCATCCTGCTGGGCGTCCTGGTCGCCATCTGGCTCACCCGGCGCCGGTGGGCGGCCCGAGGCGGTGACCCCAAGCAGATCGGCGACCTGGCCGTGTGGGCCGTCCCCGCCGGGCTGGTCGGGGCCCGCCTCTACCACGTCGTCACCGACTACCAGCTGTACACCGACGACCCTCTCGGGGCCCTCAGGATCTGGGACGGCGGGCTGGGCATCTGGGGAGGCGTGGCGGTGGGCGCCGTGGTCGGGGTGTGGGTCGCCCGGCGGTGGGGCATGGACACCTCCGCCCTCCTCGACGCCGCCGCCCCCGCCATCCCCCTCGCCCAGGCCATCGGCCGCTGGGGGAACTGGTTCAACCAGGAGCTGTTCGGTCGGCCCACGTCGTTGCCCTGGGGGCTTCGCATCGATCCCGAGAACCGCCCCCGGCGGTTCGCCGACGAGGCGACGTTCCATCCCACCTTCCTCTACGAGTGCCTGTGGAACCTGGTGGTGGTGGCCATCGTCCTCGCCGTCGAGCGGCGGGCCAAGATGCGCCCGGGCCGGCTGTTCGCCGTCTACGTGGCCGCCTACACCTTCGGCCGCTTCTGGATCGAGCTGCTGCGGGTCGACCCCGCCAACCGCATCCTGGGCTTACGGGTCAACGACTGGGTGAGCGTCGTGGTGTTCGTCGCGGCCATGGGGTTCGTCCTCACCGGCCGCCGGCGACCCGCTGACGACGAGGAGGTGGGCGCGCCGCCGGGACCCGAGCCGTCGCTGGTCGCCGCCGGGGGCCGGGTGGCGTCAGCGGGCGGCGGCGGCCACGCCGACCGCGACCATGTTGAAGAAGGAGTGGGCGAACACCGACGAGCCGAGCCGGCGCAGCCGGACGGTGATGCCGAAGACGATGCCGGCGGCGGTGATGGCCGTGATCAACGAGACGTTGGCCAGGCCGAGGATCGGGTTGAAGTGGGCCAGGCCGAAGAGCACGGAGGACAAGCCGACGGCCCAGACGGTGCCCAGCCGGTCGAGGAAGGCTCCCTGCAGCACGCCCCGGAAGAACAGCTCCTCGACGATCGGCGCCCCCGCGATGGCGAGGAGGGCGACGACGACGAAGCTGACGGTGTCGGTGTTGAACACCCGGAACACCTCGTCGTTGCCTCCGACCAGGCGGGGGAAGGGCAGGAACGGGAGCACCGCGATCGCCACCGCGATGCGCCCGGCGAGCGACATGAGCAGGCCCCAACCCACGTCGCTCCACGCCATAACCAGCCCGAAGTCCCGGGCCACGTGGCCGGTGCCGAAGCGCCGGCTGACCACCCGGCAGGCCCCGAGCAGCCCGCCCCAGAGCCCCGCCTGGCTGGCGACCAGCCGCACGATGTCCGGCAGCCCGAGCACCGCACCGAGCAGGCTGAGGACGATCGAGGCGGCCAGCCCGGCCACGAACCCGATGAGGGCGATCACCGCCGCCCGGCCGGGTAGCCGGGGCTGGGGTTCGGGTCGGGGCTCGGGAGGGGCCGGAGCGGCGACGTAGGGGTGTGGGGGCGGGGGCGGCATGGGCCGCTCGTCGACATGACCGCCAACCGACACGGTCGACGTCCAGCTCCGGCCGTCCCAGTAGCGGAGCTCGGCGACTCCGGACGGGTCGGGATACCAGTTGGCCGGCGGCAAGGACGCCGGCTGGTACCAGGAGCCGGCCGGCACGTAGGGCTGCTGGGCCATCGCCGTCAGGATGCCCGGTCGGCGGGCCGTAGGGACGGCGGGGCGATCAGGAGGCTCCTGGGCCGCCGCCTGCTGTCGACGTCAGACCCGGGCGCGGCGGTTGACGGCCCGGTAGATGAGCAGGGCGATCACCGCGCCGATGACCGACCCCAAGATCCCGACCGGGTGCAGGCCGAGATCCTCGGCGTCGCTGCGGAAGAGCACGTCGGCCAGGAAGCCGCCGATGAACGACCCGATGATCCCGAGCAGGATCGTGCCGGCGATGCCCATGGGGTCTTCGCCCGGCACCAGCAGACGGGCCAAGGCGCCGGCGATGAGGCCGACGATGATGAGTCCGATGATGAATCCGATCACGATGGCTCCTTTGACGCCGGTCGAGGCCGACCGGGTGAGCGCGAGGGTCCCCCGCCACCGAGACGCCCAAACGTCTCGGTCAAGCGGCCGACGAGGAGCGGCGGCTGGAAACGGCGTCCGCCGCCCTCGGCGCCTTGGTGACGACGGCCCGGTCGCCGTAGGCAGGGGCGATGAGGGAGTGGGGCGTCGCCAGCGGCAGGTGGCGGGCCCGGGCGACGCCGACGGCGAGGCTGGCAGGCACGGTGATGGCGGCGGCCACGACCGGTGAAGTGAGGGCGAGCAGGACCAGGAACACCGCCGAGAGCCCGACCGCCATCGCCAGCCCGTGCCCGATGGCCCCGTTCAGCAGCCTGCGCACGCCTGACATCGCAAAACCTCCGCGTCGACA
>DATAAF010000083.1:0-11325 GCA_036260255.1 Acidimicrobiales bacterium | reverse complement strand
CACGCCGACGATGCGGCGGGAGGCGGCCGCGAAGATCGACTGAGTGTGGCCGGCCGTACCGGCGCCACGAGCGGGCGATGATGCGGGATCTGCTCGAACGGATCGCCGGCTCAGGCGACCGTGCCGACAACAACCGGTTGCTGGTCTGACGCGACCACACCGCCGGCCCTCTCCGTCGTGATCGCGAGGGCCGACACGTCGGCCGCGGCGCGGAACGCCAGTGGCTCGACGCTCGGCCCGAGGACGCCGACCGAGATCTTGCTCGCCCCGACGACCGCCCACAGCTGGTAGGTGCGGTCGGGCGGCAGCTCGGGCAGGTTGTCGTCGACCACGTAGCCGGTGCCGTCGGGGAGCACGACGGCCTCGACGCTGCGGGTGCCGTCGGGCGCCCGCATCTCGACCTTGCGCGCTCCGGGGCGGTCTGCGGCAGCGGCGGCGAGCTCGGTCACGTCGTCGGGCTTGTCCTCGACGAGGGTGCTCACGCCGACCACGCCGACGACGGCGACCGAGGCCGCGATGGCGACCGCAGCTGCCGCCCTCCCGAGTCCGCTCCGCGAGCGGCGGCCCCGCCGCTCGTCGAGAGAGACGACCGGAGGCGGGGTCGGGGGAGGACCGGACGCAGGGGGAGCCTCTGGAGGACCCTCGGCTTCGGAGGGCACCCGCAGCGGAGGCGGCGGCTCCTCCAGCGACCCGGCGATCCGGTCCCAGAGGCCCTCGGGCGCCGGGAACCAACCCGACGCCAGCATGCCGGCGACCTCGCGGTGCTCGGCCACTTCGCGCCGGCACTGCGCGCAGTTGTCCAGATGGCGCTCGATCGCCTGTCGCTCGTCGTCGTCGACGGCGTCGAGGGCGTAGGCGCCCAGCAGGTCCATGATCTCGGAGTGGTTCAGGTCTCGGACCACGTCGTCCCCAGTCCAACGTCGGTCAGAGAGGTGCGCATCCGGCGGAGCCCCGAGCGGATGCGGCTCTTCACCGTTCCCTCGGGCGCCTCGAGGAGGACGGCCACCTCTCGGTAGGTGTGACCGCCGAAGTAGGCGAGCTCGATGGCGTGTCGCTCCTCGGGAGGGAGAGTGGCGACGACGCCCTTGACCCGCTCGGCGACGGTCAGGTCGACGACCTCCCGTTCTATGTCCGGCGGGCTCTCGGCCGTCCGCCGGGCGTCTCGTTCTTCTCGGCGCCGGCGCGAGGTCTCGGATCGCAGGAGGTCCACGGCGCGGCCGTGCGTCTGGGCCAGCAGGAACGAACGGAGGGTCCCGCGCTCGGCGTCGAACCGATCGGGTTGGTGCCACAGGCGCAGGAACACCTCCTGCAGCACCTCTTCGGCCCGTTCCTTGTCGCCGAGGACCCGCCGGGCGAGGGCGAACGCAGCCCCGGCGTGGCGCCGGTACGCCTCGGCCAGGGCGTCCTCCCGCCAGCGCCCGATGGCCACGACGAGCGCGGCGTCGCTGGCGTCCTCCAGGGACTCGCCCATCACGCGCAGTCTACGGAGCCGACCCCTCTGGCGGACGTGGCTCGAGTCGTTGCGCTACGGCTGCGATGGGCCGAGCGTGGCACGGACCAGCTGCAGGACCAGCGGTCCCTGCCTCGGGTGGAACGCCTCCGGGCGGCGCCACAGGTGGACGAAGACGCGCTCCGTCACCGCCTCCGCCAGCATGGAGTCGCCGCTCTCCGTGAGGCTCGTGGAGTAGACGATGGGGCCGAACCGGTCCAGGCACTCGAGTAGGGCCGACTCGTCACGATCGACCAGGCGCTCGTGGAGCCGCGCTTCCTCGTCTCGCGAGCGGCTGGGCTCGCGTCCGGGGTGGTGCGAGGTGACGTGCGACTGGGATGCAGAGCGTGGCCCGCGACGGTGATCGCGCCAACAGGACGCCCGTGGGCCCCGCTCGTCGCCATCGTCCTGGCGCCTACCTCCGCCGGTGGTCCCGGAGAAGCCGCTCATCCAGTGGCACCGCTCGTGCGAGCGACGTCGAGGGCGTAGGCGGCGATGGTGTCGCTCACGGTCTTCACCCGGTGCACCCGCCGGGCGTGCTCGGCGACCTCGACCACGAGCTCCTCTTCGCTCGTCGCCAGCGTGCTCCACCTGCATCCTTCGGCGCCTGCGGCCTTGCAGCTGAACTCGTACACACGCTCCGGTGACGCCTCGACGGCGACGACCTCGCAGTCGAGCTCGCAGCGGTGCCCCAACCGGCGGCGACGGTAGAGGAGGGCGACGGCCTCGGCGACGTGCGCGACGTTGTGGGCCACCGCCCGTAGGAACGAGTAACGGCAGGGCCGGCCGGGGCGGACGGCCAGCGGCGACAGCCGGTCGACGTGCACGAAGACTCGGTTCTCCGGGGACACGGTGATGTGAAGGCTGTCGCGCGTGGCGATCTCCCGGTAGGAGAGTGTGCCCGGATGGAAGACCCGCCCGAGCGCGGTGTCGCGGTGGAAGGGTGCGGTTCCATCGAGCTCGCTGAACAGCGAGTGCCTGGCGTCCACGTCCTGCCTACGGAGCCGGCGCTGTGCCGGATGACGTCGATGGCAGGGATGGCAGGCGCGGCGCCGCGCACGTGGTCTCGTCAGTGGCTGTGGTCGTCGTGGCCGTGCGGGTGGGTGCACTCAGGCGGAGGGCCGCACCCGGGGACGGGAGAAGTGGCGTCGGCATCCTCATGGTGGTGACTCTGGCGTGCCTCAGGAGCGTCGGGCGCCGGTGCCAGGACATCGACCCGGGCGACCGCCGGTGGCAACGGGGGCTCGTGGTCGTGGTCGCCGTGGCTGGAGGGCGCGAGAAGCAGCGCAGCGGCCGCGACGAACGAGGCGGTGAGGACGACCGCTGGTCGTCGTTGCTGACGCGAGCCGGTGGCCGCCGCGGGGTGACGCGACCGGCGCAACAGGCCGAAGACCGCGACGGCCTCTGTAACCACCGTCAACGTGTCGAGCAGCCCGATGGGCTCGGGCGCGCCGGCGTGAACGCCAGGTAACCCGGCGGTGCGGGACACGGCCCAGACGACGATGAGGCCGGCGTTGGCGACGGCGAACGCGGCTGCCGTCGTTGCTCGAATCCCCCGCCGAACCGCGGCTGCCGTGGTCAGTTGCACACCGGCGGCGACGAGGAAGAACGGGGCGACGGCGGCACCTTCTGGGAGGTGCCCGAAGAAGGCGGCCAGATGCAGACCGGCGGCCGCCGCCAGCACCAGGGCCGTCCCAGGTGAGTGGGGCGCGGGCGACAGGGAGCGGTCTGTCGTCTCAAGCAGGTGATGTCGGCCCACCGCCATCTGTTCGGAGCGGCGGCCCGTCTCGATGATCTTCCGGGGTAGTTGCCCCTCGCGGCGCCCTCGCGGCGGGTTCGGCCACGAGCTCATCCAAGGGCACGCCGGCTCCGAAGAAGGGGCCGTGCACCATCATCGTGCGAGCTCCGAGAGATCGAGCTGGAAGCGCTCCGTGGTGGCCGTCGCCGCCATCACCGCGGCAGGTCTCTTCGGCGCCTGCGGCGGCAGCGACGGCGGGGCGGGGGATGAGGAGGCTTTCGCCCCGGCGGCCAACGCCGTCACCATGCAGCTGATCGCGTTCCAGCCCGAGACGTTGACCGTCGCGCCGGGCGCCACCGTGACGTGGACGCAGAGCGATCCCGGCGTCCACACCGTCACGTCGGGCGCGGTCGAGCAGGGCGGCGGCGGGGTCAGCACGGTCCCCGACAGCCGGTTCGACTCCGGCGAGCTGGCGACCGGCGAGACGTTCACGTTCACGTTCGACCAACCCGGCACGTACTCGTACTTCTGCGCCGTGCATCCCGCCACGATGCGAGGCGAGGTGCGGGTCAGCTAGCGACCAGACCGTTCGCGACAACGAGACAGGAGAGAAACGACATGAGAAGGAAGACGTTGCCCAGGCTCGCCGCTCCGCTCCTCGCCCTCGCCGTGCTGGGCGCGGCCTGCAGCAGCGACGACAGCGATGAGGCCACGACCAGCGCGCCACGGCAACAGGAACAAGCGGCCCGACCGGCGTCGAGCCAGACCGGTGCGTCGACCCTGCGGGCCGCGCTGACCGGCCTGCTCAGCGAGCACGTCTACCTTGCCGCACTGGCTACGGGCTCGGCGCTGCGGGGAGACACGCAAGGCTTCGAGGCCTACGCCGCCGCACTGAACGGACCGTCCAACAGCAACACCAGCGATCTCACCGACGCCATCACGTCGGCGTATGGACCCGACGTGGGCAGGGCGTTCGACGGCCTGTGGCGCAGCGAGGGCCACATCCCTGCCTTCGTCGCCTACACCCAGGCCGTCGCCGCGGGGAACAAGGCGGGAGCCGACAAGGCGGTAGCCGACCTCATGGCGTACGCCAGGACGGTGGGAACAACGCTGAACCAGGTCAACAACAACCTGCCCGCGGGGCCCGTCGAGGAGATGGTGAAGATGCACATCACCAGCCTCAAGGCGGTCGTCGACGCGCAGAAGGCAGGCGACCAGACCACGGTGTACACGTCGCTGCGTGAGGCCTACGGGCACATGGGCGAGATGGCGACGGTCCTGGCCGACGCCACCGCCAAGAAGTTCCCCGAGAAGTTCGACGGCACCGTCTCGTCGCAGGCCGCCACGCTCCGGGCCGGGATGACGTCGCTGCTTCGTGAGCACGTCCTCCTCGCCTCCAGCGCCACCGGCGCCGCCATCGGAGGCCGCCAGTCCCAGTTCGAGGCCGCCGCCGCGGCGCTCAACGGACCGAGCAACAGCAACACGGCCGACATCGTCGCTGCCGTCGGCGGCGTCTACGGCGACGAGGTGGGTCAGGCCTTCGACGGCCTGTGGCGCAGCGAGGGCCACATCCCCGCCTTCGTCGCCTACACCCAGGCCGTCGCCGCCGGGAACAAGGCGGGAGCGGACAAGGCGGTGGCCGACCTCCTCGCCTACGCCAAGACCTTCGGCACGACGATGAACTCGGTCAACAGCAACCTTCCCGCTCCTGCAGTGGAGGAGGCCATCAAGGCCCACGGCACCACGCTCAAGGCCGTGATCGACGCCCAAGCTGCCGGCGACGCCCCCCAGGCTGCGACCAGGCTCCGGGAGGCCGTGCACCACATGTCCGACACCGCGGACGTGCTGGCCGAGGCGACCGTCAAGAAGTTCCCCGAGAAGTTCTCGGCCTAGCGTCGCCGAGCAGGCCGTCGTCGAGACAGCCCGCCCCCTCGTGGGGGCGGGCTGCTCTCGTCTCATGGGCCTCGTGGGGCGCCCGGTGGGGAGCCCCGTAGAACCAGCAGTGTCGGCACTTGACGGCGCTGCAGGGGGATACAGACCTGCGCTCGTAGCTCAACGGATAGAGCATCTGACTCAGTCGGCGCGCGAGACCGCCTGCGCCACACGGGTGAGGAACGGAGGCCCCGGCTACGTCTTCGCTTGTGACGGCTCCGGCGTCGCGGAGGCCGGGGGGGGTCTCGGTGCCCCTCAGCCCATGTAGACGAGCTCCGACCTTCCTTCGGCCACCTCGGTCAGGATCTCCGCCAGGTTGCGGCGGACGCCGCCGATGCCGGCCATGTCGTCGTCGGAGACCCCACGGGTCTCCAGGCAGCCCGGTCAGAGCGAGACCAGGAAGGGGGCGTCGGCGCCGGCCTTCGCCTTCTCCCGGAGCTCGACGGCGCGGCTTGGTCCCTCGAGCGCGTCGAGGTGGGCGACGAGCACGCCGTCGCCCGCGAGCCGCACCTCGGCCTCGAGACCGGCGTCGGTGGCCACCTTGGCGAAGTGGTACGCCGACCAGGCCGGACCGGGGTTCTCCCGCGGGTTGGCGGCGGCAAAGAAGATGAGCTTCTTTCGTTCGGGGCTCTCCATCGCTCCTCCCTTGTCAGAGCACCCCTTCACTGGCGGCGAGAAGGGTGCGGGTGTAGTCGTCTCGAGGCGCGGCGATGAGGGGGTCGGTCTCGCCCACCTCGACCAACCGGCCTTCGTGCATGACGGCGATCCGATCGGAGACGTAACGGGCGACGGCCAGGTCGTGGGTGATGAATATGAAGGCGGTGCCGAGGCGGTCGCGCATGGACAGGATCAGCTCGAGCACGCCTGCCCGCAACGACGCGTCGAGCATCGACGTCGGCTCGTCGGCCACCACCAGCTCAGGGCGACCCACGAGGGCGCGGGCGACGGCGACCCGCTGTCGCTGGCCGCCCGAGAGCTCGGACGGGTACCGGCGGAGGTAGTCGTCGGGCGGCACGAGTCCCACGTCGGCGAGCGCACGGGTCACCTTCGGCCCGATCTCGGTCCGGTCGACACCGGCGATGGCCAACGGCTCGCCGACGATGCGGACCAGGCGCATTCCCGGGTGCAGCGACTCGTAGGGGTCCTGGAGGATCATGTGCATCCGCCGGCGGACCTGGCGGAGCCGGCGCTGCGACAACCCGACCAGATCGGTCCCGTCGAAGAGGACCTCGCCGCGGTCGGGACGCTCGAGGCCGAGCACGATCCGCCCGATCGTGCTCTTGCCCGCGCCACTCTCGCCGACGAGCGCGAGGATCTCGCCCCGGGCGAGCGTGAGGGAGGTGCCGTCGACCGCGGCAACCGCCTTCGAGTCACCGGTCAACGTGCGGCGCTGGAACGCCTTGCACACGTCCCGCAGCTCGAGGACGTTCTCGCTCATGATCGCGTCCAATGCACGCACGCCACCCGGTGTCCTGGCGCGACCTCCACGAAGGGCGGGTGGGCGTCTGCGCAGACCTCGACCGAGTCCGGGCAGCGGGGCTGGAATCGGCATCCCGGCGGCGGGGTGACCAGGTCGGGCGGCTCGCCGACGATCGAAGCCAGCCGGCGCCTCGGCCCCCGCAGGCTGGGGAACGACCGCAACAGCTCCCGGGTGTAGGGGTGGCGCGGGTTGGCGGTGACCGCCTGCGACGGGCCCGACTCGACGATCTTCCCGCCGTACATGACCGCCAGGTCGTGGGCGACCCGGGCCACGAGGGGAAGGTCGTGGGAGATCAGGAGCATGGCCAGTCCGAGCCGTGACTGGAGGTCGATCAGCAGCCGCAGGATCTTGGCCTGGGTGACGACATCGAGCCCGGTGACGGGCTCGTCGGCGACGAGCAACGAGGGCTCGTTGACGATGGCCATGGCGATGATGACTCGTTGCCGCATCCCGCCGCTCAGCTCGTGCGGGAACGACCCGTGCCGGTCGGGCGCGATCCCGACCAGCTCGAGCACCTCGCTCGCTCGACGCGCCGCGTCGACGGGCGACCGGGTCTGGGCGGCTGCTTCTGCCACCTGGCGCCGAACGGGGTAGGCGGGGTTCAGCGCGTTCATCGCGCTCTGGGGGATCAGGGCGACGCGCCGGCCGCGGAGAGCGGTCATCTCGGAGCGGCGCAGTCCCCGGAGGTCCCGTCCCTCGAAGAGGATCTGCCCGGCGGTGACCTTCGCCGGCGGGCGGGCCAGGCCCAGGATCGCCGCCGCCATGGTGCTCTTGCCGCTGCCCGACTCGCCCACCAGCCCGGTGATGCCGCCGCGACCGACGACGAGGTCGACGTCGTCGACGGCACGGGCGGGGCCCGATCGGGTCCGGTAGTGGACGCTCAGGTGCCGCACCTCGAGGACCGGGCCAGCCGTCTCGCCATCGATCACCGGCGGAGCGGTTGTTCGCTTCGGGGCTCGCCGCCGGACTGGCCGCCGGACCGGCGACCGAGCCAGGCGGGGGTCGGCCCACTCCTCCACCGCGTAGCCCAGAAAGGCGAACCCGACGACGGCGGCGGTGAGGGCGAGCCCGGGTGGCACGATCCACCACAGCCAGGCGTCGGTGAGAAAGGCGTTCCGGGCGCTGGCGAAGTACAGCATCGTCCCCCAGCTCACCCGGTTGGGGTCGCCGAGGCCGAGGAACGCCAGTGACGCCTCGATGAGCACCGAGACGTTCGCGGCGCGGACGAACTGCGCCGCCGCCAGCGGAGCGACCCGTGGCAGCACGTGCTGCCCGAGGACGCGCGCTGACGACGCCCCCATGGCCCGGGCCGCGGTCACGTGCTGGAACTCCCGGACCTTGATCACCTGCGAGCGCAGCACGCGCGCCGGTCGGGCCCACAACACAGCCCCGATGACCACCACCGTCGTGAGCAGGCCCCGGCCGAAGAAGGCGGCGAGCACGATGACGAGGACCAGGAACGGGAACGAGAGCGTGAGGTCGACGAACCGCATCAGCACGGTCTCGGGCAGGCCGCGGTAGTACCCGGCCAGCAGGGCAACGGCCAGACCGACGACCGTGGCCACGACCGCCGAGAGGACGCCGATCGTCAACGAGATGCGAGCGCCGTGGAGGAGCTGGCTGTACAGGTCGTGCCCCACATCGTTGGTGCCCAGGGGATGGGAAGGGCTCGGCCGCTCGTACGGCATCCCGCTCGGCACCGTCGGGCTGTGACGAGCGAGCAGCGGGGCGAAGATGGCCACCAGGACGAGCCCGACGAGGAGGACGGCCCCGACGGCGCCCAGCACCCGCGCCGGCGACCGGTGGCGCTCGGAGCGAGAGACGGTGATGGTGTCCGCGGGCGGCCGCGGCGCGTCGACCTCGAGGAGGTGCTCGGGAACGCTCACCTCGCGGCGCGCACCCGGCGGACCCGCGGGTCGAGCAGGGGGTAGAGCAGGTCGTTGACCAGGTTGGCGACGATCACGCCGACGGCCAGCAGCAGGAAGGCGCCCTGCAGCACCGGGTAGTCGCGGGCCAGGACGGCCTCGTAGATCAGCCGGCCCAGGCCCGGGTACGAGAAGACGGTCTCGACCACCGCCGCCCCTCCGACGAGGGCGCCGAGGCTCACCAGGGTCACCGTCGAAACCGGCAGGAGGGCGTTGCGCTGGGCGTGGCGGCGGACGTCCCGATCGGTGAGCCCCTTGGCCTCGGCCATGAACACGTAGTCCTCTTGCAGCTCGGAGACGAGGGCCGACCGGGCGACCAGGTAGACGGGGCCGAGGCTGACGAGCGTGAGGGTGGTGAGGGGGAGGGCGAGGCGCCTGAGCACCTCGCCCACCAGCGCGAGCCCGGTGGTGTCGACGGTCGGCAGAGCACCGAAGATCGGGAGCAGGTCGAGCTGCACGGAGAACACGAGGATGAGCAGCAGGCCCAGGAAGAAGGCGGGCATGGAGTCGAGGAGCATCACCCCGGCCAGCACGCCGGCATCCCCTGCCGTCCCCCGTCGCCACGCCGAGCGGAAGCCGAGCAGCGTGCCGATGATGGTGGAGAGCACGACCGAGCCGCCCACCAGGAGCACCGTCCAGCCGATGCGCTCACCGAGGATGTCGCGGACCGGCCGGCCGTAGCGGACCGAGTAGAGGAGGTCGCCGCGGCTCAAGGCGGCGACGTAGTTGCGGAACTGTGTCGTCACCGGCTTGTCCAGGCCGAACTGTGACAAGACCTGGTTTCGCTGCTCGGGCGTCAGCGACCCCGCCTGCTCGGGGGGCAGCAGGTAGTCGATGGCGTCTCCCGGCGCCATCCGCGGCAGGGCGAAGTTGAGGACGACCGCCGCGCCGAGGACCAGGACGTACTGCAGGACCCGCCGGACGGCGTACCCGGCCACGGGTCAGTCGTCGGCGTCGACCGCCGCCCGCCGCCTCCGGTTGACGAGCAGCGCTCCCGCACCGAGGACGACGACGCCGGCGAGGATGGCCAGGACTACCCCGCCCGAGCCCGACCCGTCGTCGTCGGCCACGGCTGCACCGCCGCCGCCGTCGGAGGACACCGAGGACTGCTCGACGTACTCGGTGAGGAAGGAGCGCTTGGTGAAGATGCCGTGCCCGAGGTCGGACACCCAGCCCTCGTACGCCGCCGGCCTGTACGCGTAGTCGCCGTCCGGGTAGTAGAAGACGATCCCCGGGGTCTCCTCGGCCAGGATCCGCTGCGCCTCGTAGAGGAGAGGCTTGCGTTCGGCCACGTCCTTGGTGGTGGCCTCCTCGACGATCTGGTCGAACCTGGGGTTGCTGTAGCCGGCGATCGAGGCGCCGAAGCCCTTCGGCCCGGGCGAGTGGAAGAAGTAGTACAGGGCGTCGGGGTCCACGTGGCCGTGCGACTCGAGGGTGGACATGTAGGCGTCGTAGGGCGGGGGCTGGCCCGGCGGGCCCGTGCGGCGCTGGCGCAGGGTGGCCGGGTCGAGCGCCTCGGGGTTCAGCTTCACCCCGATGGGCGCCACCTGTTGGGCGGCGAGCTGCACGGCCCGCAGGTCGCTCGGCTCGAACGACGAGACCAGCACCGAGAACTCGAGTCTCCGGCCGTCGGCCGTCTTCCGCACGCCGTCGGGGTCCCGCGTCGCGTAGCCGGCCTCGTCGAGCATCCTCTGGGCGCGTGCAGGGTCGTGCTCGTGGCGGGCGCCGGGGAGGGCCCATGGCGAGTCGGGGTGGATGAAGCTGTCGACGCCGGGGCGACCATGCCCGAGGAGCACGGTGTCCACCAGGGCCCTGGTGTCGATGGCCAGGGCGATCGCCTTGCGGAGCTTCGGGTCGGTGAGAGGCGCCTTGCGGGCGTTGAGGTACATCTGGACCGATTCGAACTTGGTCCCCTCGGCCACCCGGACCCCGCCCGACTCGAACTGGGCCATCAGTTCGGGCGGGACGTTGCGGGCGACCGAGTCCAGCTCACCCGTGCGCAGTGCCGCGAACGCGGCGGCCGGGTCCTTGACGATGGGCAGCTCGAGGACATCGACGGTCGGCTTGCCCTTGAAGTAGTTGGCGTTGGCCTCGAGCCGGTAGCGCTGGTCGCGCACCATCTCCACGACCTTGTACGGGCCCGTGCCAACGGGGAGGTCGGCCGTGAACTTGGAGGGCTCCGTCACGTTCTCCCAGATGTGCTTCGGGATGATGGGCAGGTCGGCCCCGGGCATGATCTTGAAGGTCGGCGCGGGCTCGCCGTAGACGAACCGGACCGTGCGGGCGTCGACGACGGTGGCCGACTGCAGCTTCGGCGTGTCGGACACATGGTGGGCGTAGCGTCCGGACGCGCCCGGGAACCGGTTGTAGTAGTCGAAGGAGAACTTGACGTCTTCGGCGGTGAGCGGCCGGCCGTCGTGCCAGGTGATCCCATCCCGCAGGGTGACGGTCCACTCCCTGAAGTCGTTCGAGGGCGTCGCCCTCTCGGCCAGCCACGGCTCCGGATCGGTCTTCACCTGCGACCAGAAGAGCGAGTCGTAGACGAGGGAGATCAGATCGTGCGTGTACGGCGTGGCCCCGAACGACACCGTGAACGGAGTGATGTTGTTCTCGTCACCGTTCAGGGAGACGCGCAGTCTCCTGCCTTGGCCGTTCGGCTGGGCCAGGGCCGCGGTGGCCAGGCTGACGACGGCGGCGAAGCACACGAGAGCGGGAAGGAGTCGACGTCGCACGCGTTCTCACCTCGATAAAGGAGAAACCC
>DATAAF010000082.1:0-2368 GCA_036260255.1 Acidimicrobiales bacterium | reverse complement strand
GGCATGGCCGGTGACCCAGACGCCTACGAGCGGCTGGACCGGCTGGCCGAGGCGGTCGAGCCCGGGTCGGGTGGGCTCCTGTGGCTGCCGCACTTCCAGGGCCGGGTCCTGCCGCCGCAGCCGGCCGTCCGCGGCGGCTGGCTGGGGCTCACCTCCGGGCACCAGCTCGGCCACCTGTTCCGGGCGATCCTCGAGGGGATCGCCTACGAGTACGCCGCCTGGGCCCGGCTGGTGGGCGGGGAGGGCGGGGCGGAGCTGCGCGAGGCCCGGGTGCTGGGCGGCGGCGCCCGCTCCCGCCTGTGGAACCAGATCAAGGCCGACGTGCTCGGCATCGACTGGGTGCCGACCGTACGGCAGGAGTGCGGCGTGCTGGGCGACGCCTTGGTCGCCGCCGCCGCCACCGGCCACGCCGACGACCTGGCGGCCACGGCCAAGGCCTGGCAGCAGACGGCCGAGCCGCTCCGGCCCGACCCTGAGCGACACGACCGCTACCGGGAGCTGCTGGCCGCCCACCGGGAGCTGGGGGAGCGGGTCGTCGGCGTGTTCGAGCGCCTGGGGGGGCGGAGCGGTTGAGCGCGGTCGCGGTCACCGCCCGCTCCTTCCGCCAGGTACCCGGCGAGCATCAGGAGCTGCTGCGGGCGTCGGGGCTGCCGGTCCGCTTCGCCGAGGTCGACCGCCCCCTGGACGAGGAGGAACTGGTCGAGCTGGTGCGGGGCTGCTGGGGCCTGATCGTCGGCGTCGACCCCGTCACCGCCGCCGTGCTCGACGCCGGCCCCCTGCGGGTGGTGGTGCGCTTCGGCAGCGGCACCGACAACGTCGACCTGGAGGCGGCAGGGCGACGCGGGGTGCGGGTCGTCGCCACCCCCGGCGCCAACGCCCGGTCGGTCGCCGAGCTGACCATCGGCCTGCTGCTGGTGCTCGCCCGGCATCTGGTCTTCCACGACCGGGAGATCCGATCCGGCTCCTGGCCCCGCCACACCGGGATCGAGCTGTCCGGCCGCCGCCTGGGCGTGGTCGGCTACGGCGCGGTCGGTCGCCAGGTCGCCGGCATCGCCGGTGCCCTGGGCATGGAGGTGGTGGCCACCGACCCGGCGGTCCGGGATGCCGCCGTGCCGCTGGTCGACCTGGAGACGTTGCTTGCCTCCTCGGACGCGGTGACCCTGCACGTCCCACTCGCCGACGACACCCGGGCCATGATCGGCGCGACCCAGCTCGACCGCATGCGGCCACAGGCCCTGCTGGTCAACACCTCCCGCGGCGGGCTGGTCGACGAGCGGGCGCTGGCCCAGGCCCTCGCCGCCGGGCGGCTCGGCGGTGCCGCCTTCGACACCTTCGAGCGCAAGCCACCCGAGGCGTCGCCCCTCCTTACGCTCGATAACTTCATCGCCAGCCCCCACGCGGGCGCCGCCACCGTGGAAGCGACGACGCGGACCGGCGTCGCCGCCGTCCGCGAACTCCTGGCGGGGCGTCCCTCGGGGCCGTAGTACAAGAGAGGAGCGAGCATGCGCGTGACCACCTTCAGGAAAGAGGGCGAGCGGGTCGACACCCAGGTGTCGGCGTCGCCGCCATGGCAGCCATTCGACCAGTACGACGGCAAGCCGCTGAAGCACGTCCGGCTCGTGATCGTGGAGCGCCTGCCGCTTGGCGAGATCCAGCTCGTGGAGATCGCCGCAGGCGGGCACTTCGCCATGCACGCCAGCCCCGACATCGCCTTCTGCCAGGTCGTCCGGGGACGGGGGAAGCTGGGCCTGCCGGGCGGGACGGAGATCAGCTACGAGGCGCCGGAGCTGTACGTGTTCCATCCGGGCGCCCTCCACGACTGGCACGACGTGGAGGAGGACACCCTGCTCTCGGTCTGCCTTGTCCGGGCGGGCTGAGCCGCCAGCCGGTGCGCGTGCGATTGGCGGCGGGTGCGTACTCGCGGCTGCACGTGCACGAAGAGCCGCGTCGAGGGTCGACGGACTCGAGCATCGTTCCGGCTCCCTCCTCCGTCGAGGTCGTCTCAGGGACGTGCGTCACGCTCGCGAGATCACTCAACGCCGGTTGCCCCAGAGCAGAGTCATGCGCTCCCCGACCGCTGTCCGGCCCGAGCGCCATGCGGACCGGCGTTTTCCCAGGTCGCTGGCGAGCGTCAGGGGCGAAGTTATCCGCTGTTAGCGACCTCGTTCCAAGCAGTGGAGTCCGGCCAGACTACCGCTGCTGCCCCGACCAGGGATTCCAGAGCGGTGGCTCTGGTCAGGTTGGCCACTCGCCCCATAGGATCGGAGCGCTGGCGTGTGGGGGCGTTGGATGGACGAGCCGGTTCACGGGATCCTCGGGCGGGACACCGAACTCGCCCAGCTGCACAACTTCCTTGAGTCGGTATCGG
>DATAAF010000081.1:0-2857 GCA_036260255.1 Acidimicrobiales bacterium | reverse complement strand
GAGGGCGACAATTCAGCAGCAGGACAGCCCCACTGTGAGCGGGGGGTCTAGATCTACTTTCGGTCAGCCCTCGGTCCGGCCTCGACGGTACGGTGCCGTCGCACCGCACCGGTAGTCCGATTACAACACGGGGATCTACTTGGGTCGGGCCTTCCGCCCGAAGCGCTGAGCAGCAGCTACGCAGTCATCCTCGCTGGTCAGCGCGATAGAACAGCAGTCATCTAGGAGGGACAGGCGGCAGAGGGGGCCGCCGCTCTCTCAGCCCCGGACCGACGTCAGGTGTCGGACCGACGGGCCCGGGCCCGGCGCCGGTCGACCATCACGAGCGCGCCGCCCGCAGCCACGAGGAACAGGGCGACCGCGCTCCACCGGGCGATGTTGTCGCCGGTGAAGGCCACCCGTCCCCGAACGGCTCTGGCCGCCGGACGGGCCGCCGGGCAGAGCACCGTAAAGGTCGCCGTCTGAGTGACGGTGGTGCCGGCGGACGCCGAGAACCCGGTGACGCTGACCGTATTGACCCCGCACTGACCACGGACCACCGGGTTCACCGACAGCTCGGTGGGCGAGAGGATCGTGACGGTCACGACGACGGTGCCGTCGGGCGCGACGGGCTTGGTGCCGGCGGCCTGCCCGTTGACGATGACCGTGGCGGTCGTGTCGGTGAACGTACAGATCGCCCGGATCGTCAGCGTGACGGTGCTCCCGACGGGGAAGGCGCCGAAGTCACCTGAGCTGCCGACCGTCGCGGTGCAGGCGCCGGGCGGGTAGGGCTGCGCCGCGGCAGGTGGCGCCAACAGCAGCGCCGTGCCGCCGAGAAGCGCCACCAAGGCCGTCATTGCGGAGAATCGCCGCCTCATCGCACGTCCTTCCTTGGAGGCCTTCCTCCCGAGGTTCCGCCCTGCGCAGGAGAGTTCCGTAGGGTGCCCGGTATCATAACGGACGAACCACTCGGGACAAGCCACTCTGCGTGACGGCTCTGTTTCAGGCCGTCACCGCCTCACCCTCCATGTGAAGGTGTGGGTCGCGTCCCACGGCCCGGCGAGCACGGTCGCCCCGTCGAGCCGCCACCCTGGTGCCCGCAGTCGCATCTGCAGCCGCACCGGCTCGAGCCGAGGCTGCGGGACCATGCGGATCCGCAGCTCCCCGTCCCGTACGGCGTCGGGGATGACGGTGTCGAACACAACCTCCCGCCGCTCGCCCGCCGCCACGTCGACCACGTACTGGGAGAGCACCAGCCCGGACTCATCCACGCCTCCGGCCTGCCTGGAGCCGGCCGGGCCCCAGAGAAGGACCCAGGCCAGGTAGTCCCCAGGCCTCTTGGTGATGCCGTCGGGCCCGAGCTGGTAGGACGGCGGCGCCCCGACGGGCGCCCGATTGTCCACCACGACCGTCGTACGGACGACGGCGGTCCCGTCCGGGCGGAGCTGCACCTCCTGGCGGACGAAGGGCTTGACGTAGTAGTCGAGCTTGGTGGCGGTGCGGTTCTCGACGGCGACGTGGAAGGTGCGGTCGGCGAGGGCGGTCGCCGGACCCCCGCCCAGCCCGGTCTCCTCGAACACCCGCTCTTCGTCGGCCACCGAGCTCCAGAGGCGCAGGTGGCCCCGGCGGGCCGCCTCCCCCAGCTCCCGCCCGACGGCCACGGCGTCGTGCGAGCCGCTCCTCAGCCGGTCGATGACCGCCTCGGTGATGTCGCCCTGTCGCTCGCGCCGGGGATCGTGGTCACTCCGGGGGCCCAGGCCCTGGTACAGGTCGTGGAGCAGGATCCGGGCGACGTTCTGGTGGCTTATGGGCTCGGCCACTCCGGCGATGGTGACCGGCCCGACTGCGCGCAGGAGCCCGGCCAGACCAGGGACGTCGATGGCGATGACACCGTCGATCGCCTCGCCGGTGGCCAGGCGGTACATCTCGTGCATGGCCCGGCCGCTCCACGCGAAGTCGGCCGTCGCGTTCACGGACTGCCAGAGCATGCTCGGCTGGATGGCCCCGAAGACCTCCTGGGTACCCGGTGGGACCGGCGTCGAGGCCGGGCGGTCGAGGGCCAGCTCGACCACCGACCCGTCGCGCTCGAAGCTCAGTCGCCCGCCGTCGAACCGGCACACGACATAGGAGAGGACCGCCCCCTGGTTGCGCATCTCGGCGTTGTTCTCGAGGGCGACCAGGTAACGCCGAGGACCGGCGCCGCCCATGAACGAGCGGGCGGCGGCCAGGGCGTCGGCCCCGCCACTCAGCCGCTCGGCGTTGCGCGCGGCCAGGTCGTCGAACCGCCGCCGGGCGTCTCCGAGGGGCCCCCACAGTGCCGACTCCGGCCTGCGCAGGCTCTCGACGGCCTCGGCGGCCCTCCCGACCTCGGCGCGGAGCTGCGTCAGCTCGTCGAGGGGCAGGCCTCCGTCCCGGACGCGCGCCCCCTCGGCGACCGCCGTCACCCGACCGACCAGGTCGCGACCCACCGTCGCCGCCGCCGAAGCGTCCTCGATGAGCTCGAGCAGGCCGGACCGTTGGCCGCGGAGCCCGGGCACGGCGCCCGTCGCCGAGATCGCCGCCGAGTCGGCCGCGTTCTGGCGCGCCGAGGCGATGGCGCTGAGGGCGGCGTCGAGGTCGGCGGTGACCGCCGCCCGTCCTTGCGGGGTCCCGATCTCGGCCGCCCGTAGCGCAGCCTGGTCCATAGCCGCCCGTGCTGCATCGAACTGCACCCTGATCCGGCGCAGGTCCCGGAAGAGGAACGCCCCGAAGACCGCGCCGGCGACGGCGACCGTCCCCAGCACGCCCAGGACGACACGTCTGCGCCGGCGGGCTCTGGCCCCCGCCTGGTCCCAGACCCGACGGCGGCGGCGGCTCGAGCGATGACGCCACCACCACG
>DATAAF010000080.1:0-2816 GCA_036260255.1 Acidimicrobiales bacterium | reverse complement strand
CCGCCCGGCACGATGGTGCTCGGGTGCGGGAACTTGCCGAACATCAGCATGCACATGATCCGCCCGACCCGGGTCCACTCGAGGGCCTCGAGGTAGATCTTCCCGGTGAGGGGGTTGAGGGCGTCCATGATGTCCTTGATCGTCGTGTAGCCGTGGATCGCCCCGTGAGGAGCGAGCGTCTTCTCGGCCCGGGTGACGAGCTCGGGGTTGGTCACGCTGACGAGGGCGGTGGAGTAGTCCGGCCCGGCCAGCAGGCCCAGGTGCAGGGGGCGGTCGTAGAACATCTCGCCCACCTCGCCCAGGTTGCGGACCTCGACGCCGAGAGGCGGCGGGCAGACGCCGAAGGCCATCTCGATGTTGAGGGCGGAGCACGAGGCGTGGACGCCGCCGCACACGCCGCAGGCCCGGGAGGAGATGTCGATGGCGTCGCGGGGGTCGCGGCCTTCGAGGATGACCTCGTAGCCGCGGAAGAGCATGGCCCGGGCGTGGGCGTCGACCGCCCGCCGGTTCTCCAGGTCGAGGACGGTGTGGACGGCGAGGGCGCCGGCCACTCGGGTCATGGGGTCGATGTTCCAGTCGCGCAGACGGGGGGGCGCCGCCAGCTGGGCGCCAGGGCCCTCCTTGCGACGCACGTAGCCCTTCGGCTCGGCCACGGCCACCGAGTACGGATCGGCAACGCCTTCCCGGAGCCGGGCTCGGCCCGAGTCGTCGAAGTCGATCGGAAGGTTCTTGAAGCACATAGCTGCGAGGTTCCCACGGCGCTTTCGTTTTCTTCTAGGATTGTTAGCAATGCTGTCGAAGCCGAAAGAGGTCGGCCCGGGATCCGGCGACCGCGTGCCCAGTGGTGTCGCCGATGTCGACGCCCTGCTGGGCGGGTTGATCCTGGGCGACAACGTGGTCTGGGTCCTCGACGACGCCGAGGCCGTGGGCCGCCTGGAGAACGCCCTGGTGGCCGAGGTGACCGGTCGGGGCGAGCGCTGCTTCTACGTGACCGCCGTGTCGGATCCGGCCAAGCTGCAGGCCCGCCTGGGCCCGCTGGTCACCGTCCTCGACGCCCGTGCCCGCGGTACCTACGGCGACGCCGCCGTGCTGGAGACGGCGGTCATCGAAGGAGCGCGGAGCAACCCACCGGGCTACGTCCTGTTCGACGGGCTCGTGCAGTTCGCCCGCCGCTGGGGGCCGGCCAAGGCCGTCGCCTTCTTCAGCCGGGTCTGCCCCCGCCTGTTCGACCTCGGCGCCATCGCCTACTGGCGGGCGCCCCGGGCCGAGCTGGGGAAGGCGTTCATCGAGCAGGTGACGAACGTCACCCAGTGCGTGCTGGAGATCGCCGACGGGAGCCTGCGGGTGGTCAAGGCCGAGGGGCGGCCGGCCTCGGTGCAGGGCCGTCTGCTGCGCCTCGACCTCTCCGACGGCGGCGTGCGGCTCGAGGACGAGAGGGCGCTCGGCCGGCTGGGGCGAGGGTTGGAGCGGCTGCGCCGGGAGCGCAACCTGAGTCAGAGCGAGCTGGCTCGCCTGGCCGGGGTCACGCCCAGCGCGGTGTCCCAGGCCGAGTCCGGCCGGCGGGGGCTGTCGTTGGACACGCTGCTGTTGCTGTCGGAACGTTTAGGAATGGGACTGGACGAGTTGCTGGCGTCGGCGCCCACCGGGGGGTACGTGCTGGCCCGCCATCCCAGGACGGCGATCGAGCCGAACACCGCCTTGCTGGACGACCCGAAGGCCGGGTTGCGCGCCTATCTGGTCCGTCTGGGCCCCGGCGAGGCGGGGACGCCCGATCTGGTCCACAAGGGGCCCGAGCTGGTGCTCGTCGCTTCGGGGCTCGTGCAGCTCACCGTCGGCTCGGACACGCCGGTCATGCGGGCGGGCGACGCCCTCCTGGCCACCACGCTGGCCGTGTCCGGATGGCGGAACCTGATGAACGCTCCGGCCCTGTTGTTCTGGGTGCTGCGGGACGACCCGCCCAAACGGAAGTAGCCCCCGAACCGGTGCACGAGCTGGCCGTCAGGACGGCCGATCTCGCCACCGGTTCGCTGAGGCGCTCGGGAACCGGGCCGTGAACTGACCCTCGGGATAGGTGTGCATGACCGGGTGTCGGCGTGGCCGGCCCCGCTTCGCGGTCCTCGAACCGCGCCGAACCGGTGACACCCACAGGGGTGCCACCGGTTCCGGGTGTGAACAGCTAGTCGGCGGGGCCGGTCTCGGCCAGCTCGACCGGAGGCGGCTCGATGCCCTCGATCGAACGGAAGACGATCTCGCCGTCCTCGGCGTCGACGATGATGGTCTCGCCGGCGCGGAACTGCTTCCAGAGGATGCGCTCGGACAGCGTGTCCTCCACCATGCGCTGGATGGCACGGCGCAGGGGCCGGGCGCCCAGGGTGGGGTCGTAGCCCTTCTCGGCCAGCAGCAGCTTGGCCGAGTCGGTGAGCTCGAGCGTGAGGCCCTGGCTGGCCAGCTGGTCGCGCAGGCGCTTGCTCATGAGGTCGACGATGCGGGTGACCTCTTCGCGGCTCAGCTCGTGGAAGACGATGGTGTCGTCGATCCGGTTCAGGAACTCGGGGCGGAAGTGCTGCTTGAGCGCCTCCTGCACCTTCTCCTTCATCTTCTCGTAGGTCACCGCCTCGCTGGACTTCTGGAAGCCGATGGAGGCCTTCCGGAGGTCGGCGGTGCCCAGGTTCGAGGTCATGATGATCACGGTGTTCTTGAAGTCCACCGTGCGGCCCTGGGCGTCGGTGAGGCGCCCGTCCTCCAGGATCTGGAGCAGGGCGTTGAAGACGTCGGGGTGGGCCTTCTCGATCTCGTCGAAGAGCACCACGGAGAAC
>DATAAF010000079.1:0-22570 GCA_036260255.1 Acidimicrobiales bacterium | reverse complement strand
GAGGAGGCGGCCGCTCTCCAGGCCGAGGTGCAGAAGGAGCTCCTCGAGGCGCCCGCCGCCCTGGTCGTGGCGAACCACTGCATCGGCCTGTTCCAGCTGGCCGCCCTCCACCTCGACCAGGAGCAACCCCGCCTGGAGGAGGCGCGTGTCGCGATCGACGCCATGGCCGCGGTGGTCGAGCGGCTCGGCAACCGCCTGGGCGAGAACGAGAAGCCGCTGCGCGACGCCCTTACGAACCTCCAGTTCGCGTTCCTCGAGGCCCAGCGCCGGGCCGGCGCCGGAGCCGGAGGCTAGGAAGGCGCGACGGCGAGGTCGGCCGCCTCCCACCGGCCGCGGTGGCCGGCCACGACGGCGAAGCTCACGCGGGCGCCCACCTCGATCGTGCGGGAGCCGTCGGCGATGCTCGTGCAGTGGAAGGGGAGCTCCCGCCCGTCGTCGGCCTGGACGGTACCCACGCCCTTGTGCTCGTCGAAGGCGGCGACGGTGCCCGTCGCGGCCATCAGTGGACGATCTTGGACAGGGCCAGCTCGATGAGGTCGGAGGCGCCGGCGTCGCGCAACGCCGGGATCAACGTGTTGATCTGGGCCTTGGGCACCACCGTCTCGACCGCGTAGGCGTCGGTGCCGAACAGCTTCGACACGGTCGGCGCCTTGAGGGCGGGCAGGAGCCCGATGACCTTGTCGAGGTCGGCCTCGCTCACGTTGAGCTTGACCAGCACGCGCCCCCGCGCCTCCAGCGTGCCCTGCAAGAGCGTGTGCAGCTGGTTCATGGCATGGCGCCGGGCCGGGTCCTCGTAGGCCTCGGGGTTGGCGATGAGCTCGGTGTAGCTCACGAGGATCGTGTCGATGATCCGCAGGCCGGCGGCCCGAAGGGCTCGTCCCGTCTCGGTGATCTCGACCACTGCGTCGGCGATCTCCGGCACCTTGGCCTCGGTGGCGCCGTAGGACAGGCGGACGTCCACAGGGATCCCCTGCTTCTCGAAGTAGCGCCGGGTGAGTTCGGGGTACTCCGTCGACACCCGAAGGCCGCTGGGCAGCTCGGCCACGGTCTTCACCGCGGTGTCGGCGGCGACCGCCAGCACGATGCGCACCGGCCGGGCGGTGGCCTTCGAGTAGTGCAGCTCCCCGAGGGAGACCACCTCGCGCCCGGTCTCCTCGATCCAGTCCCGCCCCGTGACGCCCAGGTCGAACAGTCCCTCGGCGACGTAGTGGGGGATCTCCTGGGGCCGCAGGATGCGGACCTCGTCTATGCGGGGGTCGTCGACGGTGGCCCGGTAGTCGACGTCGGACGTCCGCTGCACGGCGAGGTCGGCGTGCTCGAAGAGCTCGAGGGTCGCCTGCTCGAGCGACCCCTTGGGCAGGACGAGCCGCAGCACTCAGCCCGGCCCCCCGCCCTTGGGCAGCTGGCGCAGCAGGTCGGCCATCTCGATGGCGGTGACGGCGGCCTCGAAGCCCTTGTTGCCGAGCTTGCCGCCGGCCCGCTCGAGCGCCGCCTCGGTGGTGTCGGTGGTGAGCACCCCGAAGACGACGGGCACGCCGGTGTCGAGGGCCACCCGCCCGAGGCCGGCGGCGCACTGGCCGGCCACGTGCTCGTAGTGGTCGGTGGCCCCCCGGATGACCGCGCCGACGCAGACGACGGCGTCGTACTCCGCCGACTCGGCCAGGCGGCGGGCCACCAGAGGGAGCTCGAAGGCGCCCGGCGCCCACACCAGGGTCAGCGAGCCCTCGTCGACGCCGTGGCGAAGCAGGCCGTCGCGCGCCCCGGCGACCAGCCGGTCGGTGACGAGCTCGTTGAAGCGGCTGGCGGCGACGGCCACCCGCATCCCTTCGCCCCGGAGGCGTCCCTCGTAGGTGGTCATGCGGCTCCTTCCGGGCAACGGAGCCCGGTCACTCGAGCCCCTCGAGGAGGTGGCCGAGGCGGCGCTTCTTGGTACGCAGGTAGGCGATGTTCTCGGGGTTGGGCCGAGACTGCACGCCCACCCGCTCGACGATCTCCAGCCCGTAGCCCTCGAGACCCCCGTACTTGGCCGGGTTGTTGGTGATCAGGCGCATGGTGGTGATGCCGAGGTCGACGAGGATCTGTGCGCCGATGCCGTACTCGCGGTTGTCGACCGGGAGGCCCAGGGCCAGGTTGGCGTCGACGGTGTCGGCCCCCTCGTCCTGGAGGGTGTAGGCCCGGAGCTTGTGGGCGATGCCGACGCCCCGTCCCTCGTGGCCCCGGAGGTACACGACCACGCCGAGCCCGGCGGCGGCGATCATCTCCATGGCCACCTCCAGCTGGGGACCGCAGTCGCAGCGGAGCGAGCCGAAGACGTCGCCGGTGAGGCACTCCGAGTGCACCCGCACGAGCACATTGGGCTCGCCCTGCACCGCGCCGCGGACGAGGGCGACGTGCTGGTCGCCGTCGAGCAGCGACTCGTAGACGTAGCAGGTGAAGTCGCCCCAGGCGGTGGGGATGCGGGCCTCGGCCACCCGCTCGACCAGCTTCTCCGACTGCCGCCGATAACGGATGAGGTCGGCGATGGAGATGAGGAGCAGGCCGTGGCGGTCGGCGAACTCGATGAGCTCGGGGAGGCGGGCCATCGAGGTCTTGTCCTCGCTCACCACCTCGCACAGCACGCCGGCCGGTGTGAGCCCGGCCAGGCGGGCCAGGTCGACGGCCGCCTCGGTGTGGCCGCCCCGCTTGAGCACACCGCCTTGGCGCGCCCGCAGCGGGTACATGTGGCCCGGGCGGGCCAGGTCCTGGGGCCGGGTCTCGGGGTCGATCAGGGCGGCGATGGTGGCGGCCCGGTCGGCCGCCGATATGCCCGTGGTGGTGCCGACGCGCGCGTCCACCGAGACGGTGAATGCGGTGCGGTTGGGCTCGGTGTTGTCGACGACCATCGGGGGGAGCTCGAGCTCGTCGAGGCGCTCTCCCGTCATCGGGCAGCAAATGACGCCCGAGGTGTGGTTCAGGAAGAAGGCGATCTTCTCAGGGGTGGCGAACTCGGCCGCCATGATGAGGTCGCCCTCGTTCTCCCGCTCGGCGTCGTCGACCACCACCACGATCTCGCCCCGGCCGAAGGCGGCGATGGCGTCCTCGATCCTGGCGAACCTCACCGGCCCGACGGTTGGCGACATGTGCTCAACTTCCTCGCAGGAGCCGCTCGACGTACTTGGCCACCAGGTCGGCCTCGAGGTTGACATGGTCGCCGGAGCGCTTGCGGCCCAGCGTAGTGACCTCGGCGGTGTGGGGGACGATGGCCACGGCGAAGCCGTCGCCGTGCACCTCGGCCACCGTCAGGCTGCAGCCGTCGACGGTGATCGAGCCCTTGTCCACGACGTAGCGCAGCACCGCCGCCGGCGCCGACACGACCAGGTCGGGCGCCGGCCGGAGGACCTCCCCCACCGCGTCGACGTGGCCCTGCACCAGGTGCCCGGCCAGACGGTCGGCCAGGCGCACCGGCCGCTCGAGGTTGACGGGATCCCCGACGGCCAGGTTGCCGAGGGTGGTGCGCGACAGGGTCTCGTCCACCACGTCGGCCTCCCACCACCCGTCTCCCCGGTCGACGACGGTGAGGCAGCACCCGTCGACGGCGATGGACCCGCCGAGGGTCGCGTCGGCCACGACGACCTCGGCGGCGAACCGGAAGCGCCGGCCGTCGCGTCCGGCGAGGTGCCCGAGCTCCTCGACGATGCCCGTGAACACGGTCAGCCGGCGCCGGCAGGGGCGAGCTCGACCCGCAGGTCGTCGCCCAGGCGCTCGACGCCGACGATGCGGCCGCGCCACGCCTCGGCCAGGGTGGCGGCGCCCTCGCCGGCGAGGACGGGCCGGCCGTCGGCGCCCCCGAGCAGGGCGGGGGCCAGGTACAGGACGTAGCGGTCGACCAGGCCGGCCCGGTGGAAGGCGCCGGCGACGCTCGGCCCGCCTTCGACGAGGGCTTGGACGACGCCCCGTCGCCCCAGCTCGTCGAGCACCTCGCCCAGGTCACCTTCCAGCTCCACCGCCGGGTGCACCCGGGCGCCCGCCGGGGCCCGTCCCAGCACGACCCGCAGGGGCTGGCGCCCGTCGCCCTGGCGGCCGTCGAGGCGCACGGTGAGGCGCGGGTCGTCGGCCCGCACGGTGCCCGCCCCGACCACCACGGCGTCGCTCTCGGCCCGGAGGCGGTGGGCGTCGGCGCGGGCCTCCGGTCCGGTGATCCAGCGGCTGCTGCCGTCGGGCGCGGCGGTACGGCCGTCGAGGGTGGCGGCCAGCTTGAGCACCACCCAGGGACGCCCGGTGCGGCGGTGCTTGAGGTAGGGGGCGAGCTGGGCCCGGGCCTCAGCCGCCCCCACGCCGACCTCGACCTCCACGCCGGCCTGGCGCAGGGCGCGGATGCCCGCGCCCCGCACGTTGGCGTCGGGATCCTCGAGGGCCACCACCACCCGCCGCACCCCGGCGGCGACGATGGCGTCTACGCACGGCGGGGTCCGGCCGTGGTGGGAGCAGGGCTCGAGGGTCGTGACGAGGGTGGCGTCGCGGGCTACGGCTCCGGCCGCCGCCAGCGCCACGAGCTCGGCGTGGGGCCCCCCGGGCGGGTGGGTCGCCCCCTCGAAACCACCGGGCTCGACCACGCAGCCGACCCACGGGTTCGGGGAGGTGATCGTGCGCACCGAGGCGGCCAGCTCCAGGGCCCGCGCCATGGCCGCCGCCTCGACGGGGTCACGGGCGCGCTCGGTCGGCCCGGTCATGTCGGGTGGGTGGTGGGCCGGTCGGCGAGAAGGGCGAGGGCGTGGGGCAGGACGTCGAGCACCGCCTCCAACGACTCCACCGCGCCCGCCGTCGAGCCGGGCGTGTTGAGCACGATGCAGCGGCCGACGATGCCGGCGATGCCCCGCGACAGGCGTCCCTTGACCGGGTTGGCGAGGCGCGCCGCCTCGGCCAGCCCCGGCGCCTCCCGGTCGAGCACCAGGCGGGTGCCCTCGGGCGTGAGGTCGCGCGGGCCGAAGCCGGTGCCACCGGTCGTCACCACCAGCCCGGCGAAGCCCTCGGCCAGGCGGCGCAGGGCGAGGGCCACGCTCTCCGCCCCGTCGGCGACGGTGTCCCATCCGGCCACGTCCCACCCGGCGTCCACGAGGAGGGCGGCCAGCGCGGGTCCCGACCGGTCCTCCCGGGTGCCGGCGACCACCCCGTCGGAGACGACGAGGACCTTGGCCCGCAGCAGCCCGTCGTTCTCGGCCATCAACCGATTGTCCCGCGTCGGGTGCTCACTCGCCCAGGCGCTCGCCCGGGCGCAGGCGGGCGCCGTTGCGCCAGGCGGCGGCGGGCTGCACGGGCCGGCCCTCGGGCTGCACCTCGACCAGCTCCAGCCCGCCCTCCCCGGCGCCCACCACCAGGCGGTCGGGGTCGAGCACGCCGGGCGGCGGCACGTCCGTGGCCGCCGGTACGAGACAGGCCCGGGGGATCTTCAGGCGGGCGCCCCGGAAGGTCGTCCACGCCTGGCCCAGGCGCACGATCCGGTGCAGCTCGACGGCGGGCCGGCTCCAGTCCAGATGGTGCTCGTGGGGCTCGATCTTGTCCGCGTAGGTCGCCTCCCCTTCCTGGGGGCGGGGCTGCGGCAGGCCGTCCTTCAGGAGCCGCAGCAACAGCTCGGTGCCCCGCGCCGCCAGCGTCGCCCGCAGCTCCTCCAGCGTGTCCTCGAGCCCGATGGGAACCTCGTCGCACGCGTAGACGGCGCCCGTGTCGAGGCCCTCCTCCACCGCCATGATGCACACGCCGGTGACGGTGTCGCTGGCGAGGATGGCCCGCTCGAGCGGCGCCGCGCCGCGCCACCGGGGCAGGAGCGAGAAGTGCATGTTGACCATGGGCACGGCGGCGAGGACGTGGGGGCGGATGAGGCGGCCGAAGGCGACGACCACCCCGAGCTCGGCCCCCACATCGATGACGTCGTCCACCCGGTCGCTCACGGGGAGGCCCAGTTCGACGGCGGTGGCCTTCACCGGGCTGGGAAGGAGGGCCCCTCCCCGTCCCCGCCGACGGTCGGGCCGGGACACCACGAGGGCTACGTCGTGGCCGCCGGCGACGAGGGCGCGCAGGGGGCCGGTGGCCACCTCGGGCGTGCCCAGGTAGACGAGGCGCAGGGTGTTCCTACCGGGTGGGCACGGTGAGCCCGAGGGTGCGCTCGCGGAGGGCCTTCATCGCCTGCTGGCGCTGGCGCTTGTCCAGGCGCTCGAGCAGCAGCATCCCGTCGAGGTGGTCGCACTCGTGCTGGAAGACCCGGGCCAGGAGCTCGTCGGCGTCGATCGAGATCGGGCGGCCGTCGAGGTCGACACCGTCGAGGTGCACGTGGCTGGCGCGCACGATCGGCCAGGACAGGCCCGGCACCGACAGGCACCCCTCCTCGTAGGTCCACTCTCCGCGGTGGGCCGACAGTCGTGGGTTCACCACCGCGTGAGGGCCCTCGCCGATGTCGTAGACGAAGAACCGCTTCTGGATCCCGACCTGCGGCGCGGCCAGCCCCACGCCGGGCGCCTCGTACATGGTGACCAGCATGTCGTCGGCCAGCTGGCGCAGGCCGTCGTCGATCTCCTGCACCGCCTGGGCGGGGGTCCGGAGGACGGGATCGCCGAACACCCGGATGTCGAAGGGCGCCATGGAGGCGAGGGTACCCGCGGTCCCTCAGCTCATCGGGCCACGGCCGCCGCCCGGTCGTTCCACAAGAGGACCGCCCGCCACTCGTGCTCGTGGCCCAGCACCGACAAGCTGGCCGTGCCCAATGTGAGGTGGCGCGCCTGCGACGGGGACAGGCCCACGTAGCGCGCCGCCAGGATGCGGAGGAAGTGGCCGTGGCCGACGAGGGCCACGTCGCCCTCGCCGTCGTCGGGCGCGAGGAAGGCGAGCAGGTCGTCGGCCCGGCGCCCGGCGCCCTCCATGGCCTCGCCGCCCGGGCTGCCGTCGCGCCAGAGCACCCAGGAGGGGCGGTCGCGGCGGATCTCGACGGTGGTGAGCCCCTCGTACTCGCCGTAGTCGACCTCGGCCAGGCGCTCGTCGGTCTCCAGCCCGTCGCCCAGGCCGGCCAGCCGCGCGGTGTCCACCGCCCGCCGGCGGGGGCTCGACAGCCGCCGCGCCGGCGCCAGGCCCAGCTCGCCCAGGCGGCGGCCGAGGGCGCGGGCCGCCTCCTCCCCCGCCGGCGTCAGGGGGACGTCGGTGCGGCTGGTGTGCTTGCCCGTCGCCGACCACTCGGTCTCCCCGTGGCGGAGGAAGACGAGCCGCTTCACAGGTCGAGCGGGTCGACGGAGAGCCGCAGCCGCCCCTCGCCGCGGCTGCGGCGCCGCCGAGCGCCGGCCAGGGCGTCGCACAGCGTGCGGTGGTCGGGGGCACGCACCAGCCACCGGCCCCTCGTCGGGCCCATGACGTCGACGCCGGGCGCGCCGGCAAGGGCGGCGGCGAAGGGCCCCGCCCCCTCGCCCGAGAGGGTGGCCACCGCCCGCTCCGGAGGGAGGCCGAAGGCGGCTCGCCGGGCCGCCTCCACCACCGCCAGGCGCGACGGGTCGGCGTGCACGGCGGCGTCGACGACCTCGGAGCCGGGGAGCCGGGTCTGGAGCAGGAGGCGGCCGCCGTCCGCCCGTCCCCCGACCAGCCGGGCAGCTCGGGCCAGGAGAGCGAAGGCCGTCTCGGCGGCCCGGTACCGGGGGACCAGGACCTCCTGGTCGAGGTCGAGGAACGCCACGACCCACGCCCGCGCCACCCGGTGGAGGACCGCCTCGGTGCCGATAAGGACGGGCGCCCCCGGGGGCGGTCCACCGGCGTCGGCGGTGACCTCGGCCACCGGACGCCCGACCAGGCGCTCGAGGTCCTCCCGCGCCCGGCTGACGCCGACCCGCAGCACCTTGAGCCCGGTCGACCCGCAGGCGGCGCACACGAACGGGCGCACCGCGCCGCAACGCCGGCACCGCAGCGACCCCTCCGCCTCCTCCACCACCGCCCCGCACGCCTCACAGCGGGTCAGCTCGCCGCATGCCGGACAGGCGAGGAGACGGGCCCGGCCCTTGCGGTTGAGCACGCAGACGACCCGCCGGCCGTCGCCCGCCTGGCGGGCCAGGGCGACCAGGCGGTCGGAGAACAGCCCCCGGCCGGGCTCCTCACGCCGGCGGTCCACCACCTCCACGACCGGCCACCCCGCCCGCTCGTCGGCCCGGGCCAGGGTGACCACCCGGGTGGTGGCGAGGGTCTCCAGGGACGGGCAGGGAGAGGTGAGCACGCACGGCGCGCCGGCCCGGCGGGCCCGTTCCACGGCCACGTCCCGGGCGTGCCACGTAGGGGCCCGCTCCTCCTGGTAGGCGGGGTCGTGCTCGTCCACCACGACCACCGCGGCGAGCTTGGGCCGGGGCGCCCACGCCGCCCCCCGGGCACCCACCGCCACGCACCCTCCGGCCGCCGCCTGCGGCCAGTCGTCGGGCAGGGCGGCGACGGCGTGGCCCCGCCGCCGCAGGCGTGCCGCCAGGTGGGCGGCGCCTGCCACCGAGGGCACGAGCACGAGGGCGTCGCCGCGCCGGGCCCCCTCGGCCACGACCGCGAACGGGTCGTCGGCCGGAGGCAGGCGGACCACCGCCGGCGGGCCGGCGAAGGCGTCGGCCAGCACCGAGCCCCGCCCGTCGCCGACCGTTCCGGTGCCGCCCTCCTCTGGGGCGGGCAGGGCCGGCACGGCGCGCGGCGGTGACGCCGCCCGGAGGAAGGCGACTCGCGGGCCGGCCCAGCGCCACGCCGCCCAGTCGGCCAGCTCGATGAGCTCGGGCGACGGCCCGAGCCCGGTGACCTTGGCCACCGGCTGCAGGGGATGGTCGGTCTCCGGGCGGTCGGCCCGGCCGACGACCCAGCCCCGCACCCGGCGCCCGTGGAGCGGCACCCGCACGAGGGTGCCGATCTCGATCAGCCTGTTCAGGCCGTCGGGGACGAGGTAGTCGAGCGGCCGGTCGATGGCCGCCACGTCGGGGACGACCCGGGCGATGGGTGGCGTCAGAGCGCGAGGGCGGAGCGCACGTCGTCGAGGCGCCCGAGGTGCTCCCAGGAGAACTCCTTGTCGGGACGCCCGAAGTGGCCGTAGGCGGCGGTGCGCCGGTAGATGGGCTGGCGCAGGTCGAGGTCGCGGATGATGGCGGCCGGGCGCAGGTCGAACACCTCCTGGATCATGGGCTCGATGCGCCGGGGGTCGACCGTCTCGGTGCCGAACGTCTCGACCATGATCGAAACCGGCCGGGCCACGCCGATGGCGTAGGCAACCTGGATCTCGCAGCGTCGGGCCGCCCCCGCGGCCACGATGTGCTTGGCCACCCACCGGGCGGCGTAGGCGGCCGAGCGGTCGACCTTGGAGGGGTCCTTGCCCGAGAAGGCACCGCCGCCGTGGCGGGCGGCGCCGCCGTAGGTGTCGACGATGATCTTGCGGCCGGTGAGGCCGGTGTCGGCATGGGGACCGCCGAGCTCGAAGGTCCCGGTGGGGTTGGCCAAGAGCTCGTAGTTGTCGTCGGCGAAGGCGGCGGGCAGGAGGGGATGGATGACGTGCTCGCGCAGGTCGGGCTTGAGGAGCGTCTCGACGTCGAGGCCGGGCTGGTGCTGAGTGGAGATCAGCACCGTCTTGAGCTGCACCGGGCGGCCGTCCTCGTACTCGACGGTCACCTGGGTCTTCCCGTCGGGGCGCAGGTAGGGGAGCACGCCGGCCTTGCGGACCTCGGAGAGCCGCTGGGCGAGCCGGTGGGCCAACCAGATGGGCAGCGGCATGAGGTCGTCGGTCTCGTCGCAGGCGTAACCGAACATCATCCCTTGGTCGCCCGCCCCCTGGGCGTTGAGCTCGTCTTCGGCGCTGCGGCCGCTGCGGACCTCGTAGGCGGTGGTCACGCCCTGGCTGATGTCCGGCGACTGCTCGTCGATCGACGTGATCACGCCGCAGGTGTTGCCGTCGAACCCATAGGACTCCCGGTCGTAGCCGATCCCGCAGACCGTGGTGCGCACCAGCTTGGGGATGTCGACGTAGGCCCTTGTGGTGATCTCCCCGGCCACCACGACCAGGCCCGTGGTGAGCAGGGTCTCGCACGCCACCCGGCCCTGGGTGTCCTCGGCGAGGATGGCGTCGAGCACCGCGTCGGAGATCTGGTCGGCCATCTTGTCCGGATGGCCCTCGGTGACGGACTCCGAGGTGAAGGTGTAGGTGCTCACAGCGTCCTCCTCATGGATGGGCGGTCGGAGAGTTGGCGGGCCACGACGTCGAGCACGGTCGCGGCCAACGCTCGCTTGTCGACGAGCGGGACGTCGGTGACCCGGCCGTCGGCCTCGATCACCACCGCCCGGTTCGTGTCGGTGTCGAACCCGGCGTCCGGGGCGGACACGTCGTTGGCGACGACGAGGTCGAGGCCCTTGGCCCGCAGCTTGGCGGTCGCCCGCTCGACCAGATCGGTGGTCTCGGCGGCAAACCCGACGAGCACCTGGCCGGGACCCCGGGTGTGGGCCACCCCGGCCAGGATGTCGGGCGTCGCCTCCAGCTCGAGCGCGGGCACGCCCTCGGACTTGGGCAGCTTGCCCGCTGCCGGTCGGCGGGGGCGGAAGTCGGCGACGGCGGCGGCCATCAGCACCACGTCGGCCTGGGCCGCCCGCTCCAGCACCGCCTGCTCCATCTCCGCCGCCGTCTGCACCGCCACGACCTCCACGCCGGGCGGGGGGGGCCGGTCGGCGGCGGTGACCAGGGTGACGCGTGCGCCGCGGGCGGCAGCCTCGGCGGCCAGGGCGTGACCCTGCTTGCCCGACGACCGGTTGCCGACGAAGCGGACCGCGTCGATGGGCTCGCGGGTGCCGCCGGCCGTCACCAGCACCTTGCGACCGGCGAGGTCCTGGGGCGTGAGCGCGGCGGCCACCGCGGCCACGATGTCGTCGGCCTCGGCCAGGCGGCCGGGGCCCTCCTCGCCGCCGGCCAGCCGTCCCACTGCCGGCTCGACGATGTGCACGCCCCGCTCGCGCAGCACGGCGACGTTGTGGCGCACCGCGGGGTGCTCCCACATCTCGGCGTGCATGGCCGGGCACACCACCACGGGCGCACGCGTGGCCAGGAGCGTCGCGGTGAGCAGGTCGTCGGCCAGGCCGGCGGCGTAGGCCGCCAGCAGGCGAGCGGTGGCCGGAGCCACGACGATCACGTCGGCCTCCCGCCCCAGGCGGGTGTGGGGGATGGGGTCGGCCTCGTCCCACAGCGACGTCTGCACCGGCTCTGAGGCGAGGGCGGAGAGCGTGACGGCCCCCACGAAGCGCTGGGCGTCGGCCGTCATGACGGGAACGACGTGGGCGCCGGCGTCGACCAGCCGCCGGCAGACTTCGACGGCCTTGTAGGCGGCGATGCCCCCGCACACACCCAAGATCACGCGGGGGGCTCTGCCTCCCGCGAACCCCCCGAACTGCGTGGTCGCCTCGCTCATCGCTCGGCGGCGGTTCCCTTCACGCCGAAGCTGTGCTTCGGCGCTACTCGGTCGCCTCCAGCGTGGTCTCCTCGGCGGGCTCGGCGCCCTCCTCGAGGCGGGTGAAGGTGATCTTGTCGGCCGCGATCTCCTCGAGGGCGATCGACAGCGGCTTGCGGGACACCGACGCGACCTGCGGGGGGACGATGGAACCGAGGCCCTCGCCCAGCTGGCTGAAGTACGAGTTGATCTGCCGGCCGCGCTTGGCAGCCAGCGTCACCAGGCTGAACTTCGAGTCGACCTTGTCGAGCAGGTCCTCGATGGGCGGGTAGATCATGGTGGCGCGCTCGGCCATGAGGCAGCTCCAGTGTGCGTCAGCGCGTACGACCGCGCCGCGTGCGGTGACTCTCAACGATAGCAGCGACCTCGTCGGTGGCCCGGGAGAGATCGTCGTTGACGACGACATGATCGGCCAGCCGCCGCCCCGCCTCCTCCTCCCGCTCGGCCTCGGCGATCCGTCGCCGGATGGTGGCCTCGTCGTCCCCGCGGTTGCGGAGGCGCTCCTCCTGCGCCTCGCGGGACGGCGCCACCACGAGGACCACCACCGCGTCGGGATGGCGCTCGCGCACCTGGGCGGCGCCCTGCACGTCGATCTCGAGGAGAACGTCGTGGCCGGGCGGGGCCTCCGGCACCGGCGTGCCGTAGCGGTGGCCGAAGACCGTCGCCGACTCGATGAAGCCGCCGCCGCTCGAGTGCTCCTCGAAGGCCTCCTCGTCGACGAAGTTGTAGGCGTCCTCCGCCTCGCCGGGCCGGCGGGGACGGGTGGTCCACGACCGGCTCAGCCACAGCCGGGGCACACGCCCCGGCAGCGCGCCCGCGATCGAGCCCTTGCCGACACCGGACGGCCCGACGATCACGAAGACCAGCGGGTCGGGCCGTCGCTCGGCGGCGGCCGGACCGGGGCTCAGATCGTGTTGGGGAACTGCTTGAGCAGCGCTTCCCGTTGTTGGGCGCCGAGGCCGCGCACGCGTCGCGACTCGGCGATCTTCAGCTCGTCCATGAGGCGGCGGGCGCGCACCTTGCCGACGCCGGGGAGGGACTCGAGCACGGCGACGACCTTCATCTTCCCGATGACTTCGTCACCGTCGGCCTGAGCGAGGAGCTCGGGGAGCGAGACCGAGCCCATCTTGAGCTTCTCCTTCAGCTCGGCGCGCTGGCGGCGGGCGTCGGCGGCCTTGGCGAGGGCGGCCTGACGTGCGTCGGGCGAGAGCTCGGGGGGCAGGGGCATGGCGGCACCCTAGCGCGCCGCGTGCCGGGCCGGCCGGGCCGCCCCGGGCTAAGCGCCAGCTTCTTCCAGGGTCTTAGTCAGGTGGGTCGCCGCCGCCTCCGGGTCGGGTGCCTCGGTGACCGCCCGGCCCACCACCAACAGGTCGGCGCCCGCCGCCAGGGCGTGCTCGGGCGTGGACACCCGTACCTGGTCGTGGCGGCTCCCCGCGGCCATGCGGATACCCGGGACGATCGTCACCATGCGGGGCGCCAGCTCCTTGGCCTCCCGCACGTCGACCGCCGCGCACACCAGGCCGCCGCATCCCGCCTCCACCGCCGTCGCCACCCGGTTGCCCAGGATGTGCGGCGGGGCGTCCTTGTCGCTCGTGAGGATGGTCACGGCGACGGCCATGGGGACGGGCGCCCCCGCCGACTGCGCCCCCTCCAGCAGGCCGTCGACGCCCGCCCGCAGCATCACCGCCCCGCCGTGGGCGTGGAGGGTCAGGTAGCTGACGCCGAAGGCACCAATGACGCGCGCCGACTTGCGGACGGTCGTCGGGATGTCGTGCAGCTTGAGGTCGAGCATGACCTTGTAGCCGCCGTTGAGCAACGACGCCACCGCGTCGGGCCCGGCGGCGGTGAACAGCTCGAGGCCGACCTTGGCCACGCCGAACCAGGGCCGCAGCCGTTTGGCCAGGCGCAGGGCGACCACCAGGTCGTCCACGTCGAGGGCCAGGGCCAGGCGGTCACGGACCTCCATCGATCACACCATCCTCGTCGTAGGGCCGGGCCGCCCCAACCAGGTCGCTCACCCGCCCCACATCATGGCGGGCGCACCAGCGCGACAGCTCGTCGAGCACGCGTTGGGGCGCCCGCGGGTCGGCGAAGGTGGCCGTCCCCACCTGGACGGCGTCTGCTCCGGCCAACAGCATCTCCACCGCGTGCTCCCCGCCGGCGACGCCGCCCACGCCCACGATGGCGGCGGAGGGGAACGCCTTGCGGCACTCGTGCACCGCTCGCACCGCCACCGGGCGGATGGCCGGTCCCGAGAGCCCGCCGCCACCGGCGCCCAGCCGGTAGCGGCGCGTCGCCGGATCGATGGCCAGCGCCCGCAACGTGTTCACCAGCGTGAGCGCGTCGGCGCCGGCGGACAACGCCCCGTCGGCGATCTCGGTCAGGTCGGCGACGTCCGCGCTGAGCTTGGCCCAGCGGGGGCGCCCGCACGCCCCGGCCGCCGCCACCGCCTCGGCCGTCGCCGAACGGGAGTGGGCGAACACGTGCCTCCCTCCCTCCAGGTTCGGGCAGCTGAGGTTGACCTCGACCGCCACCACCTGGGGCGGCGCCTCGTCGACCAGGGCGGCCGCCTTCTCGTAGGCGCCCGGACTCGTCCCCCAGATGCTGGCCACCACCCGGGCGCCGGTGGCCAGGAGCGCCGGCAGCTCCTGCTCCAGCCACCTCTCCACGCCCGGGTTCTGCAGGCCGACGCTGTTGAGCATGCCGCCGTCGGTGGGGTGCAGGCGGGGAGGCGGGTTGCCCCCCCACGGCTCGGCCGACAGCGACTTCACGACGACCGCTCCGAGCCGCGACAGGTCGACGTAGGCGGCCAGCTCGGCCCCGTGCCCGGCGGTGCCCGACGCGGTCATCACCGGGTTGGGCAGCCGTACCGAGCCGACGGCGGTGCCCAGGTCGACGGTGCTCACACCTCGAGCCGTAGCTGGGCCTCCTCGAGGTACTCCTGCAGCGACTTCACGGCCAGTCCGTAGCGGGCCCAGTCGGCGATGCCCCCGGCGGCGGCCAGGGCGGCGGCGATGGTGGTCAGGCAGGGGACGCCGTTGACGTTGGCCGCCTGGCGGATGTAGGCCCCGTCGGCGCGGGGGCCCCGGCCCCGGGGCGTGTTGACGACCAGGTCGATCTCGCCGCCCTCGATGAGGTCCACGACCGACGGGCCGCGGCCGTCGCCCTCGCCCACCTTGGCCACCCGAGCGCGCACGGGGACGCCGTTCTCCTCCAGGTAGCGGGCCGTCCCCCCGGTGGCGACGATGTCGAACCCGAGCTCGACGAAGCGGCGGGCGGCCAGGAGGCCCCCCGCCTTGTCCCGCTGGGCGACGGAGAGGAACACCGTCCCCTTCTCGGGCAGGCGGTCGCCGGCGGCCCGCTGGCTCTTGGCGAAGGCCAGGCCGAAGGTGGCGTCGACACCCATGACCTCGCCGGTCGCCCGCATCTCCGGTCCCAGCAGGGTGTCGACGTCGGGGAAGCGGTTGAACGGCAGCACCGCCTCCTTCACCGACACGTGGCCCCCGTTGCCGGCCGGCGGCAGCAGGCCCTCCTCCCGGAGCTGGGCGAGCGTCGCCCCCACCATCACCCGGGCGGCCACCTTGGCGAGGGGGACGCCGGTGGCCTTGGCGACGAACGGGACGGTGCGGCTGGCCCGGGGGTTGGCCTCGATGACGAACACCTGCGGCGCCAGCGGCGGCCCCGCGCCCGCCGGGCGCACGTTCTTGACCGCGTACTGCACGTTGATGAGGCCGCGGACGTCGAGGGCATGGGCGATGGCGCGGGTGTGCCCCTCGATCACCTCCACCACCGGGCGGGACAGCGTCGGCGGTGGGATGACGCACGCGCTGTCGCCCGAGTGCACGCCCGCCTCCTCGACGTGCTCCATGACCCCGCCGATCAGCACCTCGCCGGTCGCGTCGCGCACGGCGTCGACGTCGACCTCCACCGCGTCCTCGAGGAAGCGGTCGATGAGCACCGGGCGCTCGGCCGAGAGCCCACCCTCGCGGCCCAGCGAGCCGAAGCTGCCGAGCTCGGCCATGGCCTGGCGCAGCCCGTCGTCGTCGTAGACGATCTCCATGGCCCGCCCCCCGAGCACGTAGGAGGGGCGGACCAGGGCCGGGTACCCCACCCGGGCCACCACGGCCAGAGCCTCCTCCACGCTGGCCGCCGTCCCCCCTGCCGGCTGGGGGATCTCCAGACGGGCGCACAGCGCGTTCCACTGCTCGCGGTCCTCGGCCTGGTCGATCGAGGCCGGCGAGGTGCCCAGCACCAGCTCCGGCGGCAGCCGGCCGGCGAGCTTGAGCGGCGTCTGTCCTCCGAGGGCGACGACGACGCCGGCCAACTCGCCCGACTCCGACTCCGCCTCGATCACGTTGAGCACGTCCTCGTTGGTGAGGGGCTCGAAGTAGAGGCGGTCGCTCGTGTCGTAGTCGGTGGACACCGTCTCGGGGTTGCAGTTGACCATGACGGTGTCGAAGCCGGCGTCGCCCAGGGCGAAGCTGGCGTGGACGCAGCAGTAGTCGAACTCGATGCCCTGGCCGATGCGGTTCGGGCCCGACCCCAGGATGACGACCGTGGGGCGGCGGGCGGCGGCGTGCTCGTCCTCGTCCTCGTAGGTCGAGTAGTGGTACGGCGTGTGGGCCTCGAACTCGGCGCCGCAGGTGTCGACCGTCTTGAAGGTGGCACGCACGCCGGCGGCGAGGCGCCGGGCCCGCACGGCGTCCTCGCGCACGCCCCAGAGCCACGCCAGCTGGGCGTCGCCGAACCCCAGCTGCTTGGCCCGCCGCCAGTCGGCGCGGGTCATGGCGTCGAGGCCGGTCGCCTCGAGCTGGGCCCGCTCCTCGGTGATGCGGGCGACCTGGTCGAGGAACCACGGGTCCACGCTCGTCGCCTGGTGCAGGCGCTCCACGCCGATCCCCCGCCGGAGGGCCGCTTCCAGGTGGAAGGGCCGGTCGGGGGTCGCGATCGACGCCCGCCGCACGAGCTCGTCGTCGTCCAGGTCGTCCAGCGCCGTCTCGCCGGGGTCGCAGTTGAGCCCCCACCGGCCGTGCTCGAGGGAGCGCAGCCCCTTCTGCAGGGACTCCGGGAACGTGCGGCCGATGGCCATCGCCTCGCCCACCGACTGCATGCGGGTGCCCAGGGCGTCGGAGGTGCCGGGGAACTTCTCGAACGCCCACCGGGGGATCTTGGTGACGACGTAGTCGATGGTGGGCTCGAAGCTGGCCGGGGTCTTCTGGGTGATGTCGTTGGGGATCTCGTCGAGGGTGTAGCCGACGGCCAGCCGGGCGGCGATCTTGGCGATGGGGAAACCGGTGGCCTTGGACGCCAGGGCGCTCGAGCGGGAGACCCGCGGGTTCATCTCGATGACCACCAGCTCGCCCGTCTCGGGGTCGACGGCGAACTGGATGTTGGACCCCCCGGTGTCCACGCCGATGCGGCGGATGCAGGCGAAGGCGGCGTCGCGCATGCGCTGGTACTCGACGTCGGACAGGGTCTGGGCCGGGGCGACGGTGATGGAGTCGCCCGTGTGCACGCCCATGGGGTCGAGGTTCTCGATCGAGCACACGACCACGCAGTTGTCGGCCCGGTCCCGCATGACCTCGAGCTCGTATTCCTTCCATCCGGCGATCGAGCGCTCGATGAGGATCTCGGAGATGGGGCTGGCAGCGAGCCCGGACCGGGCGATGCGCGCGAACTGGTCGGCGTCGGCGGCGATGCCGGTCCCCCCGCCTCCGAGCACGAACGAGGGGCGGACGATCACGGGGTAGCCGATCTCGTCGGCCACCTTCATGGCCTCCTCGAGGTTGTAAGCGAACCCCGAGGGCGGCACGGCCAGCCCGATGTCCATCATCGCCGCCCTGAACAGCTCGCGGTCCTCAGCCGTGCGGATGGCGTCGGGCGAGGCACCGATGAGCTCCACGCCCAGCTCGTCGAGCACGCCCCGGTCGGCCAGGGCCAGGCCGATGTTCAGGCCGGTCTGGCCGCCGAGGGTGGGCAGCACCGCGTCGGGTCGCTCCCGCTCGACCACCGCGGCGACCACGTCGGGATCGAGGGGCTCGACGTAGGTGCGGTCGGCGAACCCCGGGTCGGTCATGATCGTCGCCGGGTTCGAGTTGACGAGGACGACCCGGTAGCCCTCGGCCCGCAGCACCCGGCACGCCTGGGTCCCGGAGTAGTCGAACTCGCACGCCTGGCCGATGACGATCGGGCCCGAACCGATGATGAGGATCGACTCGATGTCCTCGCGCTTGGGCATCAGCGACGGGCCTCTTCCATGAGCGTGCGGAACTCGGCGAACAGGTACCTGGCGTCGTGGGGGCCGGGGCCGGCCTCGGGGTGGTACTGGACGCTGAAGGCGGGCACGTCGTGGCAGCGCAGGCCCTCGATCACGCCGTCGTTGAGGTTGACGTGGGTCACGTCGGTGTTGGGCACGGTGCTCTCGGTGACCGCGTAGTTGTGGTTCTGGCTGGTGATCTCGATGGCACCGGTGGCCACCCGTCGCACCGGGTGGTTGCCGCCGTGGTGGCCGAACGCCAGCTTGTGGGTCTTGCCGCCCAAGGCGGTGGCGAGAAGCTGGTGGCCGAGGCAGATGCCGAAGACGGGCACTTCCCCGAGGAGCTCGGCGATGGCGTCGCTGGCGTACCCGACGGCGGCGGGGTCGCCGGGGCCGTTGGAGAGGAAGACGCCGTCGGGGTGGCGGACCAGCACCTCGTCCGCCGGCGTCGAAGCGGGGACGACCTCGACGGTGGCGATCTCGCCCAGGAGCCGCAGGATGCTCGTCTTGATGCCGAAGTCGTAGGCGACCACCCGCAGCGGTCCCTGCCCCGCCGACCACGGCTCGGCGGCGGTGACGGTGGCCACCAGGTCGATGCCCTCGGTGCCCGGCTCCTCCTGGGCGGCCGCCTTCAGCGTCGCCTCGTCGGCCGTGCCGAAGGCACAGGGCATGGCCCCCGACTCACGGATGTGGCGGGTGAGACGGCGCGTGTCCACGCCGGTCAGGGCGGGCACGCCGTGGCGCACGAGCCACGTCTCCACGTCGCCGCTGGCCCGCCAGCTCGACGGCCGCCGGGCCAGGTCCCGCACGATGACGCCTCGGCAGTGGGGCCGGCGGCTCTCGGCGTCCTCGGGGGCGACGCCGTAGTTGCCGATGTGGGGGTAGGTGAAGGCGATCACCTGCCCGGCGTAGGACGGGTCGGTGAGCACCTCCTGGTAGCCGCTGAGGACGGTGTTGAAGACGACCTCGCCGGTGGCGACGCCGCCGGGCGGCTCGGCGCCGGCGGCCTGCCCCTCGAAGACGGTGCCGTCGGCCAGCACCAGCTTCGCCTCTCTCCTCCGGGGGGCTCGGCCCCCCGGATCCCCCCCGAAGGCATGGTGCGCCTCCGACGCGCTGCCCTGCTCCGACGGAACAAGCCCTGCGGGCGTCCCATCGGTCACCGCTGCGCCACCCCGTCGACCACCACCGGCTCGCCGGCGAGGACGGTATGGCGGACCTGGCCGTTGAGCTTGCGGCCGGCGTAGGGCGTGTTGCGGCTGCGGCTGGCCAGCCGCTCGGGCTCGACCACCCACGCGGCCGCGGGGTCGATCACGCACAGGTTGGCCGGCCGTCCCTCGGCCACCGGCCCTCCGTGGGTGCCGTCCAGCCCCGCGATGCGGGCGGGCCGCCACGACAGCAGGGCGAGGACGTCCTGGATCGGCAGGTCGAGCTCGTCGAGGGCGAGGGCCAGGGCGGTCTGCAGGCCGAGCATCCCGGGAGGAGCCTGGTCGAACGGCAGCTCCTTGTCCTCGGGGGCGTGGGGGGCGTGGTCGGTGGCCACCGCGTCGAGGGTGCCGTCGGCCAGCCCCGCCTTCACCGCGTCGACGTCGGGCTGCGGCCGCAGCGGCGGGTTCACCTTGAACACGGGGTCGTAGGAGGCCACCGCCGCGTCGGTGAGGGTGAAGTGGTGCGGGGCGGCCTCGGCGGTGACAGGAAGGCCCTCGGCCCGGGCGGCCCGCACCAGGGCGACGGAGCCCGCGGTGGAGAGGTGCTGGAAGTGGACGCGGGCGCCGAGGCGCGCGGTGAGGCGGGCCAGGGCGATGTCCCGGCCGACCATGAGCTCCTCGGCCTCGGCCGGGATCCCCGGGATGCCCAGGCGGCTCGACCACTCGCCTTCGTGCATGTGGCCGCCGGCGGCCAGGTCGAGGTCCTCGCAGTGCTGGGCGAGGGTGACCCCAAGGGCGGAGGCGTACTCGAGGGCCCGGCGCATGAGGCGGGCGTCCTGCACCCCCGAGCCGTCGTCGGAGAACAGGCGCACGCCGAGGTCGGCCATCTCGGCGAGCGGCGCCAGCGCCTGGCCGCGGCGGCCCTTGGTGATGGCGCCGCCGACCCGGACGTCGCAGGGAGCGCTGGTGCCCAGGTCGAGGACCTCCCGGACGGCGCCGGCGCAGTCCAGCGGCGGGTCGGTGTTGGGCATGGCCACGACGGCGGTGAACCCGCCCAGGGCGGCGGCGCGGGCGCCGGTCTCGACGGTCTCCGCCTCCTCCTTGCCGGGCTGGCGGAGGTGGGTGTGGAGGTCGACCAGGCCCGGCGCGACCACGCAGCCCCGGGCGTCGAGCACCCGGGTGCCGGCCGGGGCGGCGACGTCGTCCCCTACCACCGCCACCCGCCCGTCGACCACCAGCACGTCGGCAAGGCGCGAGCCGGTGGCGTCGACAACCTGTCCGCCGCGGATGACCAGGGTGCGCTCACTCACGGGGAAGGGCCCCCAGCAGCAGGAAGAGCACGGCCATGCGGACGGCCACGCCGTTGGCCACCTGGCGGGTGATGAGCGAGCACGGCAGCTCGGCCACGTCGGCGGCGATCTCGACGCCCCGGTTCATGGGCCCCGGGTGCATGACCAGGGCGTCGTCGGGGAGCAGGTCGGCCCGCGACCGGGTGAGGCCGTAGCGCGCCGTGTACTCCCGCAGCGACGGCAGGAGCGCCTCGGTCTGCCGCTCGGACTGCATTCGCAGCAGGTAGACGACGTCGCACTTGGGGAGAACGGCGTCGAGGTCGTGGCTCACCGAGACGGGCCAGCCGTCGAGGCTGGGCGGGAGGAGGGTGGGAGGGGCGACGAGGGTGACCTCGGCGCCGAGCATGGTGAACGCCCACACGTTGGAGCGGGCCACCCGCGAGTGCTTGACGTCGCCCACCACCGCGATCCGCAGGCCGTCGAGCGTCCCGGTGCGGCTGCGGATGGTGTAGCAGTCGAGCAGGGCCTGGGTGGGGTGCTCGTGCCAACCGTCGCCCGCGTTGATCACCGAGGCGTCGACCCACGAGGCGACCTGCCACGGCACGCCCGCCGAGGAGTGGCGGACGACGAGGGCGTCGACCCCCATGGCGTCGATGGTCTGGACCGTGTCGCGGATGGACTCGCCCTTCTTCACCGAGGAGTTGGCCACCGAGAAGTTCATGGTGTCGGCGGACAGGCGCTTGGCCGCCGCCTCGAAGGAGAGCCGGGTGCGGGTGGAGTCCTCGTAGAACAGGGACACGATCGTGCGCCCCCGGAGCGTGGGGACCTTGGGGATGGCCCGCCCGCTGACCTCGACGAACGAGTCGGTGAGGGCCATGACCTCCTCCACGCCGTCGAGGCCCAGGTCGGCCACCGAGAGGAGGTGGCGGCTCATGGTGTCCCTGTCCTCGCCGGCGGGACGACGACGCCGAGGTCGACGCCGTCGTCGCGGACGTCGACCATCTCGTCCCGGCCGGTGGGAAGGTTCTTGCCCACGTAATCGGGCCGGATGGGCAGCTCCCGGTGGCCCCGGTCGACCATGACCGCCAGCTGCACGGCCCGGGGACGCCCGTAGTCGTTGAGGGCGTCGAGGGCGGCCCGCACGGTTCGCCCGGTGAAGAGGACGTCGTCGACCAGGACGACGACCTTGCCGGTCAGGTCGAAGGGGATGTCGGTGACGGCCTCGGGCATCACCGGGCGCAACCCGATGTCGTCGCGGTAGAGGGCCACGTCGAGGGTGCCCACTGGGACCTCGACGCCCTCCACCCGGGCCAGCGCCTCGGCCAGGCGCACGGCCAGCTTGACCCCGCCCGTCTGCAGCCCGACCACCACCACGCCGTCGAGGCCGTGGTTGCGCTCCACCACCTCGTGGGCGATGCGGGTGAGGGCCCGCCGCATGTCGTCGGCGGTCATGACCTGCGAGCGGGCGAGAAAAACGCCCCCGTGCGGGGGCGTCGCAGCGCGCTCTCGTTCGGCCAACCCGGCTCCTCGGTCCGTGCCGGCCTCACCGGACCGGCGTTAACGGCACCACGGAGCCTAGCGCGGCGGCGTCGGCAACCCGGGCATGGTGTCGATAGCGTTGTTGCGTGCCGCAGGGACGCGAGCCGGCGGCGGTGTTCCTGACGCCGGAGGATCAGTTCAAGCTTGAGTACGAGAGTGCCAACGCCTACATCCTCCACTACAGCAGCGTCCGCTCGGCGCTGGCGTCCTTCCTGATCACGGTCGCCCTGGCGTCGTTCGCCGCGTACTACAGCGCCGCCGACGACAAGACTTCGTCGAGCTCGTCGTCGACTTCGACGACGGTCGCTGCGCCGGCGGCCACCGGCGCAACCGTTGGCCCCGGACCGATCACCACCGCGGCTCGGAACGCGGCCAATGATCGGGCACCGTACCTCCTGGCGTTTGCCGCGTACCTGTTCCTCGGCGCTGCGGTGTTCTCCTCCCTTCGGTTCTCCCACCTCACGGAACGAGCGACCGTGTACTCGATCGAGCTCTGGAAGTGGGGCGTCGAGGGGAAACGTGGGTACCCCGGGGGGTTCCGGAGTCGGGATTGGGAGCATCCCGGTGAGCTCCGTCGACGGGTCTGCGAGGATCGGATGAACTGGCTCCTGGTGGCGGGCGCGATCGCCCTGGCCGTCGCCTTCCCAGTGTTGGAGCTGCTCACCTGATCGGCGGCAGAGGTCAGCCCGACGGGCGGACCTCCTCGGCGATGCGGGCGAGGACGCCGTTGACGAACCGGCCGGAGTCCTCGGTGGAGTAGCGGGCGGCCAGCTCGACGGCCTCGGAGAGGACGACGCCGGTGGGGACGTCGGGGCGGTGGAGCAGCTCGAAGACGCCCATGCGCAGCAGGGCCCGGTCGATCGCCGGCATGCGCTCGACCGCCCAGTCCCG
>DATAAF010000078.1:0-22633 GCA_036260255.1 Acidimicrobiales bacterium | reverse complement strand
ACCTGGCCCCGCGTGGCGCCCAGCGCCCGCCGCAGGCCGATCTCCGAGCGGCGCTCGAGCACCGAGATCACCATGACGTTGGCGATTCCGACGCCGCCCACCAACAGGGCCACGCCCCCCAGCCCGAGGAACAGGGCGTTGAAGGCGTTGTCGGTCGCGGCCCGGGCGGCCAGGGCGTCGGACGGCCGGCTCACCCGTACCTCCTCGGGGTTCTCGGGGTTCGCGGTCGCCGGGATCACCGCCCGGACCGCCTCGACGGCGTCGTCGTCGGAGCGCTCGTAGATCGTGCTGGGGTGCCCGTCGAAGCCGAGCAGGGACTCCGCCACCGGGAAGCCGACCAGCACCGAGCGGTCGATCTCGGGCGCCAGCGGCACCGGGTCGAGGATGCCGACGACGGTGAACCAGTGGTCGCCGATGCGTACGAGCGTGCCCGGGTCGGCCCGCTCGATGCCGAGGCGGCTGGCGGCGACCGACCCCAGCACCACCGCCGGGTAGCGCTCGGTGGCGGCGTTGAGGTAGGTGCCGCTCCGAACCGTGGCCCCCAGCACCTCCAGCAGGTCGGTGCGGGCCGCCTTGACCGCGATGGCGCCGGTCTCCGTCTTGGAGATCAGGTCGGTGCGCCGCACGCTGGCGTCGACCGCCCCTGTCGCGCTCACCGACCGCACCGGCCCGATCCGGCCGATCATGCCCACCGCCTCCTTGGGGAGGGAGGCGTCCTCGCCGAACAGCGTCTGGCCGGGCGTCACCGTCAGGAGGTTGGTGCCCAGCCGGTCGAGCTCGGCCAGCAGGTCGGCCTTGCTCGACGCGGAGATGCCGAGCACCGAGACCATCGAGGCGATCCCGATGGCGATCCCGAGGGCGGAGAGGCCGGCGCGTAGACGGCGGGTGCGCAGGCCGAGGCTTCCGACACGAAGCACGTCGCCCGGCGCGAGCCGGCCCGGCGCAAGGGTGACGGCGGTCATGCCCGCACCACCTGGCGGATCTCGCCGTCGACCATCTCGACCCGGCGGGGGAGTGATGCGGCCAGGTCCCGGTCGTGGGTGATGACCACGACGGTCGTGCCCCGGGCGTTGAGCTCCCGCAGGACGGCGAACACCTCTGCGCTCGAGTGGGTGTCGAGATTCCCGGTGGGCTCGTCGGCCAGCACGAGGGCGGGGGTGGCGATCACCGCCCGGGCGATCGCCACCCGCTGCCGCTCGCCGCCGGAGAGCTCGTTGGGACGGTGGGTCAGCCGGTGGCAGAGCCCCACCCGCTCGAGCGCCTCCACCGCCCGCCGGCGGCGCTCGACCGGCCGGATGCCGTGGTAGAGGAGCCCGGTGGCCACGTTCTCCAGGGCGGTCATCCCGTCGAGCAGGAAGAACTGCTGGAAGACGAAGCCCACGGACCGGGCCCGCAGGGCCGACAGCGCCCGGTCGGACATGCCGGCGACGTCATGGCCCGCGACGCGCACGGTGCCCTCGGACGGCCGGTCGAGGGTGCCCATGAGATGGAGCAGCGTCGACTTCCCCGACCCCGACGGGCCGACGACCGCCACGAGCTCCCCTTCCTCCACGTCGAGGTTGACGCCCCGGAGCACCTCCAGGGGTGGTGTTCCCGGGTACCGCTTCACGACGTCCCGCAGCTCGACGAGCGTGCTCCGTCTTCGGGAGCTGCGCTCCTCCGCTCCGCTTCGGTGCTCGGCTCCTCTCACCGGTGAGCTGCGCTCCTCCGCTCCGCTTCGGTGCTCGCCTCCTCTCACCGGTGAGCTGCGCTCCTCCGCTCCGCTTCGGTGCTCGCTCATGCCGCCGGCACCTCGACGTCCATGCCCTCGGCCAGGTCCTCGCCCTCCACCTCGACCAGGCCCTTGGCGAACAGGCCGGTCTTGACGGCGACGATGCGGCTGCCACCTGCGTCGACCACCCGCACGCCGTAGCCGCCCTCGGCCAGGGCCAGGAGGGCGTTCACCGGGACGGCCAACACGCCCCTGCGGGAGTCGCTGACGAGCCCCACCCGGACGGGCGCCTGGTCGGTGCTGCCGGTGGCGGCGGGGTCGTCGAGGGTGACCGTCACGCTGACGACCTGCTTGGCGTCCTGGCCCTCACCCTTGGTCCGGGCCGCCGCCCCCACCGACGAGATCGTGCCGGTGGTGGTGCGGCCGTCGGGGAGCTCGACCTCGACCTTGTCGCCCACCTTGGCCAGCGACTGCTTCGACGCGTCGAGGTCGACCGACACCACGCGGGACGTGCTGGTCGCGGTGAAGACGACACCCTGCCCCGCCGGCGCGCCCTTCTGCGCCTTCAGCTCGCCCACCCGCACGGGCCCGGGCAGGAAGACGACCTCGCCCTGCTCGACCGAACCGGTCTGCTCTACGCCGAGCGCCTTCTGCCAGCGCCGCACCGCAGCCGCGGTGGCCGAGGTGAACCTGTCGTCCACCGTCAGCTCCTGCTCGGTGGCGAAGCCCATGGCCACCAGGTTCTGCTCGAGCTGGCGGACGTCGGGCCCGTCGCCCGTGCCCTGGGCCAGCCGGCGCCACGCCGGCACGTCGCCGTAGAGGAGGCTGACGGGCCGGTTGTCGACCCGGTACAGGGCCTGCCCCCGCTCGATCACGCTGCCTTCGGCGGGAAGGGCGGTGATCGTCCCGTGGAGCTGGCCGCCGACGTCGTACCTCCCGTCGTAGCCCAGCGTGCCGTCCACCTCGGTCCGCGAGGTGAGGTCGGTGCGGGTGATCTTGGCGGTCGCCGTGGCCTTGGCGTTGCCGGCCGAGCCGGAGGAGCCCTCCCCCGAGCCGCCGGCCCAGGCCAGGGCGCCGCCGCCCACCGCCACCGCGGCCGTGGCGGCGATGCCCCGGCGCCACCGGCGCCCGCGCCGGCCCCGGGCGGGCGCCGGCGGCTCCCCGTCGAGGGACGGGAGGACCTCCCGCGCCCGCAGGCCGGGCTTCAACCCTCACCTCCGATCGGGGCGGCGCCGGCACCGGCGGAGTCGCCGCTGGGTGGGGGCCCGAGGATCGACTGGCACCTCTTGTGCGCTTCTCGGGTCGTCGGGGAGGAGGGGTCGATGCCGTCGCCGCCGATGCGCACCATCCCGTTCTCGGAGAAGTCGGGATCGGGGAAGTTGGTGACCCCGTTCTCACGCATGCACCGAGCGAACCTCAGGGCCTTGTCCTGCATCTCGGCGTCGGGCTTGCCGTCGGGGCCGTCGCCCATCACTCCGGCAAGGTGGTGGCGGCACGCCTTCTCGGCGTCGCGGAACGTGCCGTCGACCTCGCCCGCCTGCTCCACCTCGCCGCCGCCCTCGCGGACCTCGAGCTGCACGTTCCCGTCGTCGTCGAAGGTGGGGTCCGGCATGTCCACGCCGTGCTCGCGCATGCACCGGGCGAAGTCGAGGTGGGCCTGGCGGGGGTCGGTCTTCTTGGTGGTGCTGGTGACCTTGTCGCCGTCCGTCGCGCTGGCGACCTCCGCCCCCTCGCCGGACGAGCCGCCGCAAGCGGCCAGCACCACGGCGAGCAAGACCAGCACCGGCCCGGGCAGCCACGCCCGGCGCCTGCGCGCCGGGCGAGCATGGACGTCCTCGCGTCGATGATCCATCGCTTCCTGTGTCCTCCTGGCGGGCACACGGTCGTTGCCATCGCCGAGGCCGGTTGTACGAAATCGCGCGTATCGCGGCGGTAACCGCCGGCGTTTACGTAGTGGTTATGCGGGGTCGGTCCGGGCGGGTGCTTCGGAGTCCGCTAGACGGCAGTGACCTGGGGCTTGCGCCCTAGGCTTCGGCGTCGTGTTGGCCGCTCCAGCCTCGTTGTCGAGAATCCGTGACGAGCGGGTGACCAGGCGGATGGCGAAGACGCCGGGCGTCTGGGAGAGCGAGCACCGGGTCCCCCGACACGTCCGAGAACGTGACCGGTCAGGAGCGGGGGTGCAGGTACCAGCCGCGCCACCCGTCCCATTCGGCAAGGACGCTGTGGACGTCAGTGTCGAGGCCCGGCGTGCAGGACCGCGTCTTCCTCACCTGTGATTCGAGAACGGGTGAGAGCCCCACCGAAGCGCGGCGCACCGTCGCGCGGCAGCGCTCCGCCGGCGATGGGCATGATGAAGCCGAGGTGCACCACCACGACGGCGTCGGCGAGGATCCGGTACAGCATGAAGCCTCTCGTGGCGACGGAACCCCCGCCGGCGCCGCTACCCGAGCCCGCTCGCTGGTCGCCCGGGCGGGTGGTGCCCTCATCGTCGCCGGCTACGGCTGGTGGGCCGTGTCTCTGCCGCCCTTCTCGGGGATGGCCACGGCGGCCGTTCTCGCCGCGGGCACGGCCGCCGTGGTCGCCGGTGCGGCGGCGCGCCGGCGACGGCCGCGGCACCCGCCGGCGCGCGTCGCCGGGTGGGGTCTCTGGGTGGTGCTGGCAGCCGCGGCAGCGCTCTGGCAAGCGGCGGCGTACCTGCAGCAGCCGCGACACGAGCATCCCACCCTCAGCTCCCTGGCAAACGCGCTGCTCGACTCGCACCCGGCGCGGGCGGCGGCCTTCGTGCTGTGGCTCCTGGCCACCATCCGCCTGGCCCGGCGATGACCCGCCTGCTGACGCTGGTCGGATACGGCGTCCTCGCCGCCTGTTCGGTCGGCCTCGAGCTCGCGGCGAGAAGGTCGCGACGCCTCGCCACCTTCGGTGACGCACTCGACGTCGTGCTCCGGCGTTGGCCCGTGCGGGCGGCGTTGCTGGCCGGATGGTTGTGGCTCGGCTGGCACCTGTTCGTCCGCGCCGACTGGCGATGACACGCGCTGAGCATCGACGGCCCCCGACGCGGGCGATCGAGAATGCTCGGTCACGACTCGACGGGACGGGCGTCGGCAAATCACCCGCACGAGAGCGCGGTCGGTGACGACGTCGCGGCCGCGCCCGGGTGAGCCGCGACCGGCGGTAGGACGGCACCCGGCGATGCCTCGACACGAGCACTTGGCCCGACGGCCACAACGGCGATGGATAGTGTCGGGCCATGGCGCCCGGGCGGTTCTCGCCGCTCGCCGCGTGAGCGACCACGGTGACGACCGCCAGGCGAGCGCTTCTCCTGGTTCTGACACTGGGGGCGCTTTGCGCCCACGGGCTTCTCGCGCCTCCGCGAGCAGCGGCCATGGCGGGAGAGCGCACGGCCCTGCTGGTGCTCGTGCCGGACCTGATGTGGCGCGACGCGCCGCCGGCGCTCGCGACGTTCGCCAAGGCAAGCCTCTCGGTTCGAGCCGCGCCCGCCGAGAGCGATGCGGCCGATGGGTACTTGACCGTGGCCAAGGGGGCGCGCTCGGGCGCTCCTCCCGACGGGATCGGCCCCGTCGTCGAACACCCGGATGGCAGTTGGCGGCTCGCAGCTTGGCCGCGGCTGCGAGGCCATGATCGCCGCCTGCACTACGGCGGGGAGCTGGGGGCGTTGGGAACGGCGTTGCGACGGTCGGCCAAGACCTGGGTCCTCGTCACGAACGACCGGCGGGCGGCCGCGGCCGCGGCGGACACCGACGGGGTCGTTCCCAAGGGAGTGGCAGGCGGAGCCGAGGCGGTGCCGGGCGTGCTCGCCGACGGTGCCAACGCGGTGATCGTCGCCGTCCCAGGCGAGGAGCTCGCCGCCGTCCTGGAGGCCGGCAGCGGCGCGCGCTGCGTGGTGGTGGCGAGTGTGTCTACGCCTGATCTCGAGCACCTCGGGGTGTTCGCGACGAGTCCCGGGTGCGGTTTCGGGGCCAACGGGCTGACGTCGCCGTCGACTCATCAGCCACGGCTGGTCACCCTTCCGGACGTCGCGCCGACCTTCCTCGCCGCGCTGGGGATCCCGGCACCGAAACCCATGGCCGGCTTCACGGTCGAGCGGTCGGGCGACGCCGCCGTCAGCGGGCTGATCGAGAGGGACCGCCGGGCGTCGGTGGCCGACCGAGTGAGGACGCCGCTCGTGTGGCTGTTCGTCGGCCTCCATGCGATCGCCGCCGTGGTGGTTCTCACCGCCCCTCGCCTTCGTCGGTCGGCGACCCTCGCCGTCCTCTCGGTGCCGCCCGCCAGCTTCGTCGCGATGGCCGCTCCATGGTGGCGGTGGGGGTTCCTAGGAGCGGTGGTCACCGGTGGTGTCATCGCCATGGCGCTGGGCACGCTGGCGTCGACCATCGCCCGCGATGACTCGTCCGCCGCCATCGCCTTCGTCGTCGCTGCGACCGGGGCGATCATCGCCCTGGACAACCTTTTCGGTGGACCGCTGCAGATCGACGCCCCGTTCGGGAACTCGCCTGTTCGAGGCGGGAGGTACTTCGGTCTGGGGAACGTGGGCTTCGCGTTCCTGTCGGCGTCGCTGCTCGTGGGCGCCGCCTTCGCCCGGGATCGCTGGGGCGCCGGGGCACGCCCTTGGGTGCTCGCCATCTTCCTTGCCGGTGCGGCCGTCATCGGCGCTCCGTGGTTCGGAGCCGACGCCGGGGGCGTTGTCGTCGCCGTGTGTGCCTTCGGCGTGTTCGTGCTGGGCTGGGACGCCGGTGGTCTGACGTTCCGCCGTTTGGCCGCGGTCGTGGCCGTCGCCTGCGTCGCGGTCGTGGGCTTCGCCGTGGTCGACGTCATGCGGCCGGAGCGGAGCCGGACCCACCTGGGGCGTGCTCTCACCGGAAACGACGACGCCGCAGGAGTCATAGCCCGCAAGGGCTCGCGCGCCCTGGCGACGCTCAACGCGCCTCTGACCAACGTCCTGTGGATCGGGTCGTTGACGCTCCTCCTCGCCCGGCCCCGGCTCACCGGACGGCCTGGCCTGCGAGCGGGGACCTGGGGGATCCTCAGCCTGGCAGTTCTCGGGTCTGCGCTCAACGACTCCGGCCTCCAGGTGGGCGGCGGGGTGGCGGCGATCGTGTGGCCGGCATACATCGTCCTGGGCCAGGCGAGCCCGTCGTCGGCGCCGCCGTGACGCTCACGCCATCGCGTGCCCGCGGGCTCCAGACGACCGAAGCCTGGCGCGGCGGGCTCCGGCTGCTGGCCCTCTGCGCACTGGTGTCGCTGGCGCTGCACCTACCGGGGCTCGTCCGCCCGCTGTTCGACGCCGACGAGGCGACCGTGGCGACGGTGGCGAGGGCAATGAACGCCGGAGCCGAGCTCTACCGCGAGACGGCCGACCGCAAGCCTCCGGTGGTGCCGTACGTCTACGCCGGCGTCTTCGGCCTCACTGGCGACGGTGATCTCAGGCCGGTGCGAGCAGTCGCAGCCCTGGCCCTGGCCGTCACCGCCGCCCTGCTGGCCAGCGAGGCGAGGCGCCGCCACGACGATCCCGCTTCCGGCACCTGGTGTGCGGTGCTGTTCCTGCTGGCGACGGTCAGCTTCTTCCCCTCCGACGTCCAAGCGGCCGGCTTCGAAGGCTTCATGCTGATGCCGATGACCGCCGCGTTCGTGTCCGCCGGACGCGGCAAGGCAGTCCAGGCCGGGTTGTGGCTGGCCCTCGCCTGCCTTACCAAGCAGACGGCCGTCACGGCGGCCTTGCCCATGTGGTACCTGCTGGTGCGTGCGGGTGGCTGGCGGGCAGTGGCCAGGGCCGCGGTGGCGGCGGTGGTGCCCGTGGTAGGGACGGCGGCCGCGTTGGGGCCGTCGGAGTTTCTCCTGTGGAACGTCACGGGGAACGCCGGCTACCTCCGCGTCGGCGATTCCCTCGACCACGCCCTCTTGCGAGGGCTGGGCATGACGAGCGCGTTCATTGCGTTCAACGGCGTCCTCGTGCTGTCGGCTGCGCAGGCGGCACGCCGCGGGAAGTTGACCACGGACCTGTGGCTGTGGATCGCCGGCGCGGCGGTCGGCGTCGCCGCCGGGCTCCGCTTCTACGGCCACTACTACCTGCAACTCCTACCGCCACTGGCGCTCGCTGCCGCGCCGATCGTCGCCGAGGCGAGACGTCGGTGGCGCTCGCTGGCGACGCTGGCTGTCGTACCCGCAGTGGCGCTTGTCGCCGCCGCCTTCCTGCCGTTCGGCACGCGCAACGTCGCCAACTACAGAGAGGTTGCCGCGATCGTCCGGGCCACGACCGACACCGACGACACCATCTTCGTCTGGGGCACCTACCCGGAGCTCTACTGGGCAGGCGGCCGCCTGCCGGGCACCCGTTTCGTGCACACCGGCTTCCTGACGGGGAACACCGGCGGGCGCCGCCCCGGAGGCGGGCGAGCGGAAGACGGCATCCCTGGCGCGTGGAAGATGCTCTTCTCGGACTTCGCGGCGAACCGCCCCGACGTGGTCGTCGACACGAGCCTCAGCACCATCCGCAACGCTCGCCACTATCCGCTCACAGAGTCGCCGCTTGCCGCCGTCATCCGCGGTGGGTACGTGCACACGCAGACCGTTCGCGGGGTGGCGTTCTACCGGCGAATCGAATGACACGTCATCGCAGACCGGTCGAGCACCTCGGCACGAGCCTGTCCGGGCGTCGATGTCGGCGCACCGTGCTCACCGTGAGGGGGACACCGCAGGTCGCCGCCACCGCTTCCCCCGAGCAGGTGGCAAAGCGCTTTGACACCCTCGTCGCAGCGCGGTGGCCTTCAGCTTCGACGTGTATGGGCATCTCATGCCCGAGGCAGGGCCGGCCGCGGCGAAGGCGGTCGCCGCCCTGGTCGGCAACGCCCGTTCCGTGACCAGTCTGTGAGCCGGACCGTGTCGCTTGCCGTTCTCGACCCGCTGCGATGCCGTTACCGGCACCTTTGCTCGCAGGGATGTCCCCGACAGGTTTATGTGGTGGTTATGCGGACGGCGCGACGATCGAGGGGAGCCGTCGGTACTGTCGGAGGTCGCATTGCGGGTCCTGGTTGCCGAAGACGAGCAGGTCCTGGCCGACGCCATCGGGCGGGGCCTGCGGCGTGAGGGGATGGCCGTCGACGTCGTGAACGACGGCGCCGAGGCCGTCGACCGCCTGGCGGTGAACGGCTACGACGTGGTCGTGCTCGACCGCGACCTGCCGACGGTGCACGGCGACGACGTATGCCGCTCGCTGGTGGCCGACCCGGCGTCGCCGCGTGTGCTGATGCTCACCGCCTCCGCCGGCATCGACGACCGGGTCGACGGGCTCAGCCTCGGTGCCGACGACTACCTGCCCAAGCCCTTCGCCTTCGCCGAGCTGGTCGCGCGGATCCGTGCCCTCGGGCGCCGGGCGGCACCGGCGCTGCCGCCCGTGCTCTCGCGCCGCGGGGTCATCGTCGACCCCGCCCGGCGGGTCGCCAGCCGGGACGGCCAGTTCCTCAGGCTGACCAACAAGGAGCTGGCCGTGCTCGAGATCCTCCTTGCCGCCGACGGGCGGGTGGTGAGCGCGGAGGAGCTGTTGGAGAAGGCATGGGACGAGCACGCCGACCCGTTCACCAACGCCGTGCGGGTGACGGTGATGAAGCTGCGCAAGAAGCTCGGCCGTCCCCCGCTCATCGAGACGGTGCCCGGGGCTGGTTACCGGATGTGACCGTGTGAGCGTGCGCTTCCGCCCGACCATCCGCCTGCGCCTCACGCTGCTCTACGGCGGGCTCTTCCTCGCCGCCGGCGCCGTGCTCCTGGCCGTGAACTACGCGCTGGTGCGCCGGGGCCTGGACGAACAGATCCAGCCGGTGCAGGTACGCCTCGCCGAGCCGGGGACCCGGGTCGTCGAGAACCCGTTGGGCAACGAGGTGTTCGTCGCCCCCAACCCCTTCGCCGAGGACCCGGCCGACGTGTTCAACCGCCTCCAGGAGCGGGTCCGCGACAAGGCCCTGCACGAGCTGGTGGTGCAGTCGGGGCTCGCTCTGGGGCTCATGGCGGTGGCCTCGGTGGGGCTCGGCTGGCTGATCGCCGGGCGGGTGCTGCGCCCGCTGCAGCACGTGACGGCGACGGCTCGCCAGCTCTCGGAGGCCAACCTCGACCGGCGCCTCGATCTCCAGGGCCCGCGCGACGAGCTCAAGGAGCTGGCCGACACCTTCGACGACATGCTCGAGCGCCTGCAGCGGGCGTTCGAGAGCCAGCGCCGGTTCGTCGCCAACGCGTCGCACGAGCTGCGGACGCCGCTGGCGGTGCAGCGCACCCTGATCGACGTCGCCCTCGCCGACCCAGACGCCACCAAGGAGGAGCTCCGGGCCATGGCGGTGAGCGTCAGCGACGCCATCGACCGCAGCGAGCACCTCATCGACAGCCTGCTCGTCCTGGCCCGCAGCGAGCAGGGGTTGGCGAGGACCGAGGATCTCGACCTGGCCCAAGTGGCCGCGCGGGCGGTCGACCAGCTGGCCGCCGAGGCCGAGCGGTGGGAGGTGCGGATCGAGCGGGTGCTCGGGCATGCGCCGGTGCGGGGCAACGCGGTGCTCCTCGAGCGCCTCGTCGCCAACCTCGTGCAGAACGGCGTGCGGTACAACCACCGGGGCGGCTGGGTGGAGGTCACGACCAGAGTCGACGCCGGACGGGCCGCGGTCGAGGTGCGCAACAGCGGGCCGGTGGTGCCGCCCGGGGACGTCGAGGGGCTGTTCGAGCCGTTCCGCCGCCGGGGCCAGGACCGAGTGGACTCGGCGCGGGGCGTCGGGCTGGGCCTGTCGATCGTGCGGGCGGTCGCCCGGGCCCACGGCGGCGCCGTCACCGCCGAGGCACCGCCGGCCGGCGGTCTGTCGGTTCGGGTCGAGCTGCCATCGCCCGCGCCTCGGGAACGTACGCCGGCCCGCAGCCTCACCACCGGGACGGGCTGAGCCCCGCCGGCGCCCGCCGGGAGCGCGCTTGGGCGAACTGATCGTCCCAGACAACTCGCCCCCGGCGCCGGCGTCGGCCCGCCGGGCGCGTCAGCCGTGGCTGGTGCGCTGGAGCTGGTTCAGGGCGTCGGAGTCGTCCTCGGTGGCCTCGGGCCCGTAGCTGAGGACGGCGGTCGCCCTGGCCCCGCAGTTCGGGCACACGAGGGCCGCCACCGCGAGCATGTCGTCGGGGTCCGACGCCCCCTCGATGCGGAGCAGGTCGACGAGCGCCACGTGGGCTGCGTCGCTCTCGGTCCGGCACGCGAAGCAGAGCATGCGGCCCCCGGGCCGGGCCGCCATCTGGCCGGTGAACCCGGCCGCCTCGAACTCGGCGACCAGCTCGGCAAGGGTCCTGTCGCTGGGGTCACCCTCGTCGGCGCTCGAGTCGGCCACTGGTGACATTCTTGCGCACTACGGTCGCGCCCGGGGGACGAGCGGTCGTTTCGCTGCCCCGCGGCACGGGTAGGCGCGTCACTGCCCCCCGGCATTCCCTGGCTGCACAGGAGCGCCACGTGACCGAGCCCCCGTTCGCCCTCCCGACGCCCGTCCCACCGGATCCCTTCCCGCCTGTCGACCCGCCGCCGGGACCGGCGCCCGAGCCCAGCCCGGCCCCGAGGCCCGACCCCGCACCGCCCATCCCCGATCCCCAACCCATCTGACGTCGAAGCGGAAACGACCTGCGCACCTCCCAGGAGGGATCGGCTGGTGGGGAGCTGATGAGATGCCCAGGTAGTTTCCCTTCGGACCTGACCCGACGCACGAGGAGGCCGTCATGAAGCACCTCGCCGACTACAACGTTGTGGCGACCTTCCCTGACATGGACGCGGCGCGCAAGGCCCTCGACGCCCTCGGCCGCGCCGGCATCGAGGCGGAGGACATCTCGGTGCTCGGCCAGGCGGTCGACGAAGCCCGCTCCGACCCCGACACCCGCCTGCGCGACCTCGACGCCACCGCCGACGTGGCCAAGAGGGCGATCGGCGGGGCGGCGGCCGGGGGCGCGCTGGGAGCGCTGGCCGGCGCCGCCGCCTTCGTGATCCCGGGCGTGGGTCCCGTGGTCGGCATGGGCCTCCTGGCCGCCGCCGCCGGCGGGACGGTCGCGGGGGCGAGCGTGGGCGGCATGGTCGGCGGCGTTGCCGGGCTGAGCCTGGAGGACGACTGGGACCTCACCTTCCAGGAGTCCCTCCGCGCCGGAAGGGTGCTCGTCGCCGTGCACGCCGCCGACAAGGGCGACGTGGAGCAGGCGGCCAAGGTCCTGGAGGACGAGCGGGCGGACAAGTTGGAGTGGATCGACTCCGAGGGCCGCAAGCTCGACGACGGTGAGGCGGGCGGCGAGGCGGGCGCCCGTGGGGGCGGCGAGGAGGGCGACGGCCCCACGACCTGACGCCGAGCCCATGAGGAAGCTCTCGGATCACGGGTTCGACGACCACCCCGCCGACGATCCCGACCGCGCGCAGCTGGCGTGGGCGGTGGCGCTCCTCGACGACTGCGAGCCCTGCGACGACCTGCGCGTCGAGCTCACCCTCGAGGAGGCGGGCCGTGCCGGTGCCGGGCTCGTCAGCCATCTCTCCCCCTCCACCGCCCGCCGTCTCCGGGCCGCCCTCGGTCTGGCGTTACGGGAGATGGGCGAGGCCCCGGGCGACTGAGGGCATGCCCTCGCGGCCCCGGACCTGAGGCGCCTGGCGCCGGCGGCCCTCGTCAGGGCCGCGGCTGGAAGATCCAGACGCCCGAGTCCCGGTCTGAGGCGAGCACGTACTTCTGCCCGTTCGGGTGCTTGTGGACCTCCACTCCCCAGAAGTTGTTGCCCTCCTGGGTGACCGGCGTCCCGCTCGTCGTCTTCATGCCGGGACCGGCGATGAACGCTCCGACCTCGGTCAGCTGGCCCTTCTTCGAGTAGGCGAGGACCCGGAAACCACCCGAGTAGTACGAGACGTACACCAGGTCGGCGTCGGGATCGGTGGCCACCTCGTGCACCGAGAGGTCGCCGAAGCCGGAGGCGTAAGCGGGGTCGTGCGCCTCGGGGATGGCGAACTGGTCGATGTCGGCGAACGTCCTGGCGTCGAACAGGTGGATGTACCCCCACCCGTCGAACACCGCTTTGATGTCGAGGGTGGCGCCGGCGGTGCCGACCGGCGGGGCAGGCGTTCCCGACCCGTCCTCGGAGCACGTGTAGCCGTCGAGGGGGGCGCCGAGAATGCGGAAGCCGTCGGTGCGGGATACGAACACGGCGGGGATGCCCGCCTCCACGATCATGCTGATGAGCGTCTCGCACCCGTCCACCCCCGTGCGGTTGAACACGACGGCGCCCTTGTAGCCGGCGGCCTCGACGTTCTGCACTTTGGGAGTGAAGTTGCACACTCCTCGCTCGATGACGGCGACGGGGTGGGCGGCGTCGGCGGGTGGGATCGTCGCCGGGTCGCAGGCGAGGCCCACCGCCCGGGTGCCGCCGGACATCGACGTGTCGGCGTCGATCTGGGGGACGTGGTCGCCCTGGATGGCGGTGAACCGGTGACCGGCGTACGGGCCGTCGGCGATGGTGGCGGTCATCCGGTAGGGGTCGAAGTCCTCGTCGGTGGCGACGAAGTACCGGTTGTCCCTGGTGAACTCGGCCTCGTGCCCGTTGCCCTCCGGTGACAGCGCCGTCCCCGTCGCCTCGAGGAGGACGGGGTCGACGGCCGGGTAGTCCGTGTCGCCGATGTACCTGGCGTTGGCCGGGTCGGTGAGGTCGACCTGGATGTAGCCGCCATCCCAGTAGGAGAGCAGCCCCACGTACCGGTCGCCGATCTTCTTCACGATCTCGTCGTGGATGAACACGGCGTCGCCGTGCACGGCGCCGAGCGGCTGGCGGGACTGCGCGGAGAAGTCGTACTCGGCGACAAACCTGGGCCGGCTCGGGTTGGTGATCTCGATGATGTCGGTGTCGGTGGGCTCCTCGTCGTCGGTCATCACGACGTAGGCCCTACCGGTCTTGTCGTTCACCCAGCCGAAGGCGGAGTGCACCTGGTTGGAGTGCGTCTGGCTCTTGCCGTTGAGCGAGAAGTCGCCGAACCCCTCGACCAGCTTCTTGGGGTGGAGGGGATCGGTCACGTCGACGAGCGTCACCCCGCCCACGCCCACCTTGTCCGAGTCGGGGCAGTGCTCGTTCTGGTAGATGAGGACGTCGCCCTGGAACGACTTGGTGTCGAGGGAGACGACCTGGGAGCCCTCGCCGGCGAAGGTGCCGATGTGGCTGGGGACGTACCCCGCCGCCTTGGGCTTGGCGGGATCCGCGATGTCGACGATCTGGATGCCGCCGCGGTCGCACTGGGGCTCGTAGTAGAGGGTCAGGTAGGCGTAGTTGCCCTTGGCCGAGACGTCGCCGATGCGCCCGGGCTGCTCCTGGCCGGCGAAGAGGTCGGTGAAGCCGACCAGGTCGACGTTGCGCTGCACGGGCGGGAGATGGCCCTCGTCCTCCCCGTGCTGGGCGTGGTGGGAGTGGGTCTCCTTGCCCGAGTTGACCGCGCCGTCGTCCTCCAGCCGGGACTCCGACTCCGACGGCGCGACCCCTGCCGCGCCGCTGGCGCCCGCCAGAAGAACCACCACCACCAGCGCGTTCCAGCCCACCCTCGTCCGTCGCATGGCGACCCCTTCCCCTTGGGGAGCCCGCCACGCTCCCGACACGCTTCCCTTATATAACCACCTACGCGCCGGGTAATGAACAGGTTCTCACGACAGCGGCGGTGGACAGCCGGTGGAGCCTCCGATCACGCACTGGTCGGCGCCGCCGCCGCGGTCGACCCGCTCGTTCGCCTCGGCCGCGATGCGGTCGTTGCCCGGGCCACCGGAGGAGAAGTCGACGCCCCGTCCCCCGGTCAGGCTGTCGTTCCCGAGCCCTCCGAAGAGGTTGTCGTCGCCCGGTCCGCCCGAGAGCTGGTCCTCGCCGCCCAGCCCCAGGATCTGGTCGTTTCCGCCCAGGCCGGCGATGCGGTCGGCCCCGGCCGACCCGCAGATCACGTCGTCGCCCTCGGTGCCGACGATGTCCCCGCTGCCGGTGATCGTGCAAGGGCGCTCCCAGTCGCAGCGACCGTCGAACCCGGGGTTGACCGTGATGCGCTGCTGGTTGGTGCCGTCGGCGTTCATCACGTAGACCTCACGGTCGCCGTCGCGGTGGCTGTCGAAGAGGATCTTGGTGCCGTCGGGCGACCAGACGGGGAAGAAGTCGTCGCCTGGAGCGTTCGTGAGGCGCGTCTGGTTGGTGCCGTCGGCGTTCATCACGTAGACCTCGAACCTCAGGCCCGCCGGGTCGTCCCGCGTGCTGTGGAAGGCGATCCTCGTGCCGTCCGGGGACACGTTCCCGGTGGCGTCGGTGAGGGGATGGGTCGTCAGCCGGGTCTGGTCGCCGCCGAAGGAGTCCATCGTCCAGACGTCGAAGTTCCCCGCCCGGGTGCTGGTGAAGAGGATCCTCGTGCCGTCCGGCCACCAGTATGGGAGTGACTCGAACGCCGGGTTGTTGGTGAGGTTCACCTGGTTGGTCCCGTCGGCGTTCATCTTGAAGACGTCGAAGCTGCCGGCCCGGGTCGAGTGGAACACGACCTGGGAGCCGTCGGCGTGGTAGCTCCCGGGGCGGTCCTCGGGGGCGCCGTTGGTCGTCAGCCGGACGACGTTGGTGCCGTCCCGGTTCATCCGGTAGAGCTCGGAGACGTTCCCCTCACGGAAGCTCTCGAAGATGATCTCCCGCCCGTCGGGCGACCAGATGGGGTCGAAGTCGAGGACGTTGTTGTTGGTGAGCCGGGTGACGTCGCTGCCGTCGGGGTTCATGGTGACGACCTCGATGCGGGTGACATCGGTGCCGGTGCCCCCGTACTGGCGGGAGCAGGCGATCCTCCCGTTCACCGGTCCCGGGAAGGTGGCGCCGGCGGGCACGCCCCAGGTCAGAAGGGACGCGACCACGCTCAGCCCGGCCGAACCGAGTACCCACTTGGACAACCGCTCGGACATGCGGACCCGCCTTCTCTCGCCGGACGGCGACAGCCTCGCGCCGGAGGCGGGCGCGTGCACGGCTCGTTTGGCCCCCGCGGGCGCTGGGCAGAGGCTCGTCGACCGAAGGAGCCAGCTCGACGTGACCGCACGACTGCGACGGGCCGACTGCTCGGCGCCCGGGATACGCCGGCGCCGGGCCGGTCGCGGCTTCACGTACGTCGACGCCACCGGCCGGCGGATCACCGACGTCGAGGTCCTCGACCGCATCCGGGCGCTGGCCATCCCGCCGGCGTGGACCGACGTGTGGATCTGCTGCGACCCGCGGGGCCACATCCAGGCGACGGGCATCGACGCGCGGGGGCGCAAGCAGTACCGCTACCACGACGCCTGGCGGCAGCGGCGCGACCGGGAGAAGTTCGACCACATGCTGCAGTTCGCCCAGGCGCTTCCCGCCCTGCGGCGCAAGGTGGCGGACGACCTGGCGGGCGAGGACCTCAGGCGCGAGCGGGTCCTGGCGTGCGCCACGCGGCTGCTCGACCTCGGCTTCTTCCGCATCGGCACCGAGGGCTACGCCGAGGAGAACCAGACCTACGGGCTGGCCACCATCCACCGCCGCCACGTGAAGCTTCTGGGCAACGCCACCGTCCAGTTCGACTACGTCTCGAAGAGCGGGAAGCGCCGCATCCAGTCGGTCGTCGATCCCGCGGTCTATGCGGTGATCGAGGCCCTCAAGGGCCGGCGCGGCGGCAAGCCCGAGCTGCTCGCCTACCGCGACGGCCGGCGCTGGGTGGACGTCCGGTCGACCGACATCAACGCCTACGTGAAGGAGGCGACCGGCGGGGACTTCACCGCCAAGGACTTCCGCACGTGGAACGCGACCGTCCTTGCCGCGATGGCGCTGGCCGTCTCGACCGAGGCAAGGTCCGCCAGCGCCCGCAGGCGGGCCGTCACCCGGGCGCTCAAGGAGGTGGCCCACTACCTTGGCAACACGCCGACGGTGGCCCGGTCGTCCTACGTCGACCCCCGGGTGGTCGACCGCTACCTGGCGGGGGACACCATGGTGGCCGCCCTCGACGTGCTCGCCCGGGCTCCGGGCGACGGCGAGGGGAGCCTGTTGACGCAGGGGCGGCTCGAAGAGGCGGTGCTCGACCTGCTGGACCCGTCGTCGGACCAGCCCGCCGCCGCCTAGCAGCGTGCTCTCCCATCGCGCCGACCGGCGCAGGAAAGTGGCGTGGCCGCTGGTCGGCGCTTCGGGCCGGAGGCCCGACCAAAGTCGATCAGCACGCTCCTGACGGCCGCGTGCTCCCCGGAACCCCTCGCCGGGGTCCGGCGGGACCGGTGCGGCTGTGGGTCAGCGCAAGGAGTGCGCCGGGGCGGCGAGGACCTCGTCGACCGTCGGCGCGAGGACGTGCGGCTCCTCGTCGGCTACCGGCTCCTCGGCGCTGAGGACCTCGGCGGTGACCATGAGCTCCTGCTGGATGGCGGCGATGTCGGTGTCCAGCTTGCGCACGTCCTCGAACCGCTGCTGTACCTCGGCGCGGTTCCGCTGCTCCACCAGTTCGACGAGCTGGAGCTCCAGCCCGACGACGTGGTCTTCCAGGCGGGGGTCCGTCATGGGAGGGTTCCTCCCCCGAACGCCGTCGCAGCATGCGTCGACATCGCTCGGGCGCACCCGCTCTCCGCGGGACCTAACGTGGCTCCGACACCGGCATGCGCTCGACGCCCGACCCGAGGAGGACCATGAAGTTCCTGGTGGTGTGGAAGATGGAGATCTCCCGGATCTCGGCGGAGATGATGAAGACAGTCCTGCGCATGCCGGATTACGCCAAGCCCCTCGAGGAGCAGGGAAAGGTCATAGGCCGCTACCACATCGTCGGCTACCACGGCGGTGCCTGGATCTTCAACGTGGAGTCGAACGACGAGCTGGAGATGCTGCTGGCCCAGGCGCCCGTCTACAACTTCTCCCACTTCGACGTGTACCCCCTTGCCGACATGTCCTCGCTGCCGGTGGTGCCGCCCGAATAGCGACCGCTCGGGAGAGGAGGAAGCACGATGGCCCCCCAGCTCGTCGAGGACCTCGTCGACCGGATCACCAAGGCCGAGGGCCTGGACAAGGTCGCCGAGCCCCTGTCCGGCGCGGCGTCGGCGGTGATCCAGCCCGGCCCCGTCAAGGACGCCCTCTCGGGGACGTGGATGGGACATCCCCTCCACCCGCTGCTGACCGACGTCACGATCGGCGCATGGACCAGCGCGTTCGTGCTCGACGTGTTCGGGAACGAGTCGACCGACGGGGCGGCCGACACCCTCATCGGTGTGGGCGTGGCGAGCGCGCTGCCCACCGTTCTGTCCGGGTACTCCGACTGGTCCGACCTGTTCGGGGCACCCAAACGGCTGGGGGTCGTCCACGCCCTGTCGAACGCCGGCGCTATCGCGTGCTACGGCCTGTCGTGGATGGCCCGGCGGAAGGGCGACCGCAGCCGCGGCCTGGCCCTGAGCTTCCTCGGTGCCACCTTGGCGACCGTCGGCGGGTACCTGGGCGGTCACCTGTCCTACCGCCAGGGGGTCAACGTCGATCGCAACGCCTGGCACGAGGGCCCCGAGGACTGGGTGGCCGTCCTCGACGCCCCTGACCTCGGCACCGGCGACCGGCGGGTCGTCCGGGCGGAGGACATGGACATCCTGCTGGTGAACGAGGGCGGCACCATCCACGCCATCGCCGAGGTCTGCGGCCACGCCGGGGGGCCGCTGCACGACGGCACGTTCGAAGGCGGCTGCGTCACCTGTCCTTGGCACGGCAGCACGTTCCGTCTGTCCGACGGTGCCGTCGTGCACGGCCCCGCCACCGGGCCGCAGCCCGCCTTCGACGTCCGGGTCGACGACGGCAAGATCCTCGTGCGGGCGCGCTCCTAGCCGAGGCCCGGTCGTGACCGCGCCGTTCCCGGGCGGTCGCCCCTACCGCGACCGGACCCACGCCGGCCAGGTGCTGGCGTCGCAGCTGACCCACTACGCCGGCCGTGACGACGTCCTCGTCCTCGGCCTGCCGCGGGGCGGCGTCCCGGTCGCCCACGAGGTCGCGGCCTCCCTCGACGCGCCCCTCGACGTGCTCCTCGTGCGCAAGCTGGGGGTCCCGGGACACACCGAGCTGGCCATGGGGGCGATCGGGCCGGGCGGCGTGCGGGTGGTGAACCCCGCCGTCGTCGGGTCGCTCGAAATCCCGGACCACGTCGTGGACGAGGTGACGCGCGAGGAGGAGGCGGAGCTCCGGCGCCGCCAGGAGCTCTACCGGGGCGACCGCGAGCCGCCGGCGGTCGCCGCCCGGGTGGTGATCGTGGTCGACGACGGCCTGGCCACGGGGGCGACCATGCGGGCGGCGGTCTCGGCCGTGCGCGCCATGGGGCCGGCCCGGGTGGTCGTGGCCGTGCCGGTGGGTGCCCGCCGCACGTGTCGCGAGCTCGAGGACGTGGCCGACGAGGTCGTCTGCGCGCGCATGCCGGCGACGTTCCAGGCGGTGGGCCAGTGGTACGCCGACTTCTCGCCGACCACCGACGCCGAGATCCGCCGGCTCCTGAGCGATTCACGGCGCGGTGGCGACGATGGGCCGTGACGCCTACGACGTGGTCGTCGTGGGGGCACGCTGCGCCGGCGCCCCCCTCGCCACCTTCCTGGCCCGGCAGGGGTTGTCCGTCGCCCTGATCGACAAGGCGACCTTCCCCAGCGACACCCTGTCGACCCACATCTTCCAGGCGAGCGGCGTCGCCGTCCTCGGGCGGCTGGGCGTCGTCGACGGGCTCCTCGCGTCGGGGGCGCCGTGGCTGGCCGAGGCGGTCATGCGCGTCGAGGATGTCTGGGCCCGCCTGCCGTGGCCGACCGAGCCGGGCGACCCGGGGCCCGGGTTGTGCGTCCGCCGGCCCGTCCTCGACGCCCTGCTCGTCGAGGCGGCGGCCGAGGCGGGGGCCCACGTGCGCACGGCGACGCGCGCCACGCAGCTCGTCGACCGGGACGGTCGGGTGGGCGGGGTGGTCGCCGAGACGGCGTCGGGGGAGGTCCGGCTGGAGGCACCGCTCGTGGTGGGCGCCGACGGCCGCTCGTCCAGGGTGGCCCGCCTGGCGGGAGCCCGCACCTACAACGTCACCCCCAACGAGCGGTTCGGGTTCTGGGCGTACTACGACGGTGCCGTCGAGGAGCGCCGGGCGGCGATCCGGTTCCTGCGGTGGGCCGACGAGCTGGTGATCTCGTGCCCTACCGACGGCGGGCTGTACCTGGTGGCGGTGCTGCCCTCCTTCGACCGCCTCGACGGGTTCCTGGCCGACGTGCCGGCGTCGTTCGACGCCCTCGTCGCCCGGTGTGAGTCGGTGGCGGAGCTCCTCGCGGGAGCCCGGCGGGCGGACCGTCCCCGGGGCACCGCGTCGTACAGCGGGTGGTTCCGGGAGTCGGCCGGGCCGGGCTGGGTGCTGGTGGGGGACGCCGGCCACTTCAAGGACCCCACGCCCGGCCAGGGGATCTCCGACGCCCTCCGCCAGTCGGAGCACCTGGCGTCGGTGATCGTCCACGCGTGGGGAAGCGGGCTCGACCGGGCGCTGGCGCGCTGGTGGCGCTGGCGCGACCGGGACGCCCGGGAGATGCACTGGTTCGCCCAGGACCTCGGGTCGGCCGGCCCCGTCCCTGCGGTCTTCGTGGAGATGCTCCGGCGCATGGCGGCCGAGCCGGACGGCCTGCGCCCGGCCCTCGACGTCTTCAACCACCGGGTGCGGCCGTCGGACGTGCTCACTCCGACCCGTTTCGCCGGCGGCGCGGCGCGAGCGCTCGGCCGGGGCCATCCCGCCCCCGCCGTGCTGCGCGAGGTGCGGACGATTGCCTCGCGGGAGGTGCGCCGCCGCTGGCGCAACCATCGTCCCTTGTACGCCGACGGGTCCCCGGTCGTCGCCCCCGACCCCGCCGCAGATCGTTAACGCTCCAAAGAAAGCGGTGTTGGCTCGGGGGCAGAGCCTCGCGGGTCAGCGCCGCTTCGTGGCCGCCCTTGCGCCCACCTTCTTGGCCGCCTTCTTCACGGTCGCCTTCTTCACCGCCGCTTTCTTCACCGTCGCCTTCTTGGCGCCCACCTTCTTCGCCGCCACCGTCTTGGCGGTCACCTTCTTGGCGCCCACCTTCTTCGCCGCCGCCTTCTTGGCGGTCGCCTTCACCGCCGCCTTCTTCACCGCCGCCTTCTTCACCCCCGCCTTCCTGGCCGAGGCCGGGGCGGGCGGCGCCGGCGAGGGTGCCGGCTCGGCGGTGCGAGGCGCCGACCGGGGCTTGGCCCGTCCGGTGAGGCGGGCGGCCATGGCCGCCAGCTCGGGCGCGCCCCTCTCCCGCGGTCCCGCCGTCGGCATGTCGAAGACCTGCCCCGACGTCTGCTCCTGCATCTGCTCGCGGCGGCGGGCGAGCTCGCGGGCCCGCCGTTCGAGCGGTGTCAGGTCCCCCTCGTCCTCCTCCTGCTCGGGGAGCTGGCCCAGCCGGCCGAGGAGCCCCCGGCCCGTGGGCTCGGGCTCGGGATCGGGCTCCCGTCCCTCCTCCCTCGCCTTGCGCCGGGCCGCCAGCCGCCCGAGCACGGTCTGGGACGGGTCGAGCTTGGTGACGGTGGCCTCGGTGTGCCGTGCCTGCTGGCGGTCCATGAACCGGCGCATGGCCTCGTCTCGCATGGCCTCCGCCATCGCCGGGTCGGTGCGGATCACCATGTCCTCGGGATTGGTCCCGTAGCGCCCGGCGAGGTCCCGGAGGGCGAGCTCGGTGATCGACGCGCTCTCCTCCTCGGGGTCCTCGAACTCCGGGACCTCGATCGACGGCGGGCGCCCGGGCCCGGACGCGCCGCGTGCCGCCGGCCCGCCGCCCACGAACGGGCCGCCTGCGCCGAAGGGGGCGCCCCCCGGGAACGGCCCGGCGCCGTAGCCCGACGAGCCCACCGGGCCCGACGCCATGGGTCCGTAGCCGGGATCGAGGGGGCTCGGTGACTGGCCACGGCGCAGCGACTTCCCCCGAGCGGACTCGGCGATGTCGTCGAGAGGGGTCCGGAGGCCACTGCCGGGGCCTCCTTCGGACGGGCCGGGGGCACCGCTGCCGGGCCCCGGGGGCCGGGCGCCCGCCTGCTGCTGGAGGCGGGCGACCTCGCGCTCGGCCTCCCGCTCGATGTCCTCCTTGGACGGCCCCTTGGGCCTCCCGAACCGCTTGCTCACTCCAGCCACCTTCTGACGTGGGAGAACGACTGGGCGGAACCGATCCTAAGCCCCGTCCGAGAGACCGTCCACGGGCGGGGCGGGCCGTGAGCCGTGGGGGCGGGGAGGATCGAACTCCCGACGCGCAGCTTAAAAGGCTGCCGGTCTACCACTGACCTACACCCCCGGGGCTCCTCGCAGCGGCCCGCTCCAAGGGTATTGCCGGGGCTGCCGGGTCGCCCGCGGCCGAGCACCGTCGGCTCGACCGGTAGGCTCGACGACGTGGCTCACGACGGCGCCAAGGAGAGGCTCGAGGAGGAGCACGCCCGACTGCTGGGGCTCCGCGGCCAGATCGTCGACGAGCACCACACCGGCCAGTCCGAGCAGGACAGCGTCGGCGAGCTCTCGTCGTTCGACCAGCACCAGGCCGACCTGGGCACGGAGACCTTCGAGCGGGAGAAGGACCTCTCGTTCCTCGAGTCCATCGAGGCCGAGCTGGCCGACGTGGAGCACGCCCTCCGCCGCCTCGACGAGGGCACCTACGGCATCTGCGAGGCGTGCGGGAAGCCGATCGACGATGCCCGACTCGAGGCCGTGCCCGCCGCCCGCTTCTGCCGCGACGACCAGCAGCAGGCGGAGCGCCAGGCACGGGGCGGGGGCGGCGTAGATGACCGCTGAAGCTCCTATGTCAAGCGGGCTGCACGGCATCCTCGCTGCGTGGGCGTGGCGCCGTCACCTCCCCGTAGAGGTCACGCATCATCCGCCGGTAGACGACGTCCGAGAGGTGGCGCTTGAGAATCCGGCGTGCCTCGCGT
>DATAAF010000077.1:0-51937 GCA_036260255.1 Acidimicrobiales bacterium | reverse complement strand
TGTGGTCGCCGAACGTCTCGGCGACCACACGACGCATGAACGCCTCTGGGAAGAACCGGTCCTTCGTACACACGACGAACCTGGTAGGTACCGCCGGCCATTCGTCGAGCGGCCAGGGGCTGTTGTACGCCGCCTCCGACTCCCCTCGCTCCTTGCGCATCGCCTCCTCGGCGAGGGCGCGAGGCACGTCGTGGAAGAACGCGACGAAGGGGTCCTCGTTTCCAGTGAGGCCGCCGTCGCGCTCGGCCTGCTCCCGAACGGCGTCGCCATGGCCGGTGTTCGTCCACCAGTCGGCAGGCTTCTCACCCGGAGCGGGGATCATCGCCGTGATCAGCACGAGCGCTTCGACCGGCAGCCGGGCGGCGACCAGCGGTGCCGTGAAGCCACCGTACGACTGGGCGACGACTACGAGGTCGCGCCGACCGTCGACGGCGCGCACGACAGTGTCGGCGTAGTCGGACAGGGTGGCCGAGTCGTCGTCGCACGGCAGATCGGGAGCAACGGTCTCGTGTTCCCGGGCTCGCAGCTCCCTCTCGACAAGGTGCCAGTACCAGCCGACGTCTCCGCCGCCGTGGATGAACGCGAAGGTGGCCATCGTCGCCGGATCCTGCCGCGTCGATGCGACGGCGACAACCGACGCCCGCGTGCGCAGGTATTCGCAGGACAAAGCTCCAAGGTGCTCTAATTAGGCTCGACGCGTTCGAAGCATCCCTGCTCATTCCAGCGCAGAGGTGAAACCGGCGACAGCGGGGCAGCGCGCTGCTCGACCATGGCCTTGCTCACGTCTTGGTCCGGCGGCTCGGCTGCCGGTCGGCAGACCAAGCGGTGAAGCCATCGCCGTGCCAGTACGCGGCACGCGGCCGTCACCTGCGGTGCGACCCTTACGGGCTCGGCCGTGTTCTCCTGCCGGCGATCGGTCGCACTCGCGGCGGCGCGGTCTCGGCCGATCACAAGCCATCGGTCGGGATCCTCGCCCACGTCGTCGACGACGTCCCGCGATGTTGGGCGGTGGCAGAGCGATGCCGAACAACCTCGCCCGACGTATCACACGATCGGTTATCGACGTGTGAAGGTCAGATGGATGACGCCGCTCGGTGACGAGACCGCCTCGATGTCGTAGCGCTCCTCGACGCCCTCAATGCCGTCCCACAGGCGAACGCCGCGGCCGAGCAGGATCGGCACCTGAACGACGTGGAGCGTGTCGATGAGGTCGGCGGCGAGGAAGTCGCGGACGACCGTCGGGCCGCCGCCGATGCGAACGTCGAGGTCGCCGGCTGCCTCCCGGGCGAGGTCGAGCGCCTCCTCAGGGGTGGCGTCGACGAAGTGGAACACGGTGCCGCCTTCCATCTCGATCGACGGGCGCGGGTGGTGCGTGAGCACAAACACCGGCGTGTGGAACGGCGGGTTCGCCCCCCACCAGCCGCGCCACTCGTCGTCGGTGCCGACATCGCTCCACGGGCCGGTCTGCGGGCCGAACTTGCCCCGGCCCATGATCTCGGCACCGATGCCGAGGCCATGGCGGTCGGCGAACGCGTGGTCGACACCCGAGGTGCCACCGGCCTCGCCGACCATCGAGCGCCAGAATCGGGTCGTGAACATCCACTCGTGCAGGCGTTCCCCGGCGTGACCGAACGGGGCCTCGAACGTGATGCCGTCGCCGGTCCCGAACCCGTCCAGGGAGATCGAGAAGTTGTGGACACGGACCTGGGACATGGCTGCCTCCCGAGCCGTAGGGCGGTTGCGACATGCAACTGCTCGCCGCTGGCGAGAACGAAGCAGTAGCAGATTGCAAGCACTTTGGGGAGGAGCGCTCGGACAACGCCCCGCTCGGGATGCCCGATCAACGCCGCCGTCGACGTGCTCGGTGATCCGTGCGCGACGCTCGTGCTGCGCGACATCATGTTCGGCCGCCGCCACTTCGGCGAGCTGATCACCGGCTCCGAGGAGAGTATCGCCACCAACACCCTCGCCAGCCGCCCTCAAGCAGGTCGTGGCCGCCAGCGCTGCTCACCCGCGACACGCCCGCCGTGGGCAGCGGGCGGCGTCTTCGCTCACCCGAAACGGGCATCCAAGTGCTGCCGGTCATGGTCGCGCTCGGCAACTGGGTCACTCGCCCACCGCCACGGCGAGCGCCGCCTACGGGTCCGCGCCAAGTTGCCTCGCAATGGGGGCCCCGAGCTCGTGGCGGCGATGATCGACGAGCTGCGCGAACTCCATCTCGGCGTCCAGCGCCCCAACCCGGGCGCACCCGTGCGATCAGCTGCGCGCCGCCTACGAGGCCGCGCTGCGCCACAAGATGAGCAGCGAAGCACCGAGAGATGATCGACGCCCGACCTCGTCGTTTCGCACGAGATCGTCTACTCGGACGATCGCGTTCCACCGTCGCTCGGGGAGTACCGGTCCCGTCCGACGAAGCGTGGGCGCCCATCCCTGAAGTGCCCGATTCGGTAGGGGGTACCAGATCGCCGGCATGTTCGCTCGCTCTTCGGAGGAGCGCTCGCACGGCGATACCGGCTGATGCTGCCACGTTCCGGCCGGGTGGCTCGCTCAGGTGTCTTCAAGCCGGTGTTGTGGGATCGCGCATTGCGACCTTCGGAGCCGGCCGCCTACGTCGCCGATTCCGTCAGGCAGGACACATGTCGCGCTCGTTCCCCCGCTCAACCGTGTCTCCGTCTGGAGCGAAGCGATGGCGGAAGGTGAACGCTATGGGGGTCGGGCCATGAGCCCGTAGATGATCGAGCCGGGCGAGCGCGTCCGCCACGGTGGGGAGTGTGCCTTCAGCGATCCACCACAGGCACAAGATCGGCTGCGTTGCAGCCTCGAAGAACTCCCGGCGACGTCTCAGGAACTCCACGTGGCCGGTCCTGTATGTGAAGTCGGCAAGGGCATCGACTGACTCCCAGACGGTGAGGTTGATGATCTGTCGCTCGTCCTCGAAGACATGGATGCCCGTGGCGTTGCCGCTGTCCTCCTGGAGCCGCCACACGAACCCACGGCTGACTTCGGCCAGCGCATTGATGCGATCGAGGTTGTTGCGAAAGTTATCGATGAGAGGGTCGTCCAGCAGGGCGCGCAGTCGGCCGACGTTCAGCTGAGCCAGGTGCATCGCCTCAGTGTGCCCCGTGCCTTGTGAACGGTCGAGCCCTCCCCTGCTGGCAGGGCTGACGCAGGGGTGTTTCGCAGCCGGCGTTCGGGGACGCGGCGCTCCGGCGCTGGGGGGCGATCTTCGGCGGCGTGAGCTCAGGGGTATCGGTAGACGATCTGGCTGAGGAACGTGTTCGGCCCCGTCGGTGTGGTAGTCCCGTGCCCGGAGATTCCGGCGAGCTCACCCGTCCCTGCAAAGACCCGCGCAGTGGCATCGAAGCCCGTGGGGCTGAACCGGACCCGGACTATTGCGTCAAGCGTGCCCGTCGCGATCGAGAGGGTCTCACGGACGAATATGCGCCCGGTCCCATCGTCGCGGGTGACTTGAATAAGGTGGCCGGCGAGCGTGGCAACGACGACGGTCCCGTCGGCCAGGCACAAGTCGTGCACGCCGGTGAAGTCGAACCTCTCGACGGTGACGCCCCCGCGCTCACTGGACGTGTAGTTGGTGGGAGGACCTAATGTCGTGGTACCGACGCATGTCGCCGTGTGAGGCTGAGCCGCGGCCGGCGCCGCCAGTGAGGACATTGCCACGACGATCACCATCGCGGCCTTGAGCACAGGAGTCCGTCCCACGTCATCCTCCTGGAATTTGAGGTAATGCGAGGAGAATAGCCAGCGGCGGTCTCCGGTCCTCGACCCGAGGACGACGACGCTCAGTAGCTTCGCCCCTCAACGTCACGACGACGACGACGAGTGTCCACCTTCCCGGGATGTCGCGCCCGTCAGAGGCCGTCTACCTCGCGATCGCGCGCGTGAGCCGGGTGAGCACGAAGCGCTGCAAGTCGATGGCGACGACGTAGTCGCGCCCGGTGGTGCCGCCGGTCGGATGCGGCTCGTCGATGTCGCTATCAGGAACAGCGGTCCCGTCGCGCCGGGCTCACGACCGACTTTTACCGACGGCTCGTCGCCGTCCCGAGCGGCCGACGGCAGGCGCCTCGATGAGCTGGGCCACCAGCGTCGCTGCCAGCCACTGCTCGTAGCGGTCGGGCGACCACCCCCGCTCCTCGACCAGCTCCCGCCAGAGCTCTTCGTTGGCGAGTGCCCAGAGGAGGTCGGTGGCCGTGCGGGTGTCGATGCCGTCGGCGAGGCCCCCGCGCAGCCCCTTGATGAACTCGGCGAAGTGACGAGCACGGTTGTCGAGCACGTCGCGGTACTCGAGCGCGAACTGCGGGTCTGCTCGGGCCGCCTGACGGTGGATGGAGATGATGTCGTAGCTGCTCTCCATCTGCTGGCGGATCGACTTGGCCCACAGCTGGAGTCGCCTGGCGGCATCCGGTTCCGCCTCCGCCTGCGCGGTCAGCTCAGGGATCTTGGAATCCTGCAGCATCACCTGGCGCATGGCTTCGACGATGGCGAGTTTGTTGCCGAAGGCTGAGTAGACCGTCGCTGTGGCCACCCCTGCCCGCTCGGCGATGGCCTCGATGGTCGTGCCCGCCCACCCACGCTCGGCCATCAGGGCACGGGCGGCGTCGACGATGCGCTCCCGCGTCATCTGCGCCTGCAGCTGCCGGTAGGTGGAGCGGCGTCTCGGCTCGGACACGAAAAAAGACTAGCGCTCGCCTACTCGATAGAGTAGAACTCTACTCATACGAGACGTACTCGTACGGATTGAGCGATCATCCACGAAGGAGATGCCATGAGGTTCACTGCGAAGACGACAGCTATCCTCTGGGGCGCTGGGGGAGTGGGCTGGGTGGCGAACGCCGCCCTCGGGCTCGATGCCGCTGACGGCACCGGCGGCTTCTACGTCACCGAGTTGGCCTGGCTCCCCGTGCACGCTCTGGTCCTCGGCGGACTGCTGGGACTCGACCGGCTGGGGGTGGTGGGAGACTCGACGTGGGGGAAGGCGGGGCTGCGCCTCGCCATCCTGGGACGGGTGGTGTTCCTTGCGGCCGAGGGCGTCGCCATCGCCGTCGGGAACGACGAGATCCCGCTGTTTCCGTTGGCGGCGGTGACGACCGCCCTCGGGATGATGGCCGCGGGGGCGGCCATCATCGGGGCACGGCGTCTGACGGGTTGGCAGCGCTACCTGCCGATCACCGTGGGGGCCTACCCCTTCATCTTCATGTTCCCCGTCCTGGCGGTGACCGGAGAGCGGCCTGACCTCGGCGTCACTGGCTGGGGGGTGACCTTCATCGGCGTCGCCGCCGCCATGTGGACAGCAGCCACTCGGGGATCTCGACGCTCCGAGAGCTTCTCGGGGGCCACGAGCAGGCGTAGCAGCGCTTGGCTCTCGGCCTAGAGAGCGCCGACTCCGTCGGCCCCCTGACGGCCTCCTCCGGACTCGCGGGTGCGGTATCGAGATTGCCCCCTCGGGTGCGCGGCCTCAGCCCGACGGAACCGCACAGATCCCGTTTGGGCATGACCAGGACACGCCTGCGGGCGTGCCGGCCAAGCGGGGCTGACGATGACGGGGAAGTGCCGAAGCGCGCGGGATCTCGCGTCGGCTGGAACGGTGGCGACAGTGACGTCGATTGGACCGCGCCGCGGCGGAGCTTTGGATGGCCGCTCGCCACGGTCGCAGCCCACGACGGCACCGACAAGGTACGGGTCCGCCGAGGCCCAGGCGGCGGTCGATCGCGTGAGTCGCCCCTGCGCCCTGGACGGCACCACCGGGGCGGCTGGACCGCCCGTTGCCGCGTGGGAGCGGCATAGCGCCGGCGACCTCGCGGAGGTGCCAAAGAGGCGGCAACCGGGATGGGCCGACCTTCGAAACGCCCGCGTGCGTTCTGGCACATGGAACGCCTTGATCGCGGCGCGCCCGACCGGTCGAGCGGTCCCCGTCGGCACCGGTTGAAGTCCGGAGTCTGAAGTGAGGGGGCGCGGTCAGCGACGCCGGGCGCGCAGGACGATGTCGGCGACGTGCGGGGTGTCGGGCGGCGGGTCGATACGCGGCTCGACCGCGTACAGCTCGACCGTGAAGTCGTCGCTGAGCACCCGGTCGAGGTCGTCGGCACCGACGTAGTCCGCGGGGTCGACACCCTCCGACTTCATGTGCTCGCGCTGCTCGGCGTCGAGGTCGTGATACACGGCGAGCAGCAACCCGCCAGGGCGCACCGTGTCGAGCAACCTCCGCACAGCGGCCTCGCCCGCGGCCTTGGGCAGCGCCGGGTACTGCATCGACACGAGGTCGAAAGACCCCGCCCGGAACGGTGTCTGCAGGGCGTCGGCGCAGACCCACGCGACCGAGGCGCCGGCCAGGTCGGCAGTGTCCCGCGCTCGGTATAGGGCCAAATGGGAGATGTCGGCAGCAGTGACCGTCCACCCGCGCCGCGCGAGCCAGATCGCGTCGGCGCCCTCGCCACAACCGACATCGAGGACCCGGCCAGGAGTGAGGTCGGCGACCTCGGCGACGAGCCTCCCATTCGGCCGCCCGCTCCACATCGCCGCGCCGCGGTCGCTGTACCTAGCGTCCCATTCAGCGGCCTGCGCCGCCGCGCCGAACCGCGGCTCGCCGTGTTCGTCCTCATGCATGGTCCGGACGGTAGACCGCCATCCGCGTGCAAGTCTCTGGTAGCGGGCTCGGATGCCGCCGGGGAACCCGTGAAGTGGCGGTGGGGGGCGGACCGGATACGGCGGCCACCGCTGCACCGCCGTTGTGGCCGCGCATGCAAGTGTCGGGCCCGGGGTGTCAAGGAGGGAACCGCTCCTGCGGGCTCTCGCCCTTCCAGGGCGGCCGGCTTTCACCCTCTCGTGCCGGCTCTTCGGTCGGACAACGCCCGGGCCCAGTCGCGATTCTAACCGCAGGGCCCTACGAGGGGCCTGTCGTCTTCCTGGCCCGCTACTCGGCGCGCGACCCGCGTCAGCTACGCCACCGACCTGCGCCAGTACTTCACCTGGTGCGCCGAGTGCGGTCTCGCCGTGTTCCCGGCCGACGCGGGCAACTCGAGCTGTGGGCCCGCTCGAATGGAGACGCGGGGCCAGGCCCCCGCCACCATCGCCTGGCGCCTGACCACGCTGGCGAGTTCCTACCGCGGCGGGTGCGAGGCCACAGCGTCACGCCTCGCCCCGGGGGGCCGCCTTTGCTGGCGCCTTGCGCTTGCGCCCCGGTGGCGTCGCCGCGAGCGGCTCAGCTGAGGAAAGGAACCCGGCCACCAGCCAGCGCACGGCCGCGTCGAGTGTCTCGATGGCCGCTGCGTCGTCGAGGTGCCACATGTCGCGCAGCACAACCCAGCCTTCGATCCCGATCAGCATCGAGAGCGCCTGCACCAGTCGGAGAACCTCGTCCTCAGCGAAGCGATCTCGGAGGGGCTCCATCGCCGCCTCGATAGGGGCGATCCGTCCGCCACGGGGAAGTTCCTCCGTCACCTCGCCACGGCGACCAGCCAGCCAGTTGCCGAGCATCTGCCAGAGGAGGGCGCGGAACTGATGCTCGTGGTCGCGCACGTCTCCCGCCAGCGACCGAGCGACTTCGGATGCCCGCGCAGACACGTCGTTCGGCGGGGCCTCGATCGATCGGGTGGCTGAGCCGGCGATGGCGCGGCGCACAAGCCCGTACAACAGGGCTCCTTGGGTGGGGAAGTACCGGTACGCGGTGGCACGTGACACCCCGGCCGCCTCGGCCGCGTCGCTGACCGACGGCGTGGCCCCGTGCGCCATCAACCCCTCCGCCGCCGCCAGGATCGCGGAAGCCGTCCAGTCTCGCTGCGCCCTCCGCGACGACTCCTTGTGTGAGACGGACATCTCATCGATGATACTATCATCTCGCTAATGAGACGAGAATCTAACGGAGGCGCTCCCGAGTGACATACAAAGAACTAGCTCAGCGGTTCATGAAGGAGGCCTGGAGTGGGAACGTCGAGCTCGTCGACGAGCTCGTGGCGCCGGACGCACAGGGGCCCCACGATGGTCAGTTCGCCACGGGACCGGAGGGATGGAGGCAGGAGATCGAGCTGGTCCGGTCGGGCCTCCCTGACCTCCGCGTCGAGGTCGTCCAGATGGTCGAGGAAGGAACCGCGATCGCCGTGCGGTGGAGGAGTCGCGGCACCCACTCCGGGACGCTGTTCGGGATCCCGCCGACCGGCAAGCGCGTTGAGATCGACGGACTGTCGCTGTTCCACGTCCGCGACGGGAAGCTGTCGGACCACATCTCCCTCGAAGACCGCTTCTCACTGTTGACGCAGCTCGGCGTCGTCCCCGGTACCGAACGCTCGAACGCATGAACGCCATGGCCGCGATCAGTGGAGGACGTTCTGGTGGCCAAGGTGAGGATGACCACCACGATGGCGCCAAGTACGAGCGCAGTGCGTGGAGATCGAGCCGGATCCCCGACACCAGCCGCCTGAACCCCCCAATCCTCGGCGTCGCCGTCGGACCAGCTAGCCAGGCCGCCACCGCCACCACCGTGGCCGACGGGAACGGACCGGTCAGCCGGGCGGAGCTCGCAGCCTTTCCCGCCTCGCGCTCCAAGAACGCGAGCCCTGGCACGGCGACCTCGACCCGCATCATGGCCGACTGCTCGGCGGTGACAGCGACCACCTGCGGCCGCACCGCTCCACGCACCGTGGAAGGCCGATCTGGGTAAGAGAAGGGGAGATCAAGAACCTGGTTCGGATCAGGGGGGACCGGATGGCTCTTTTCCGGAGGAAGAAGCAGGGCAGCGGCGGAGCCGCCCAACAGGGCGCGTCAGCTCCGCCCAGGGAGCCCGGTGCCGGCTACGAGACAGAGCAACAGCCTCCTTCGCTCGGAGCGGGGCTCGAGCGGCGATGGGAAGAGGCGTGGCGCCGTGCGCGGGGAGGACGGCGGAGGTAGCCGTTCCTCAAACCGGGACAGCGTGCCGACCCCGCCGCAGCCATTGGAGGCGCTCGTCGTCCCGGGCACCTCGGACGGCACCCGGGACACGCACGGGCCGGCAGGGCCGGCGACCGGTCGGAGCGGCATCGAGACCGCGACGGCCAGGTGCGAGGCGCGGCACGAAGGGAGCCCGAGCGTGGACGTGGTGATCGAGACGTAGGACAGAGCGTGGAACACGTCTGATCCCGACGAGCACCACGCCTGCTCGAGGCTGCGTCGACCGAGGGCTACGAGTTGGTCGAACCTCGGGGACGCTTCGTAGGGCGAGCGGCCAGCTTCGAGCGGATCAGCGGCTTCTCCGAGCGGTTTGCGGGCGCCAGGGTCGAAGGCCACCACCCGGGTCGACGAGCACAATGGGTTCGCTCGGTACGGATGGAGGATCACCAACCGAGAGGGGACTCCGTTGCTGGAGGGGATCGATGTCGTCGAGCGAGCTTCAGACGCGAAACTCCACCGCGTCATCATGTTCTTCGGCGGGCTGGACTCTTCGTGAAGGCCGCCGAGGCGGCGGAATGCCGTGTGCCGATGTTCGCCTCGGTCATACTTCGAGCCCTGACGCGACTCGCGAGGGTCGGCGAACGAGGGGGAGAGGACGATGGCGCTCTATCTTTCGAGGTTCAGCTACACGCCGGAGACTTGGTCCCGGCTGATCGGCAATCCGGAGGACCGTCGAACGGCCGCTCAGTCGTACATCGAGTCGGTCGGTGGCAAGCTCCACGGGTTCTGGTACGCGTTCGGAACACACGACGGCTACACCCTCTGGGAAGCGCCTGACAACGTGTCCATGGCCGCAGTCGCGCTGGCGATCAGTGGCGGCGGTGCGCTCAGCTCGCTCGAAACCACAGTGCTCCTGACTGTTGACGAGACGATGGATGCTCTGCGGAAGGCTCAGCAGGTCCAGTACCGGGCGCCCGGCGCGTAGTACTCGCACGGGGCCGTTCCCTTGTCTGGGGCATCGGGTCCCGTCATAATCGTCGAGCAGCGGAGGGGGCACGTGTCGGGCGAGTGCGTGCGGGTCGCGGTGGTTACGATCGACGGCGCGAACGCGAACCTCCAACGCGACCTTCAGGCGGCCGACCTCGTGTACCTCACCGAGTGCGGCGTGTGGGTCGACGTGGTGGCCACGACCACCGTCGACCGCCCGGATCTCCTCGTGCTCGACCAGACCGACTGCCTCACCGACGACCACGTCGTCAGCGACGAGGAAGACGAGCTGTTCGACCTTGGTCGTGACCTGGGCGCCGACGTGGTGGCCTACTACATCCAGGGCGACACCGCGGGGTTCCGCGGTTGTGCCGCCCACCCTCCGGGACGAAGGGGCTTCTGGGTGGGGGACAGCGCGACCCAGTGGACGTTCGTGCACGAGCTGACCCACGTGGTCGGGGACAACCGGCACGTGACCGATCGAGACAACCTCATGTTCCGGAACACGGGCATGATCACCAACGCGCCTCCTGACCTGACGGCCGACCAGTGCGAGCGGATCCGCGACGACCCCGCCATGGTCGACTGCGTGCTCCAGGCGCAGGGTCGTTTGACGTTCCTCCGTGTCCACGACGTCGGTACCGGGTTCGGCCCGCCGACGGACCGGATCGACGGGGAGGTCGTGGTCCAGCTCGACACCGCGCCGGGCCGATCGTTCGGGTTCCAGTTGCGCGCCGATGCGGACGAAGGGGCTCGGCGCGGCATGTTGGACACGTTGCGCACCGCGTTCAACGACGGGCGACGCGTCCGTGTCGATTACCGCCGTGCCGGTCTCACTAACAACGTGCTGCTGAGAGTCGCGGGCGTCGAATGAGAGGAAGGCGACGATGGCACTCCTGCAATCCACCGGCAAGCTGACCTTCCTGCGGGTGCACGACGTCGGCACCGCGTTCGGCCCGCCGACGGACCGCATCGACGTCGAGGTGGTGATGAAGATCAGCTCACAACCTGACCGGGCGATGGGGTTCCAGCTACGGAACGACGCCAACCGGCCCGCCCGGCAGGGCATGCTCGACCTCCTGCGCGACGCGTTCAACCACAACTGGACGGTGAGCGTCGACTACAACCTCGACGCAGGGAGGAAGAACGGTGTCGCCATTCGGGTCGCGCTGACGAAGTAAGCGCGAGAATCGAGCGACCGCGGAGGCACGAGATGGAGCTGCCCGAGGAGCTACGCCAGGCGCTGGAGGCGGACGACGCCGAAGAGTTCCATCTCCTCCTGCGGCGCCGACGACCAGAGGATCAAGCGGCCCTCTTGGCCCTGCTCACGCCGGACCCCTCGGTCCCTCCTGACCACCGCACGAAGGCGCTCTACGGTCTGGGCCAATGGGGCGACCCGACCGTCGTCCCTGCCATCACCCGGCTGCTGCCCGAGCTCGACGATCGAGGCAAGATCGCCGCGCTCAGCGCCCTCGGTCGCCTGCCCACACCGCAGTCGACGGCTGCGCTTGCCGAGCACGTGCACGACGCGTCGCCCCAGGTCCGCAAGACGGCCGTCGTCGCCCTGAGCAAGTCCGAGGCGCCGGAGGCACGGGCCACGCTGCGGGAGGTGGCGGCCGCCGAACCGGTCGAGTGGTTGCGCGACCTGGCGGCGCGCGCCGTCTCCGCTGAATGACGTAGCGATCGCTCAGGCGGTCGAGGGCTTCCTCGGTGCGTCGATCCACTCGATCTCGGGCGGCAGCCCTTCCACCTTCACGTCGCCGTCGGACACCTCCACCGTCACCCGGCGGCCGGCGAGGGGGATGCGGTCGACCCGCAGGTACCCGATGCGATCCGGCAACGCAGGGGCCAGCCAGACCTTTCCGTGCGGCACCCAGGGGTCGAGCCGCAAGAGAGAACGCAGGAACTGCAGAGGAGAAGCGGCCGCCCACGCCTGTGGGGAGCACGACGACGGGTAGGCGACGGGGAACCGCACCTCCTCGCGGCTCAGGCCGCCGTAGAGCTCGGGGAGGCGGTGGCCCTGGCCACTGGCGGCGTCGAGGCAGGCCAGGATCACCCGGTGGGCCTCCTCGACGAAGCCGTAGCGGATGAGGCCGGCGGCGATGATGGCGTTGTCGTGTGGCCAGACCGACCCGTTGTGGTAGCTGATGGGGTTGTAACCGGTCATCGACCGGGCGAGCGTGCGGATCCCGAAGCCGCTGAACAGGTCGTCGGAAAGGAGGCGGGCGGCCACCGCCGGTGCTCGGTCCTCGTCGACGATCCCCGTCCACAGGCAGTGGCCCATGTTCGACGCCAAGGCGTCGATGGGCCGCTTCTGCTCGTCGAGGCCCATGGCGTACCACCCCCGGTCGTCGAGCCAGAAGTCGCGGTTGAAGCGCACCTTGAGGTCCGAGGCCTTGGCCCGGTAGCGGGCGGCGGTGGCCGGGTCACCGAGCTCGTCGGCGAAGTGGGCGCGGTCCAAGTAGGCGCCGTAGACATAGCCCTGCACCTCGCAGAGGGCGATGGGAGGCCGGGCCAGCTGGCCGTCGGCGAAGCGGATGGAGTCCCCCGAGTCCTTCCAGCCCTGGTTGACCAGGCCCCGGTCCGAGGACCGCCGGTACTCGACGTAGCCGTCGCCGTCGCGGTCGCCGAACTCCTCGATCCACCTCATCGCCGCGTCGGCGGCGGGGAGCAGGCTGTCGACGACCTCCCGGGCGAGGCCCCACCGTCGCAGCTCGCCCAGGAGCATGACGAAGAGCGGGGTGGCGTCGATCGACCCGTAGTAGACGTTGCCGCCGCCCAGCGAGAGGCTCGGCGCGTCGCTGAAGCGCATCTCGTGCAGGATCCGCCCGGGCTCCTCCTCGTTCCGGGGGTCGACGTCCTTGCCCTGGAAGCGAGCCAGGGTCTGCAGCACGCCCAGGGCGAGGTCGGGGTCGACGATGAGCGCCATCCACGAGGTCAGGAGCGAGTCCCGACCGAACAGCGTCATGAACCACGGCGCGCCGGCGGCGACTACCGTGCGCTCGGGGTAGTCGGGGTCGAAGATCCGCAGCGCCCCGAGGTCCTCGGCGCTGCGGACGACGACGGCGCGCAGCTCGTCGTAGTCCGTCTGCACGGCCGGCACGTCACGTCGCCACTGGTCGAGGCGGCGCTGGGGCATCGCTCGCTCGACCGGCTGGCCACACCGGTAACGGGGGTCGATCTCCTCGCCCTCGATGATCGTCGTCAGCTGCAGGCACGTCCGCCAGTTGCCCCTCGGGGGGACGATCACCTCCCAGACCGCCTGGTTCCCCCGACCGCCGGCCGGCTCGCTGAACGTCAGGCGGGCTCCCCGGCGCACGGGGCCCTTGCGGTGCTGGAAGACGATCTGCGACTTGTCCGACTCGACGGCGACGTCACCCTCCGTCCCGCTCCGTCCCTCCTTGACGCGGAACAGGTTGGCGAAGTCGGCGCCGAACTCCAGCTCGACCGAGCAGTACGCGGGCTCCTCGCCGTAGTTGAAGACCACGAGGTCCTCTCGCATGCCCAGCCCCACATAGCGGTGCCGGAAGACCAGCAGCGTGCTGTCGGCCCGCCCGGGGAGGGGCTGGGCTCGCAGCACGAAGGTTGCCGAGAACGGGTCGGTGCTGTCGGCGGCCAGTGCCTCGGGGTGGCCCCCGTTGATCTTGAGCTCCCAGTGGGACACGAAGCGGGTGTCCCGGAAGAAGAGGCCCTGGGCCTGCCCGGCGCCCATGTCGCCGCTGCGGTCGGAGATGCAGAAGGCCGAGCCCTCGACCAGCGTGACGGCCGCGCCCGCCTGTCCGAGCGACGGGCTGCCCCCCGTCCACGTCCACGGCTGGTACATCGGCGGGAGCGTAGTGGGCAGATGGCGGACCCCGAGACGCTCGCGCCTTCCTTTTTCTCCTACGGCGGTAGTGGTAATAAGATGGAGCGGATGACCGTTCCCCTCTTCCAGATCGAGGGCCTGCGCGTCGCCGCCGACGGGGCCGAGATCCTCAAGGGCGTCGACCTCACCGTGGCCGCCGGCGAGGTCCACGCCCTGATGGGGCCCAACGGCTCGGGCAAGTCCACCCTCGCCAACACCCTCCTCGGCCACCCCGACTACGAGGTGACCGGCGGACGCCTTCTTTTCAAGGGCGAGGACATCACCGAGTGGTCCACCGAGGTGCGGGGGAAGTCCGGCATCTTCCTCGCCTTCCAGTACCCCGAGGAGATCCCCGGCGTCTCGGTGGTGCAGTTCCTGCGCCAGGCGCTCTCCGAGCGCAAGGGCATCGAGCTGTCGGTGCTGGAGCTGCGGCTGGTGATCATGGACTGGATGAAGCGGCTCGGCATGGACCCCTCCTTCGGCGACCGCTACCTCAACGAGGGGTTCTCGGGCGGCGAGAAGAAGCGCAACGAGATCCTGCAGATGGCGATCCTCGAACCCGAGCTGGCGGTCCTCGACGAGACCGACTCGGGCCTCGACATCGACGCCCTGAAGGTCGTCGCACGGGGAGTCCAGGAGGTGCGGGCCGACCGCCCCGAGCTCGGGGTGCTCCTCATCACCCACTACCAGCGGATCCTGCAGTACCTCGAGCCCGACGTCGTGCACGTCCTGATCGACGGCCGGATCGTCGCCAGCGGCGGCCCCGAGCTGGCCCACCGTCTCGAGCAGGAGGGCTACGAGGCATGGCGCTCGACGTAGTCACCGTCCGCAAGGACTTCCCGATCTTCGAGCGAGGGCCCTCCGACCGCCCGCTGGTCTTCCTCGACTCGGCGGCCAGCTCCCAGAAGCCCCGCCCGGTTCTCTGGGCGATGGAGGACTACTACGAGCGCCACCACGCCAACGTCCACCGGGGGGTCTACGCCCTGGCCGAGGAGGCCACCGCCGCCTACGAGGCGGCCCGGACGAGCGTGGCCCGCTTCATCGGCGCGACCTCAACATGCGAGGTGGTCTTCACCAAGAACGCCACCGAGGGCATCAACTTGGTTGCCCACTCGTGGGCCCGTCACCGGCTGGCGCCCGGCGCCGCCGTGCTGCTCACCGAGATGGAGCACCACGCCAACCTGGTGCCCTGGCTCATGCTGGCCGAGGAGCGCGGCGTCGAGCTGCGCTTCATTCCCATCGACGACGAGGGCCGTCTGGTCCTCGACGACCTCGAGCGCCTCCTCGACGGCGTCGGCCTGGTCGGCGTGACGGCCATGTCCAACGTCCTCGGCACGCTCAACCCGGTGCGCCGGATCGCCGACGCCGCCCACGCCGCCGGCGCCCTCGTGCTGGTCGACGGCGCCCAGTACGTCCCCCACCTGGCGACGCGCGTCGGCGAGCTGGGGTGCGACTTCCTCGCCTTCTCCGCCCACAAGATGTGCGGTCCCACCGGCATCGGGGCGTTGTGGGGGCGCGAGGAGCTCCTCGACGCCATGCCCGCGTTCCTCGGCGGCGGGGAGATGATCCGCGACGTCCGCCTCGACGGCTGGCTGCCCAACGAGCTCCCGTGGAAGTTCGAGGCGGGAACGCCGCCCATCGCCGAGGCGGTGGGCCTGGGAGCGGCGGTCGACTACCTGAGCGAGCTGGGCATGGACGCCGTGCGCGCGCACGAGATCGAGCTCACCGCCTACGCCCTCCGCACGCTGGCCGACCGCCACGGCGACCAGCTGCGCGTGTTCGGCCCGTCCGATCCGGGCGAGCGGGGCGGCGTCGTCTCCTTCACCTTCGCCGACGTCCACCCCCACGACCTGTCGCAGGTCCTCGACCAGGCCGGCGTGTGCATCCGCGCCGGGCACCACTGCGCCAAGCCGCTCATGCGCCGGCTCGGTGTGGGCGCCACCGCCCGGGCGTCCTTCTACGTCTACAACGACCCGTCCGACGTCGACGCCCTGAGCGAGGCCCTGCACTCGGCGTCCGACCTCTTCCTACCCGCCTGAGGCCCAGTGCTCGAAGACCTGTACCGCGAGATCATCCTCGACCACTACCGCAACCCGCGGAACCGTGGCGAGCTGCCGGTGCCGCCCGCCCGGCGGGCCGAGGGCTTCAACCCCCTGTGCGGCGACGAGGTGGTCGTGTACCTCGACCTGGAGGGCGACCAGGTCCAGGAGGTCAAGGTCGGCGGCCAGGGCTGCTCGATCAGCCAGTCGTCCGCCTCGATGATGTCGACGGCGGTGAAGGGGCGTACCACCGAGCAGGCGCGCGAGCTCATCCGGGCGTTCAAGGCGATGATGTCCATCCACGAGCACCGCCTCGACGGCGACGGCCACGAGATCGAGGAGGCGGTCGCGCCCGATCCGGGCGTCGACCTCGGGGACCTGGCCGCCCTCCAGGGCGTCGTGAAGTTCCCGGTCCGGATCAAGTGCGCCACCCTGCCGTGGAACACGCTGGTCCAGGTGCTCGACCAGGAGGACGAGGTCGCCGGGGCCTAACCGCCCTCCTCCATCTGGCGGCGCAGGCTGAGGGGCCGCATGTCGGTCCAGACCTCCCGGATGTAGGCGGTGCACTCGTCCTTGGTGCCCATCTTGCCGGCGTCGGCCCAGCCCAGCGGGTTGTCACGGTCGGCCGGCCAGATGGAGTACTGCTCCTCGTGGTTGATCACGACCTTGTAGATCGTGCGGTCGTCGGCGGTGCTCATGAGCGGGAGCCTAACGGCGCCCCTGGTAGCTTCCACCGCCGAGGACGACGGGGGAGGAGCCTGATGCGCAGGTCGCTCTTGGCGGTGGCACTGGTGTGTGTCGTGGGCCTGGTTGGATGCGGCGACGACGACGAGGAAGAGGCGGCCACCACCGAGACCACGACCGCGACCACCGCGCCGGCGACGCCCGGCAGGGGCGGCCGCTTCTGCGAGCTGCTCCGGTCCTACGAGGACAAGTACAACCGCACGAGGAACGTCAGCGAGCCCGAGCAGCTGCGAGACCTCGTCCGCAGCCTCCCCGATGACCTCGAGGAGGCACAGGAGGTCGCACCGCTCGAGGTCAGGGGAGACGTGGAGCTCGTGGCCCAGGTCATCGACGAGTACGTGCGCGAGCTGGAGAAGGTCGACTTCCAGACGAACAGGATCCCGGCCGGGATGGTGCAGCGCCTCCTTTCGTCGGACTTCCTGGCTGCCGCCCAGCGCCTCCAGGCCTACGGTCGGGCCAACTGCTGACGTGAACGGTGACCGTGTCCGCACCCTTCTGGGTGAGGACGGCGCCGTCCTGATGCCTGGCGTCTGGGACGCCCTCTCGGCCCGCCTGGCCGCAGCCGCCGGCCACCAGGTGTTCTTCCTCTCCGGCTACGCCACCGCCGCCACCCTGCTCGGGCTCCCAGACTTCGGCTACCTGACCCAGGCGGAGATCGCCGAGGCCGCCCGCCGGGTGTGTGGCCGGGTCCCGGAGGCGGCGGTGATCGTGGACGGCGACACCGGCCACGGGAACGCCCTGAACACGATCCGCACCGTCGAGCTCTTCGAGTCGGCCGGAGCGGCCGGCATCTTCCTCGAAGACCAGGTCTGGCCCAAGAAGTGCGGCCACCTGGCCGGGAAGCGGGTGGTGCCCAGGGAGGACTGGCTGGCCAAGCTCCGGGCCGCCCTCGAGCACCGCGACCGGCTGTTCGTGGTCGCCCGCACCGACGCCCGTGCCGCCCTCGGGCTCGACGAGGCCATCGAACGGGCCCTCGCGGCGGCCGACCTCGGGGTGGACGCCATCTTCGTGGAAGCGCCCGAGTCGGTGGCCGAGATGGAGAAGGTGGCGGCGGCCACGCCGGGCGTCGTCCGGGTGGCCAACATGATCGAGGCCGGGCTTACGCCGCTCCTCACGCCGGCCGAGCTGCACGAGCTCGGCTTCGACCTGATCGTGTCCCCCCTCACCGGGCTGTTCGCCGCCGCCCGGGCCGTCGGCCAAGCGTACCGGGTGCTGGCCGAGGAAGGCACGCTGCGCGACCACCTGGAGCTGCTCACCACCTTCGACGAGTTCAACCGGGTCGTCGAGCTCGACGAGCACTACCGGCTCGAGGCCCGCTACGCCGAGCCGGGGCCCGCCGCTCCGTCCGACTGACGTTCGTTGTTGCGCAGCTCGGCCCTGCGGCCGCTCCGCAACCGGGACTTCGCCGTCGTCTGGAGCGCGGCGCTCCTGTCCAACGTCGGGTCGTGGATGCAGACGGTGGCCGTGGGCGTGCTGGTGACCGCCCTCACCGACCAGGCCCGGTGGACGGGCCTGGTGGCGGCCGCCGCCTTCCTGCCCATGGGCCTGCTGTCGCCGGTGGGCGGGGCCCTGGCGGACAACGTCGACCGGCGCCGGTGGCTGCTCATGACGACGCTCGGCGAGACGGCGTTCGCCACGCTGCTCGCCGTCCTGGTGGGCACCGGCCACGCCAGCCCGCTCGCCGTCACCCTGGTCGTGCTGGGAGGCGGCTGCATGACCGCCCTCGGCTTCCCCGCCTATCAGGCGATCCTCCCCGACCTCGTCCGCCGCGACGAGCTCCTCGGCGCCATGTCGCTCTCGGCCGCCCAGTTCAACCTCGGGCGGGTGCTCGGACCGGCGGCCGCCGGGGTGGTGCTGGCGGCCGGCTCCTACACGTGGGCCTTCGCCCTGAACGCGGCGTCGTTCGGCGCGGTCCTCGTCGCCCTCCTGTTCGTGCGCATCCCGGTGGCGGCGCCCGATCCCGAGGGCGGGAGCCTCCGGAGCCGTATCGTCGGTGGCGCCCGCGCCGCCTTCGGGGAGCCCGGGTGCCGGCTGGCCATCGTCACCATCGGGGTCACCGCCTTCCTGCTCTCGCCGTTCATCGCCCTCATCCCGGCGGTCGCGTTGAAGCTGTTCGACTCGGGCGAGACGGGAACGTCGGTGCTGGTGACGGCCCAAGGCGTGGGCGCGGTCGCCGGTGCCCTGGCCCAGGCCCCCCTGGCCCAGCGCTTCGGCCGGCGCCGCGTGCTCGTCGGCGACGTCGTGGTGCTGCCCCTAATCGTCACCGCGTACGCGCTGGCGCCCAACCTCCGCTTGGCCACCGTTGCCCTGGTGGCCCTGGGGGCGGCCTACATCGGCGTCCTGTCGGGGCTCTCCACCGTCGTGCAGCTGCGGGCGCCCGCCTCCTACCGGGCCCGCATCCTGAGCCTCTGGATGGTCGCGCTCGGGGTGATCTACCCCATCGGCTCGGTGGTGCAAGGAGCCCTCGGCGACCGTCTCGGCCTGCGGCTGGTCACCGCCGGGTGCGCCGCCGCCTTCCTGGCCCTGGTGCTGGCGACGCGGGCGCTGCGACCGGGCCTGGCCGCCGCGCTGGAGGACCCCCAAGAGGGCCGGGCGACCCCGCCGCCGGCCCCCGAGGCCGTCGTCTGAGGGCCCCGACGCCGGGCGACGCCGAAGCGGTCGGCTCGGAGTATCCGACGATGTCGTCGACCGACCAGACCGGTCAGTGGCGGTTGCGGCTGCCTCAGCCGGGCCGGTACGGCGGCAGGCCGTCACCGTCCGACGAAAGAGGAGGCGCGCCGTGGGCGGCGGCCACCGCGTTCCAGCGCTCACGGTCCCAGGCGGCGACGGCATTCGTGATGACCCCGTCGGGGCCCACGTCGAAGAGCGTCGGCACGCTGGCGATGCCGAACGACGACGACACCGGGTACGGCGCCACGTCGCTCACCGTGGGGACGGCCTGGCCCTTGTCGTCGGCGTAGGTCACCAGCTTGGCGGGCGGGTCCTGGCCGATGGCGAGGACCGGCACCCCTGCGTCGGCCAGGGCGGTGACCTTCGGGGCGACCATGTGGCACACCGGGCACGTCACCTTGAAGAACACGAGGACGCTGCCACCGGCCTCCCAGGGGTCGGCCACCGTCTCGCCGGTGAACGCGTCCGGGAGGGTGAACGACGGCGCCGGGTCGCCGGCGGAGAGCATCGACGAATGGTAGGGCGCCGGTGGCAGGTCTACCGCCGTGTTTTCACGGGTACGTAAGGAAAATGCCCCGTTCCAGAACGACATCGCTCCGATTGGGCGCAGTCGCCGTAGCGGCTCTGGCCGCGCTGGCCCTGTTCGCTCCGCCCACCGCCGCACAGACGCCGCCCCCGCTGGGGTACACGCCGGTGGAGTTCACGCCCCAGAGCTCGCCCGCTCCAGCCGCTCCGCCCGCGCCTGCTGCTGCCGCGCCCACGCCGGCCACGCCGGCCAAGCCGGCCTCGCCCGCCTCCGCCGCCCCGCCGCCCAGCGAGCTCGGTCCGGGCATGCAGGGACCGGCGGTCCACGACCTCGAGCAGCGCCTCGCCGGTCTCCGCTACCACGTCGGCGCCGTCGACGGGGTGTACGACGCCGACACCGGGTCGGCGGTGATGGCCTACCAGAAGGTCACCGGCATGAGCCGGACCGGCGTGGCGTCGCCCGACGTCATCGCCGGCGTGAACGCCACGACCGCGCCGCCGCCGCTCGTCCCCGGGGGTGGGCCCACCCGGGTGGAGATCGACCTCACCCGGCAGGTCCTGTTCCTCTACAAGGGCGACGTTCTGGGCTCCATCCTTCCCGTGTCGACCGGAAACGGTGAGCGCTTCTGCAGCGGCGGCTGGTGCCGCAACGCGGTGACGAACACCGGGAGCTTCAAGGTCTACCGGCGAGCCGCCGGCTGGGAGACCAGCCCCCTGGGCCGCCTCTACAACCCGCTGTACTTCGACGGTGGCATCGCCGTCCACGGCTCCACGTCGGTGCCCGCCCATCCCGCCTCGCACGGGTGCGTCCGCATCCCCATGAGCGCGGCCGAGTGGTTCCCCAACGAAGTGCCGAACGGCACTCCGGTGCACGTGCTGGGCGGCTGACGGTCATCACCTACAGTGCGTCCGTGAGCGGCGGTGGACGTGTGCGGATGGCGATGGCGGTGATCGCGCTCGTCACCGTCCTGGCGGCGTGCTCCGACGGCGGGGACGACGAGGACGCCCTGCAGCTCTCGCAGGCGGCTGCCCCCGTCGAGACGACGACCACGTCGACGTCGACCACCGTCTCGACCACGACGACAACGGCCGCTCCGGCGCCGCCGGCGTCCAAGCCGCCACCGCCGGGGCTGGGGCCGGGTTCCCGGGGCCCCGAGGTGGCGTCGCTGGAGCGGCGGCTCGAAGCCCTGCGCTACGACCCCGTAACGGTCGACGAGGTGTACGACCACAACACCGCCTACGCGGTGACCGCCTTCCAGAAGGTGCACGGCATGAGCCGCACCGGCCGGGCTACTGACGACGTGGTGGCCAAGGTCAACCAGACGACCGCGCCGCCGCCGCCGCTCGTCCCCGGGGGTGGGCCCACGCGGGTGGAGATCGACCTCGACCGCCAGGTGCTCTTCCTCTACGAGGGCAACAACCTGTCCAAGATCCTGCCCGTCTCCAGCGGCAACGGGCAGCGGTTCTGCTCGGAGGGTTGGTGCCGGCGCGCGATCACCCGGGTGGGCTCGTTCGCGGTGTACACCACGGCCCGAGGATGGCAGAAGAGCCCCCTGGGCCGGCTCTACAACCCGCTGTACTTCGACGGTGGCATCGCCGTCCACGGCTCCCAGTCGGTGCCGGCCAGCCCGGCGTCCCACGGCTGCGTGCGCATACCCATGGCGGCGGCCGAGTGGTTTCCCAGGCGGGTGACGCTGGGCACGCCGGTCTACGTCGCCGGCAACGGCACCATCCCCGCGCCGCGGGCGCCCGCGCCGCCGCCGCCACCCGACTCGGTCGCCTCCGTCGGGGCTCCCGGCAGCAGCCCTCCGGCCGCCACCTTCTCTCCGCCGGAGGCCACCGTGCCCCCGGCGGCGACGACCACCACCAGACCACCGGGTCTGCTGCTCCTCCCGCCTCCTCCCAGTCCCTAACCGGCGGTGGGGGCCGCCTCGTCGTACCCGGCGTAGCCGGTGCGCTCGAGCTCGTCGGCCAGCTCGGGGCCGCCCGTCGCCACGATGCGCCCGGCTCGCAGCACCGAGACCCGGTCGGGGAGGAGCTCCTGCAGGAGCCGGCTGTAGTGGGTGATCACGAGCACACCGAGGTTCTGCTCGCCGGTGAGCGCCTCGACCCGCCTGGCCACGACTCGGAGGGCGTCGACGTCGAGGCCCGAGTCGATCTCGTCGAGCACCGCGATCTTGGGGCGGAGCACGGCCAGCTGCAGCGTCTCGTTGCGCTTCTTCTCGCCGCCCGAGAGGTCGACGTTGAGCGGGCGGGTGAGCAGGGCGGTCGGCATGCCGATCCACTCCGCCTCGCGGCGGACCAGCCCGGACAGGTCCCCCGGGTCGGTGCCGCGCGCCCGCAGGGCCTCGGCGAGGGTGTCGGCCAGCGACACGCCGGGGACCTCGGTGGGGTACTGCAGGGCCAGGAAGAGGCCGGCCATGGCCCGCTGCCAAGGCTCGAGGGCGAGGAGATCGGTGCCGTCGAGGGTGATGCTGCCGCCGGCCACCTCGTACCCGGGCCGGCCCATGATCACGTGGGCGAGCGTGGACTTGCCCGAGCCGTTCGGGCCCATCACCGCGTGCACCTCGCCGCTGGACACCTCGAGGTCCACCCCGCGGAGGATCTCCTGGCCGTCGACGCCGGCGTGCAGGCCCTCGATGCGAAGCGTGCTCATGCGCTCCTCCTTGCCCTCACAGCAGGTCGACCCACACCCCGCCGTCCTCGACGGTGACCTCGTACACGGGGACGGGCCGGGTGGCGGGCAGCGACTGGGGCTCGCCGGTCTCCAGCGAGAACGTGCTCCCGTGCTTCCAGCACTCGATCTCGCGCTCGTCCGCCCAGACCTCGCCCTCGGAGAGCGAGAAGTCGGCGTGGCTGCAGCGGTCGCCGACGGCGTAGAAGTCGTCGCCGATGCGGACGAGGGCGATGCGGTGAGCGCCGACGTCGAAGCGACGGGCCGTCCCCGACGCCAGCTCGTCGACCGCGCACAGCCGCTGGCGTTGGGCGCTCCGGTTCACGGCCGCCCCGTGGCGAGCCGTCCGGCCAGGGTGCTGCGCAGGGGCCCCACGAGCGAGGGCGTGGGCAGGCGGTCCAGGACCTCGCCGAAGAAGCCCAGGACGATCAGGCGCTCCACCACCGCCGGTGGGATCCCGCGCGTCTCCAGGTAATAGCGCTGGTCCTCGTCGATGGGGCCGACGGCGGAGGCGTGACTGCAGCGTACGTCGTTGGTGTCGATCTCCAGGTTGGGCACCGACGACGCCTCCGCGCCCTCGGTGAGCACCAGGTTGCGGTTGGTCTGGAAGGCGTTGGTGCCCCGCGCCTCCTTCCGCACCCGGATGAGGCCGGAGTAGACCGAGCGGCCGCGGTCCTGCACCGCGCCCTTGAAGAGGAGGTCGCTCGTCGACGAGGGGGCGGCGTGGTCCTGCAGGGTGCGGAAGTCGTGCATGCGGTCGCCGTCGGCGAAGTAGACGGCGGTGAGCTCGGCCGTCCCCCCTTGGCCGGAGATCCGGGAGTCGGTGCGCACCCGGGCGTAGTACCCGCCCAGGGCGACCACCGACGAGTGGAGGGTGGCGTCGCGCCCCACGTCGCTCAGCTGGTGCGCCACCTGCCACACGCGGGGCCCGAGGTCCTCGACGTTGACGTAGCGGACCCGAGCGGCCTGAGCCGCCCGCACCTCGACCACCGGGTCCACGAAGGCGGCCACGTCGGGCGAGCCCAGGTGCTCGAGCACGGTGACGCCGCTGTCGGGGCCGGCGTCCACCAGCGTGCGGGGGAACACGCCCAGGCCGTCGGCGTCGATCCAGTGAAAGACGAGCACCGGCCGGTCGACGTCCAGCCCGGGCGGCACCCGGACGGCGACGGCGCCCTCCAGGAAGGCGGCGTTGAGCTCCCCGAAGGCGTCCGGCCCGTCGCCGCCGCCCAGGGTGGAGCCGAGGAGGTCCGCGCCGCCGTCCAGCCCGGCGACGTCGGCGACGACGAGCCCGCGGGCGGCCAGCCCGGCGTCGACCTCGACGTGGACGAGCCGGCCGTTGTGGACCACCGCGAGGGCCGCCCGCTCGCCGGCCAGGGCGATGGCCGACTCGACGGGGGCGAGCACGGACGTGCCGTCACCTCCGCCCGCCGGGGCGGCGGGGTCGGCCGGGACGTAGGCGTCGAGGTCGAGCTCGGAGATGCGGCTGTACCGCCAGATCTCCTCCGACTCGCTCGGCAGGGAGAGAGCGGCGAACCGCTCGGCCGCCGCGACGCGCCGGGCGCGGAGCCATTCAGGCCCGCGCAGCGCGGATGCGACATCAGCGGTGAACCGGCTCACGTCGGGTCAGCGGGTGGCGCGCCGGGCCCCGTCGGGGGCCGACCCGGCGGCGGCCCGCACCGGCGCGCCGTCGTTGTCCGCGTCGGGCGGGCGGGGCGGGCGGCGGCGGACCTGGTGGCCAGCGGCCTCGTCGACCAGGCGGCCGACCTCGGCCCCGTCGATCGTCTCGTGCTCGAGCAGGGCACGGGCGACCGCGTCGAGGCCGTCGCGGTGGCGGCGCAGCCCCTCGCGGGCCCGGTCCTCCTGCTCACGCAGGATGCGCTCGACCTCCTCGTCGATCACCCTCGCCGTCTCGTCGCTGTACTCGCGGCTGTGCATGAGGTCCTCGCCCAGGAAGACCATGCCCTGCGACCCCCACGCCATCGGGCCGATACGGTCGCTCATGCCCCACTCCCGCACCATCTTGCGGGCCAGCTCGGTGCACCCGACCAGGTCGTTGTTGGCGCCGGTCGAGATCGTGCCGAATATCAGCTCCTCGGCCATGCGCCCTCCCAGGCGGACGACCAGCGAGTCCTCGATATAGGGCCGCTGGTAGATGTGGCGCTCCTCCAGCGGTAGCTGCTGGGTGACGCCCAGGGCCATGCCGGTGGGGAGGATCGTCACCTTGTGCACCGGGTCGGCGTGCTCCGTCACGTAGGCCAGCACGGCATGGCCGCCCTCGTGGTAGGCGATGACCTCCTTCTCCTCGTCGGAGATCGCCATCGACTCCCGCCGCTGGCCCATGAGCACCCGGTCGCGCGCCGACTCGAAGTCCTGCATGTGGATCTCCTGGGCGCCCCTGCGGACGGCGAAGAGCGCCGCCTCGTTCACCAGGTTGGCCAGGTCGGCCCCGCTCATCCCCGGCGTCCCCCGGGCGATGAGGCTCAGGTCGACGTCGTCGCCGAGCTTCTTGTCCTTGCAGTGGACCTGGAGGATGGGGAGGCGCTCGTCCAGGTCGGGGAGGGGGACGACGATCTGGCGGTCGAAGCGGCCGGGCCGCAGCAGTGCCGGGTCGAGGATGTCGGGCCGGTTGGTGGCCGCCATCATCACCACGCCCTCGGTGGTGTCGAAGCCGTCCATCTCCGAGAGCATCTGGTTGAGGGTCTGCTCCCGCTCGTCGTGGCCGCCGCCGAGCCCGGCGCCCCGCTTGCGGCCGATGGAGTCGACCTCGTCCACGAAGATGATGCAGGGCGCCTGCTTGCGGGCGGTCTGGAACAGGTCGCGCACCCGGGCGGCGCCGACGCCCACGAACATCTCCATGAAGTCCGAACCGGTGATGGACATGAAGGGCACGCCCGCCTCGCCGGCGACGGCCCGGGCGATGAGCGTCTTGCCCGTGCCCGGGGGGCCGACCAGCAGGACGCCCTTGGGGATGCGGGCGCCGATCTCCCGGAACTTGCCCGGTGACTTCAGGAAGTCGACGACCTCGGTGATCTCCTGCTTCACGCCCGTGTAGCCGGCCACGTCGGAGAACGTCGTCTTCGGCTTCTCGGTGGTGTACACCTTGGCCTTGGAGCGCCCGATGGACATGATGCCGGCCATCTGGCCCTGGGCCCGCCGGCCCATCCACCACCAGAACCCGATGAGCAGGGCGATGGGCAGGATCCAGACGATGATCGACCCGATGATGTTGGAGCTGGGCGAGATGAAGCGGTAGCGGACGCCCTTCTCCACGAGCAGGTCGAAGTCGCCCTCGGGCAGCTCCTGGGGCCCGGTGGTGGTGAACGTCGACCCGTTCTTCATCTTGCCCTTGATGTGGGCGGTGTCGTTGGCGATCTCCACGCTGGCGACCTCGCCGGCGATCACCCTCTGGCGGAAGGCGCTGTAGGGGATGTCGTCGGAGCTCGACCCCGTTACCTGGGGCGCGAGCAGGAGGGCCAGCATGGCCACCGCGATCAGCGCCCAGACGATCGGGCGCGGCCACCCAGGCCGGCCGGGCAGGTTCGGCGGCGTCGGGCGCTCCTTTCGCGCGCCGCGAGGCGGCGGCGGGGGCTGGGGGCTCACGCCCTTCATGCTAGGCGTCCGGGACGTGCTACCGACGCCGATCGTGGAGTCCATCCGCCACGCGCCGGTCCCGGCTGGCTAGCGTTGAGGAGATGGACCGCCCACGCCTCTGCGACAGGCCGGCGTGCGGGACGCCGGCGACCGCATGCCTGACGTTCCAGTACGCCAACCGGAAGGTGTGGCTCGACGACCTCCCCGACGACCCCGACCCCTCCATGATCGAGCTCTGCACGTACCACGCCGACCGGGTGAGCGTCCCGCTCGGATGGTCGGGTGACGATCGCCGGGCGGTAGAGCCGGCAGCCGAGCCCCTCGCCGGCTGACCCTCCGGCTCCGTTAGCCTGCCGCCGAACGGGCGAACGGCGGGGGTCACTGCTGTGGCGGTCATCACGGTCGACGGGCTCACCGAGCGGTTCGGGCGCGTGCTGGTCGTCGACGGGCTCAGCTTCGAGGTCGAGGCGGGGACGGTCACCGGGTTCCTCGGGCCGAACGGGGCCGGCAAGACGACGACGCTCCGCTGCCTGCTCGGGCTGGTCGTGCCGACGAGCGGCGCCGCCACCGTCCTGGTCCTGATCCTCGACGAGCCCGCCAACGGGCGGGGGGACGGTGCTCATCTCCAGCCACGTGCTGGCCGAGGTGGCCCAGACGGTCGACCGGGTGGTGATCGTCTCCGGCGGCCGTCTGGTCGCGGCGGCCACGCTCGACGAGCTGGTCCGCGGTCGGCCGGCGAGGTGCGGGTGCGCAGCCGGGAGGCCGAGCGCCTGCGCGACGTTCTCGTGGCCGGGGGCGTCGCCGCCCGGCTGGCCGAGCCCGAGCTGGTCGTCGCCACCGGCGCCACCGCCCACGCCGTGGGGCAGGCGGCGGCGGACAGCGGCATCGCTCTCTACCAGATGACGTCGGGGCGGGCCGATCTCGAGGCGGTGTTCCTGGAGCTCACCGGGCCGCGGGAGGCGCAGGCATGAGGAACCTGCTGCGAGCCGAGCTCCTCAAGATGCGGACCATCCGCGTGACGTACGGTCGCCCTGCTGCCGTCGGTCGCCAAATGGCTGCTCCAGGGCGCGGCCCGGGCCCTCGGCCAGGAGACCTCGCCGACGGGAGCCTGCTGCCGGCCTCGGCCGTCGGCCTGGTGCTGCCGGGTTACGGAGTGGTGTTCGCCGCCGTCGGCGCCCGCCTCCTCCTGGGGCGGGACGTGACCTGACCCTCTCCTAGCCTGTCGCCATGGACTCCGGGGCGGCTGAGCCGCCGGCTCCCGCGGCGACCGACGTCCCTCGCCGTCCCCGGTGGGGCCTGGGCGACGCCGCCGCCGGGATGCTCGCCGGGCTGTTCCTCTCGAGCGTCTTCGCCAGCATCTGGCTGGGGGCCACCGGCGACGAGGAGCTGACGTTGGGCGGGCTGGCGATCAGCCAGCTGGGCCTGTGGGCCGGCCTGGGCGGCTCCGTGCTCTGGGCGTCGGCGCGGAAGGGGACGGGACGCCTGGCCGGGGACTTCGGGTGGCGCCTTCGGCCGATCGACCTGCTCGTTGGCGCGATCTGCGCCGTCGTCGCCCATGCCGTCCTCGACCTGGTCGTGGCCCGGCTGCTGGAGCCGCTGCTCGGCGATCCCGACACGTCGGAGCCGGTGAGGGAGCTGGTCAACCGGGCCAAGGGCGTGCGGATCGTCGGGCTGCTGGCGTTCGTCTCGATCGGCGCGCCGATCGTGGAGGAGCTGTTCTTCCGCGGCCTCCTCCTGCGCAGCCTGCAGCGGCGCTTCGGCGACCGCCTGGCGGTGGTCCTGTCGGGGGTGCTGTTCGGCCTCGCCCACCTCCAGGCCCTGGCCGTCGGCGCCCTGGTCGTGGTGATCGTCAGCCTCGCCCTCCTAGGAACGTTCCTGGCCTCGGTGGTGGTGCGCACCGGGCGCCTGGGCCCCTCGATCGTCGCCCACGCCGTCTTCAACGCCATGAGCGTGGCCGCGGTGGCGATGAGTTAGCCGCCCGCAAGGCGCTCAAGCCCACGGCCCGGGGTGCCGATGCTTAAGGAACCTGGGAGGGTCGAGTGAAGGGGAGTCGACATGAGCTGTCCGAAGTGCCGCGCCGCTGATCTCACCGAGATCAGCCTCGAGCTGCGGGGCAAGAGCGTGATCATGCACTCGTGCGCCGGCTGCGAGACCCGGTGGTGGGACGCCGACGGTGAGCGGGTCGCCCTCCACCACGTCCTGCGCCTGGCCACGCCCGACTGATCGGGGGGCGGGGGACGACGCGTCCCCTCTGCCGCGGGATGCCAACATAGGCGCATGAGAAGCCCCCGCGTCCAGGCCCCCCGCCCGGCCTGGGACCGGCTCACCGCATCGGTGCGGTCGCGTGAGCTGTCGACCGAGGCGTGGATCACGTTGGCGATCGTGGCCGCGGCGGTGGCCTTCACGCTCGTGCAGCTGCAGCCCAAGCTCCTCGTCCTCAACACCACGCCGTCCGGGGGCGACACGGGCTCCCACGTGTGGGGGCCGGACTACCTGCGCCACCACCTCCTGCCCAACGGCCGGATCACCGGCTGGGCCCCCGCCTGGTACGCCGGGTTCCCCGCCTACTTCTTCTACTTCCCGTTGCCGGCGCTGCTGATCGTCGTCCTCAGCTTCGTCCTCCCCTACAGCGTCGCCTTCAAGCTCGTCACCGTCCTCGGCATCCTCACCCTGCCGATCGCGGCGTGGGCGTTCGGCCGCCTCCTCGACATGCGCTTCCCGGGGCCCGCCCTCCTGGCCGCCGCCACCGTCCCCTTCCTGTTCGACCGCGGGTTCACCATCTACGGCGGCAACATCGCCTCCACCCTGGCCGGCGAGTTCGCCTTCTCCATCAGCCTGTCGCTCGCCCTCGTCTTCCTTGGCCTGTTCGCCCGCGGGCTCGAGACGGGGCGCCACCGCGCCCTGGCCGCGGTCGTGCTCGGCCTCACCGGGCTGAGCCACCTGCTGCCGACCCTCTTCGCCCTGGCCGGCGCGGCGCTGCTGCTCCTCCTCCGTCCCCAGCCGTCCCGGTGGAAGTTCGGCATCACGATCTTGGGCGTCGGCGGCCTGCTGGCGGCGTTCTGGTCGTTCCCATTCCTCATGCGGCTCCCGTACACGAACAACATGGGATGGGAGAAGATCACCGAGTACGGGAAGAACCTCTTCCCCGGGAACCTCCGCTGGCTCCTGGTCATGGCGATCGTGGGAGCGGTGGCGTCGGTCGCGCACCGCCGCCGGGTCGGCCTCCTTCTCACCGGCCTGGTCGTCGCCGCCGGGACCGTCTTCGTCGTCGCCCCGCCGGGCCGCCTCTGGAACGCCCGGGCCCTCCCGTTCTGGTTCCTCTGCCTCTACCTGCTCGCCGCGGTGGCCGTGGCCGAGGTGGCCGGCATCGTGGGCCGGCGCCTGGCCGAGCAGCGCCCCACCGCGCCCGCGGGGGTCAACATGGCCGCCGCCCTCGCCGGTGCGCTGGCGGTGTGGCTGTTCGTCGGGCTCCCCCTCCACGTCCTGCCCAAGTGGCTGCCGATCCGCGATACCACCGACTCGAGCTTCATCCCCGCCTGGGCGCGGTGGAACTACAGCGGCTACGAGCGCAAGGACGCCTACCCCGAGTACAAGGGGATCATCGACACGATGAGGCGGGTCGGACGCGAGGTGGGGTGCGGGCGGGCGCACTGGGAGTACGAGTCCGACCTCAACCGGCTCGGCACGCCCATGGCGCTGATGCTCCTTCCTTACTGGACCGACCAGTGCATCGGGTCGATGGAGGGCCTCTACTTCGAGTCGTCGGCCACCACGCCCTACCACTTCCTGAGCGCCGCCCTGCTGTCCAAGGCGCCGTCCAACCCGCAGCGGGGCCTGCCCTACAAGACCTTCGACGTGAACGCCGGCGTCCGCGACCTCCAGCTCCTCGGCGCCCGGTACTACTTGGCCTTCTCGCCCGACGCCCTCACCCAGGCGATGAACAATCCCGACCTCCGGGAGATCGCCGTCACCGGCCGCTGGCACGTGTTCGAGGTCGCCGGGTCCGAGCTGGTTACCCCGCTGCCGTTCAAGCCGGCGGTGCTCGAAGGGGTGGACGACCAGCACGACGAGTGGCTCGACGCGTCGGTCAACTGGTTCAACGACCCCACCCGCCGGGAGGTGCCGCTGGCGATGGGCGGGCCCGAGGACTGGCCGCGCGTCGAGGTCACCGAGGTCGAGGGACAGTCGGTGGGCGGCCAGCCCCCCCAGATCGGCAGCACCGTCCAGATACAACCGGCGCCGTTCGAGGCGACCACACCCAGCCAGGTGCGCAACATCAAGACCGGCGACGACTCACTGTCGTTCGACGTCGACCGACCGGGGACACCCGTGCTGGTCAAGGTCTCCTACTTCCCGAACTGGAAGGCGTCGGGCGCCGAGGGACCCTGGCGCGTCACGCCCAACCTCATGGTGGTCGTGCCCACCGATACCCACGTGAGCCTCCGCTTCGGGTACACCCCCGTCGACGTCTTCGGCTGGGTCCTCACCATCGCCGGCATCGCCCTCGTCGTGGTGCTCGCCCGGCGCGGGCGGGTGGACTTCGGCGACCGCCCGCCCGGCACCGCCCCCGAGGCGTTGGCGCCGGAGCCGCCTCCGGCACCGGCGCGGGTCGAGGCGTCGGCCGAGGACTTCGAGGCGGTGACGGCGGGCCGCTCGCCTCCGGGCTCCTGATCCGTCGCGGGGCGCCCACGGGCGGTGCGTCCGCGCCGATCGGGCCGGGCATTACCGTACCGGCGTGCACCAGGGCCAGCGGAGCGAGACGAGCCCGGTGGTCGAGCAGCCTGCTGCAGCACCACCGACGGTCGGCCTGGGACCGGAGACCGCCGGGCCCGAGGTCGTGCCCCGGGAGCGGGCGCGGGCCCGACCGACCGGCTGGCAGATCGCCGCCGCCATCGCCGTCGCGGTGGGGATCGCCCTCCGGTTCGTGGCGCGCTCCCACCTGTGGCTCGACGAGGCGCTGTCGGTCAGCATCGCCGAGCTCCCCCTGCGCGATATGTCCGAGGCCCTCCGCCACGACGGCGCCCCTCCCCTCTACTACGTGCTGCTGCACGGCTGGATGGAGGTGTTCGGCTCCAGCCCGTTCGCGGTGCGGGCCCTCTCGGGCGTCTGGGCGGTGGCGACCCTGCCGCTCATCTGGCTGGCGGGGATGCGGGTGGGCGGTCGCAAGGTCGCGGCCACCGCCCTCCTCCTCCTGGCGGCGTCACCGTTCGCCATCCGGTACGCCAGCGAGGGGCGCATGTACTCGCTCCTCGCCCTGCTCGTCCTGGCCGGGTGGCTGGCCCTCGAGGACCTGCTCGAGCGGTTCTCGTGGTCACGGGCGGTGGTGCTGGCCGTCGCCACCGGGCTGCTGCTCCTGACCCACTACTGGGCGTTCTACGTCCTGGCGGTGGCGGCGGTCGTCGTGGGGCGGCGGGCGTGGCGGGGCCCGAACCGGCCCGAGGCCCGGCGGGCCGCCTTGGCCATGGCCGCCGGCTCGCTCCTCTTCATCCCCTGGGTGCCGTCGTTCCTCTTCCAGATGCGCCACACCGGCACGCCGTGGGCGGGCGGGCCGACCTTCCGGGCCATGCTGGACACCGTCTTCCACTACGCCGGCGGCTTCTGGGACCCGGCCTTCGTGCTCGGCCTCGTCTTCTTCGGCCTCATCTTGCTGGCCCTCTTCGGCCACCCCGTCGACGGCCATCGGATCCTGCTGGACCTCCGGGCCCAGCCACGGGCTCGGGGGGTGCTCGTCGCCGGCTTCGGCCCCCTGGCGCTGGCCGTCGTCGCCGGGATGGTGACCCAGTCGGCGTTCGCCGCCCGCTACACCGCCCTCATGTTCCCCTTCGTCGTCCTGCTGGTCGCTCTGGGGACGGCGGCGTTGCCCAACCCGCGCGCCCACCGCGGCGTCGTCACGCTGGCCGTGGTGCTCGGCCTCGTCGCCGTGTTCCCCGGGACGTTGGCGGAGAAGACGAACGCCCCGCGCGTCGCCCGGACGCTTGCCACCGAGGGCCAGCCGGGCGACGTGGTGGCCTACTGCCCGGACCAGGTCGGCCCGTCGGTCGCCCACCTGCTGCCGCCCGACAACCAGCTCGTCCACCTCACGTTCCCGTCCGGGGGCCGGCCGGAGCGGGTGGACTGGGTGAACTACGAGAAGCGCAACGAGAGCGCCTCCACCGCCGACTTCGCCCAGATGCTGCTCGACCGGGCGGGGCCGACGCGCACGATCTGGGTGGTGTGGGCGCCGGGCTACCGGACGTTCGGCACCCGGTGCGAGCTGCTCATCGACCGCCTCACCAAGGCCCGGCCCGAGATGGACCGGACGGTGAAGCTGTCGAAGAAGGCGTTGGAGCGCACCGGGCTGGTCCGCTTCCGTCCGGGATGAGCCGGAGCGGGTGACGCCCGCAGGCGGGGCCCGGCGCCACCTGGCGGCCGCCCTGCCCGGTTGGGTGGCCGCGCGGATCGTGGTGTCGGGCGCCCTGGGGCTGGCCCACCTGGTGGCCGCCAAGGTCGACGACCGCCTTCCCGGCTACGGGGAGCGGGTGGCCCGGGGGCTCCTCTCCTGGGACGGGCGCTGGTACCTGGACATCGCCGAGCGGGGCTACCCCGCCCTACCCGACGAGAGCCTGCGCTTCTTTCCCCTCTACCCGCTGCTGGGGCGGGCCCTGTCGCCGCTCACCGGCGGCCGCGACGATCTCGCCCTCCTCCTGGTCGCCAACCTCTCGGCCCTCGCCCTGGGTGCGCTGCTGCACCGGCTCTGCCTGCTGGAGACCGGCGACGAGGCGCTGGCCCGCCGGGCGGCCTGGCTCGTGGCGCTGGTCCCCCCGTTCTTCGTGATGGTCATGGGCTACGCCGAGCCCCTCGCCCTCACCCTGTCGGTCGCGTGCTTCCTCGGGCTCCGGATCCGGAGTTGGGGATGGGCGGCGCTGGCCGGGTTCCTCGCCGGGCTGACCCGGCCGGTGGGCGTGCTGCTGGCCGTGCCCGCCGCCGTCGAGGGGGCGCGTGGCCTGCGCGCGGCGACGGGGCGGGAGCGGGCCCGCCGCGCCCTCCCGGTGATCGCCCCCTTCGCCGGCGCCGCCACCTTCCTCGTCTGGGTCGGGGTCCGTTTCGACGACGCCCTGCTGCCCCTCGACGTCCAGAACCGTCCCCATCTGCGGGGAGGCTTCGCCGACCCCGTCACCACCGTGCTCCGCGCCGCAGGCGACCTGCTCGGCGGTGACGTCGGCTTGGGCACCAACGCCGTCCGCCTGCCATGGGTGGTCGCCGCCGCCGTGCTGGTCGTCGTGGCCTGCCGCCGATGGCCGGCGTCGTACGGCGCCTACGCGGTGGTGACGGTGGTCGCCGCCCTGGCCGCCGAGCGGCTGGGGTCATTCGAGCGCTACGCCTTCGGCGCCTTTCCGTTGGTGCTCGGGCTGGCGTCGCTGACGGAGGCCGCCTGGGCCGAGCGCCTCACCCTCTCGGTCGGCGCCACCCTGCTCGGCGGGTACGCCGTCCTCGCCTTCCTGCTCTACTACGTGCCATGAGGGTCGGCGCCGACGCGGCTGGCGGGTCTCTTCTCGCGCCACAGGGCGAGGCGCAGGCGGGCCAGCCCGGCCAGCGTGCGGGGGATGCGGCGGAGGATCGACGTCCGCGACGGGCGCAGCTCCTCGACCACCACCGGCAGCTCGACCGCCCGCAGCCCGGCGCGCTCGGCCCGCAGGATCAGCTCGGTGTCGAACAGGTCCGTGCCGTAGCGGCACGCCCGGGCGAGGGGGACGAGGGGCTCCCGGCGCAGGACCTTCATGCCGTGGGTGTCGGACACCCGCAGTCCGAACCCGACTCTCAGGATCGTGGAGAACACCGAAGTCACCACCCGCCGGGGGAGGGGGCGGCTGTCGGTCGCGCCGGCCCCTCGCTTGGTCGCCACGACGACGGTCGGGCCGTCCGGTGCCGCCGCCAGGGACACGGCGGCGTCGAGGAACGCCAGGTCGTAGTAGTCCACGTCGAAGATCCCGACGAGCTCGCCGCCGGCGTTGAGGAACCCCTCCTTGAGGGCGCCGCCGTAGTCGGCGGCCGGTAGCGACAGCACCCGGACCTCGGGCATCTCCGCGGCCAGGTCCTTCGCCACCGCGGCGGTCTGGTCGGTGGAGCCGTTCTCGACCACCACCACCTCGAACGGCCGTCCCCGGTCCCGCAGGCCCGTAACCACGGCGCGGACGGCCAGGGCGAGGTAGGCCTCCTCGTCGTGGGCGGGCATGACCACCGACAGCAGCGTCTCGTTCCTCCGGTCTGCGCGAGCCGCCCGCAGCGTAGGGGCGGCGGAGCGCCCGAGCGAAGCGAGGGCTTGCTCCGGCGGAACAGAAGGAAAGGCGCCGCCGAAGGCGGCACTCGGGGGGCGGGGCTCCCCGAGGTAGTCGCGCACTAGGGTTGCTGCGTGGGCTCCCTCGACACGATCTTCAAGGCGTACGACATCCGCGGCACGGTCCCGGACCAGCTGGACACCGCCGCCGCCCGGGCCATCGGCGGTGCCTTCGCGCGCTTCGCCGGGGCGCCCCGGGTGCTCATCGCCCGCGACATGCGGGAGTCGGGCAAGGACCTGGCGGGCGCGTTCGCCGACGGCGTCACCGCCGCGGGCGTCGACGTCATCGACCTGGGCATGGCCTCCACCGACATGGCCTACTTCGCCGCCGGCCACCTGGCGTCGCCGGCGGCGATGTTCACCGCCTCGCACAACCCGGCGCAGTACAACGGCATCAAGCTCTGCCTCGACGGGGCCCGCCCGGTGGGGCAGGACTCGGGGCTGGCCGAGATCAAGGCCATGGCCGAGACGGGTGCGGCCGAGACGGCCAGCACCAAGGGGACGGTGTCGTCGCTCGAGCTCCTCGACGAGTACGCCCGCCACGTGCAGTCGTTCGTCGACCGGTCGGTCCTGCGGCCTGTGCGGGTGATCGCCGACACGGCCAACGGCATGGGAGGCCTGGTCGTGCCCCGCGTGTTCCAGGGACTCCCCTTCGAGCTGGAGATCCTCTTTCCCGAGCTCGACGGCAACTTCCCGAACCACCCGGCCGACCCCATCAACCCCGACAACCTGAAGGCGCTCCAGGCCCGGGTGCTCGAGACCGGCGCCGACGTGGGCCTGGCGTTCGACGGCGACGCCGACCGGGTCTTCCTCATCGACGAGCAGGCGGTGCCGATCTCGGGGTCCACCACCACCGCGCTGGTGGCCAAGGCCATCCTCGCGACCAACCCCGGCGCGACCGTCATCTACAACCTCATCTGCTCGAAGGCGGTCCCCGAGGTGATCGTCGAGAACGGCGGCGTCCCCCTACGGTCGCGGGTCGGCCACTCGTTCATCAAGGCCAAGATGGCGGAGACGGGGGCGATCTTCGGGGGTGAGCACTCCGGGCACTACTACTTCCGCGACAACTACCGGGCGGACTCCGGCCTGATCGCCGCCCTCATCGTCCTGGAGCAGCTCTCGCTCTCCGACGTGCCGCTCTCCGAGCTGCGCAAGGAACTCGAGCGCTACGCGAACTCCGGCGAGATCAACGTGGAGGTGGCCGACCAGACGGCCGTCACCGAGCAGGTGGCGGCGGCCTATGCCCAGGGCGAGCAGGATCGCACCGACGGCCTCACCGTCGAGTTCGACGACTGGTGGTTCAACCTGCGCCCCTCCAACACCGAGCCCGTCCTGCGGATCAACGTGGAGGCCAACGACGCGAACGCCTGCCACGACCACACCCAGGAGCTGATCGAGCTCGTGAGCCAGGGCGCTTGATGGCGCTCGACCCGCTGCTGCTCGAGATCCTCGCCTGCCCGGAGGACAAGGGCCCCCTCTGGTACCTGGCCGACGAGGACGCCCTGTACAACCCACGCCTCAAGCGGCGCTACGCAGTGCGCGACGGCATCCCCGACATGCTCATCGAGGACGCCGAGACGGTTCTCGACGAGGAGCACGCCCGCATCATGGCCAAGATCGAGGCCGAGGGCATCAGGCCCACCTTCGAGGCCTGAGCCTGTGACCGACGCGGGCGCGGCCCTCGACAGCCAGGGAATGCTCGAAGCGGCGTCGACCCTGCCCGAGCAGGTCGCCACCGCCCTCGCCCTCGAGCGCAACTACGACAACCTCCCCGACCGCGACGATGTCGAGAACGTGGTCGTGCTGGGCATGGGCGGCAGCGGAACCGCCGGCGAAGTGCTGATGGCGACCGCCGGACCGTTCCTCCCCGTCCCCGTGCTCGTCTTCAAGAGCTACCACGTCCCCGCCTTCGTGGGAGAGGGATCGCTCGTGTTCGCCCTGTCGTTCTCGGGCGACACCGAGGAGACGGTGGAGGCGGTCACCGAAGCCGCCCTCCAGGGCGCCCGCGTCGTCGCCGTCACCGCCGGCGGAGAGCTGGCCCGGTTGGCCCGGTCGTGGGGCGTGCCGCTGATCGACGTGCCCCTCTCGATACCGCAGCCCCGCGCGGCCATCGGCGCCCTGGCCGTCCCGCCGATGCTCGTCCTCGAGGACATCGGGCTGTACCCCGGGGCGAGCCATTGGGTGGAGGCGGCGATCGAGCAGCTGGCGGCCCGGCGTAACGAGCTCGTCCGTCCGAACAGCCTCGCTCACGAGCTGGCCCGGCGGATCGGTCGCACCATCCCGTTGATCCACGGCGGAGGCGGCCTGGGCGCGGTCGCCGCCCAGCGCTGGAAGAACCAGATGAACGAGAACGCCAAGGTCCCCTCGTTCTTCAACGCCCATCCCGAGCTGTGCCACAACGAGATCGCCGGGTGGGGCCAGCACGGCGACCTCACCCGTCAGGTGATGACCCTCGTGAACCTGCGCCACGACTTCGAGCACCCACAGGTGATGCACCGCTTCGAGCTCGCCCGCCGCCTGCTCGAGGAGGTCATGGCGGGCGTCGAGGAGGTGCGGGCCGAGGGCGACGGCGAGCTGGCCCAGCTCCTCGACCTGGTCATGGTGGGAGACTTCACGTCGATCTACCTGGCCCTCGAGTCGGGGGTCGACCCGGGTCCCATCCCCGCCATCGACCACATCAAGCACGAGTTGGCGACGTCCGCCGGCGAGCGGCCCGAGCCCGAGCCCGTAGACCAAGAAGGAGCCACGCTGGCATGACCGAACGCCCGACCTACGACATCGCCGACCCGTTCCAGGCGGAGCTCGGGCGCCAGCGCATCGCCTGGGCCGACCGGCACATGCCGGTGCTGGCCACCATCCGGGAGCGCTTCGCCAAGGAGCGGCCCCTCGAGGGTGTGACCATCGGCGCCTGCCTGCACATCACCACCGAGACGGCCAACCTGCTGCGCACGCTCAAGGCGGGCGGCGCCCGAGTGGTGGCCTGCGCGTCGAACCCGCTGTCGACCCAGGACGACGTGGCCGCGTCGCTGGCTCTCGACGAGGGCATCGACACCTACGCCCGCAAGGGCGAGGACACCGAGACCTACTTCCGCCACATCGACGCCGTCTTGGACGAGCACCCCCAGCTCACGATGGACGACGGCTGCGACCTGGTCTCCCGCCTCCACCTCGAGCGGTCCGACCAGGTGGGCGAGGTGCTGGCCGGCACCGAGGAGACGACGACCGGCGTCATCCGCCTTCGGGCCATGGAGTCCGACGGCGCGCTGCGGTTCCCGATCGTCGCGGTGAACGACGCCGACACCAAGCACATGTTCGACAACCGCTACGGCACCGGGCAGTCGACGCTCGACGGCATCATCCGGGCCACCAACGTGCTCCTGGCCGGGAAGGTCGTCGTCGTCGCCGGTTACGGCTACTGCGGGAAGGGGGTGGCCAGCCGGGCGCGGGGCCTGGGCGCCCAGGTGGTGATCTGCGAGGTCGACCCGCTGCGGGCCTTGGAAGCGGTCATGGACGGCTTCCGCGTGCTGCCCATGCTGGAGGCCGCCCGCGAGGGGGACATCTTCATCACCGTCACCGGCGACCGGGACGTCCTGCGGGCCGAGCACTTCGAGGTGATGAAGGACGGGGCCATCCTCGCCAACTCGGGCCACTTCGACATTGAGATCGACCTGACCGAGCTGTCCCGCCTGGCCGGCGCCGACGGGCGCCGGGAGGTCCGGGCGTTCGTCGACGAGTACGTGGTCACGGGGGGCAGCGGCGAGCGGCGCATCCTCGTCGTCGCCCAGGGTCGTCTGGTCAACCTGGGCGCGGCCGAGGGGCACCCCGCCGCGGTCATGGACATGAGCTTCGCCAACCAGGCCCTGTGCGCGGAGTGGGTCCTGGCCCAGAAGGGGGCGCTCGAGCCGCGGGTCTACGACGTGCCCGACGACATCGACCGGGAGATCGCCCGGCTCAAGCTCGACACCATGGGCGTGGAGATCGACACTCTGACCCCGGCCCAGGCGGAGTACCTGTCCTCTTGGACCGTCGGCACCTAGCTCCCACATAGCGCAATTGGGTGACGAAAGCGGTTGAAATCCAGCCGCTGACTGCGCCAGAACGCGATGTCGTAGCCCGCTCGTACGCTCGGCGGGCGTGCTGCTGCCTCCCAGCTGCCCGGCGTGCGGCGCCCTCGGGCGGGCGCCGTGCGAGGCGTGCGCCGCCGCCCTCGAGCGGGCGCCGGCGCTGCCCTCACCCGCGGGCGTCGACCGGTGCCTGGCCGTGCTCGCCTACGACGGGGTGGGCCGGGAGCTGGTCGCCCGCCTGAAGTACCGCAACGCCCGCTCGGCCGTGCCCTACCTGGCCGGCGCCATGGCCGCGCTGGCCGCCGGGCAGGCGGCCGACGTCGTCACCTGGGTGCCGACCACTCCAGCCCGGCGCAGGAGCCGGGGGTTCGACCAGGCCCAGCTCCTGGCCGCTGCGGTTGCCCGCCGCCTCCGCCGGCCGTGCCGCCCGCTCCTTCGCCGGGTCGCCGGTCCGGCCCAGACCGGGCGCACGCTCGCCGAGCGGCGTACCGGCCCTGCCTTTGCGCCGCGCCGCCGGGCCCGCGCCGCCGTGCCTGCACGGGTGCTGCTCGTCGACGACGTGGTCACCAGCGGCGCCACCCTCACCGCCGCCGCCCGCGCCCTCCGTGCCGCCGGGGCGCTCGAGGTCCATGCCGTGGTCGCCGCCCGCACGCCCGCCCGCCGGGCCTCGGCGGCCGGCGTACACTCGGGGCAGGCCGAGCTCGGTCCTCGGAACGCAGCGGAGCCCGGGCCGCCAGCGAGCCGGCGCGGGTAGCCGCGTCCGTCCCCTCGGCCGGGAGGAGCGCGATGGAGGTCACGATCCAGTGCCGCAACGCCGAGGTCCCCGAGCGCCTGCGGGCCCTCGCCCGGGAGAAGGTCACCCGCGTCGGCCGGCACCTCGAGGGCTGGGAGCACGCCGAGATCCACTTCTTCGAGGAGCGCAATCCCCGCATCGCCGACCGGGAGGTGTGCGAGGTCACCCTGCGGGGCCACGGCCATGTGGTGCGGGCCAAGGCGGCCGCCCCCGACACGCTCGCCGCCGTCGACCGGGTGGTCGAGAAGCTCGAGCACCAGGTGGCCAAGCTCAAGACCAAGCTCCTGCGCCGGTCCCACCCCCGGCGGTCGTCGGTACCCTTCGACGGCCATGGAAGCCCCGCCCAACCCGACGACGACGAGGCGCGTGGGGAAGACGAGGGCCCCCGGTTCGTCAAGAGCAAGACGTTCTCCATCAAGCCCATGACGCCCGAAGAGGCGGCGCTGCAGATGGACCTGCTGGGGCACGACTTCTTCTTCTTCACCAACGCCGACACCGGCGCCGCCGCCGTCGTCTACCGCCGCAACGACGGCGATCTCGGCCTCATCGACGGCGCCTAGGATCCCGACGTGAGCGACGCACGTTTGCGGCCCGGAGAGCCGATAAGGGTGCTCGTCGCCGACGACCACGCTCTCTTCCGCCGCGGCCTGACGATCGTGCTGGAGGCCGAGGGGGACATCGAGGTGGTGGCGGAGGCCGCCGACGGCGAGGCGGCCGTCACCAAGGTCGGGGAGCTGGCGCCCGACGTCGTCCTCATGGACATCCGGATGCCCCACGTCGACGGCCTCGAGGCGACCCGCCGCATCCGCCAGGCGTTCCCCATGACCCGGATCATCGTGCTCACCGTGAGCGACGAGGAGGACGACCTGCTCGACGCGATCAAGTCGGGCGCCAACGGCTATCTCCTGAAGGAGGTCTCCATCGAGGAGGTGGCCGACGCCGTCCGGGCGGTGATGGCGGGCCACAGCCTGCTCTCGCCGGCCATGGCGACCAAGCTCATCAGCGAGTTCGGGTCGGCCACCGCCCCGCCCGAGCCGGCTGAGCCGGGATCGGCCAACCGTCTCACCGACCAGGAGCTCCAGGTGCTGCGCCGGGTGGCCCGAGGCCTCACCAACGATCAGATCGCCAACGAGCTCGGCATCAGCGAGAGCGGCGTGCGCAACCACGTCGCCAACATCCTCGGCAAGCTCCAGTTCCGCTCGCGGGTCGAGGCTGCCCTCGTCGCCCGCCAGGACGACCCGGGTGACCAGCTCGTCGAGAACTGACGGTCGGCGGTCGCCGGCTGGTTCAGTTGATGGAGTCGGTGTAGCGGCGCCAGCGCTCGAGCCACGACTTGGCAGGCTCGGGCCGCTTGGCGGGCTCGGCGTCGGCGGCCGGCTCTCGAGCCGGAGCGGCAGGCGCGGAGACGCCGGCGGGGGAGGACGGGGCCCCTCGCACGGCCGCCTCGGCCGCCCGCAAGGCCCGTTCGGCGGTCTCCGCCCGGGCCAGGCGTTCGGCGGCGACGGCCTCGGCGACCTCGGCCCGCCGGCGCCACTCGGCGACCTCGGCGCGCAGCCTGGCGAGCTCCTCGTCGGCGCCCTTCTCCCCGTCCACCGGGCCTCATCCTCGCGCGGGGGAAGGCTGCTCTCGTGAGCGAGACCCCACAAGGCACGTACACCGACTGGTTCTGGCCACCTCCGCCGGTCGGCGCCGACGGGCTCACCGGGTATTCGAGCTTCGAGCACTCGCTCACCGTCGAAGTCGACCCCGGGCCGCAGGCCTCCTACTTCTACGCCCACCAGTTCACACTGGTGGGCGGCGCCGGTGGCTACCTCGGGCTCCAGACGCGGGGCAGGGCCGACGGCACCTGGGGCCGAATCGCCATCTTCTCGATCTGGGACGCGGTGGCCGCCCGGGGGCCGGCGCCCGTGCGCTTCACCGGGGAGGGCGAGGGTTGGACGTGCCGGATCATGTACCCGTGGCAGGGCGGGCGACCGTATCGCATGCACCTGAGGACCCGTGCCAGGGCCTGGTGGGTGGCGTCGGTCGCCGACGCGGTGACGGGTAACGAGACGGAGATCGGTTGGATCCAGGTGCCTCACCGCTGGCAACGTCTCGACGGCTGGTCGGTGATGTGGACGGAGTGGTACGGCGGCCCGCTCGCTCGTTGCGCCGACCTTCCCCACTCGAGCGTCGTCTTCCACACCCCGAGCGCCGACGACGGGCGGGTCCGTCCCGATCGGGCGAGCGATCATCTCGACACCGGCGCCTCGTGCGACAACTCCCGGGTGGAGCGACTGGAGAACGGCTCTCGTCAGGAGATGGGCGTCACTCGGAGCTGACCTCCGCCGGCTCGGCCCGCTCGGCGGGCTCGGCCGGGGAGCGGGCCTCCTTGCGCAGCAGGTCCTCGATGCCCATGGCCCCGGCGGCCAAGAGCAGCGGTTGCAGCGGGATGACGTATCGAGGGTTGAAGCCGGCGGTGGCGGCCGTGCCCAGGAGCAGCGAGAGGGCCATCGCCAGCAGGAAGGCGATCTGGCCCGACCGGTTCCCCGGCCGCGACTGGGTGACGGACAGAAGGGCGATGACGGTGGAGGCGGTCACGATCCACCATGGCATGTGGAACCAGTGCTCGTACCCTCCAAGCGGGTCACGGGGCTGGGCGAAAAGGGTCATCTCCACCGACGCCTTCGTGGGCCGGAAGTAGTTGAAGAAGTCCTCGAGGACGAGGCTCGCGTACTCCCGCGGCTGGGCGAGGATGATCCCCACCGAGAACGACCGCAGAAGGCGGCCGTTCTCGTGGTTCCATCCCTTTTCCAGTTCGATCGGCTCGGTCGGCCCGAAGAACAGCACCTGGGCGGGGGAGCTGCGGCTGTACAGGTAGAACTCCGTGGGCTGCCCGCGGGGCCCGTCGCACAGCGGGCGGGTGCGCTCGGGGATGCGGGCGCCCGAGCAGTCGACGATGGCCCCGACCTTGCCGTACAGGTACCAGCCGTCGCCTGCGTTGAACCCGAACCCGTGACCGTGGGCGGCGTGGAAGGCGCAGTAGGCGAGCAAGGGACCGATGACCGCGGCGACCCCCGCGACGACCGTCCGTCGCCCTAGTCGGAGCCAGACCAGGTACGCGATCCAGAAGGGCACGGCGAACATGCCGACGACACGCATGGTCGTGGCGGCGGCGAGGAGTGCGCCGCTCGCCACGACTTGCGCCGGCCGCCGCTCGGTCGCCACCATGAGACAGGCGCAGGCGGTCAGCGTCAGGGTAAAGAATGCCTCGGTCAGGACGTCCTGCTCCAAGGCAACGGCGTACGCATCGACGACGAGCAAGGCGGTGACGATCGACGCCACCCATCGCCGGGTACCGAGGCGCACCAACAGGATGTAGACGAGAAGGCCCACGACCAAGCCGGCCAGGTGTTGCGCCGCCGTCACCACGTCGAGGTTGCTGCTCACCACCGACAGCGCCCGCAGGACGACCGGATAGCCGTTCGGTCGAGACGGCGAGAAACTGAAGGGGGCGTTCTTGGACAAGGCGATATAGATCGCCGAGTCCTGATAGATCGCCGGCATACGGGAGTAGTCGACAGCCAGACGAAGGATCGCACCGACAAAAAGCGCCTCTGTGAGACCACGGTGTGTCCGCAGCGCGGACAGAGCTTTCTTGACCGATCCGTGAGCTGCTTGCAATCGGGGCAGCCGCATCCGAGGGATCGTAGAAGCGCCGCAGGGCGCCGTGGGCGCTCCGAGCACGCACGACTAACCTCACTCCAGTCGAAGAAAGGGCACTCCTCATGCAGGATGGGCGGGCGGTGAGAGGACGGGCGGTGGACGCCGCGGCTGTGGCGCGAGCCGAGGCGGGCAACGTCCTCGTCGTCATGCCTGCCTACAACGCGGCCCGGACGCTGGCCCGGACGTGGGAGGCCATCCCGCGCAACGTGGTCGACGAGGTGTTGCTGGTCGACGACCGCAGCCGCGACGCCACCATGGAGGTGGCGGCAAGGCTACCGATCAGGACCATCGCGCTGCCGCACAACGTCGGCTACGGCGGCAACCAGAAGACGTGCTACCTCGAGGCCATTCGCCTGCACGCCGACGTCGTGGTGATGCTCCATCCCGACGGCCAGTACGACCCCGCGTTGGTCCCGGACCTCATCGCCCCCATCCTCGAGGGTGAGGCAGACATGGTGCTGGGGAGCCGAATGCTGATCCCGGGGGGAGCGCGCGCCGGGAGGATGCCGCTGTACCGGTACCTCGCCAACAAGATCCTCACCGCGATCGAGAACAGGATGCTGGGCACCGACTTCAGCGAGCTGCACACCGGCTACCGGGCCTACTCCCGACGGTTCCTGGAGACGATCCCGTTCCTGCGCAACTCGAACGACTTCGTCTTCGACACCCAGGTCATCGCCCAGGCCGTCGCCTTCGCACAACGTGTGGTCGAGGTTCCCATCCACACCCGGTACGCGCCCGATGCCTCGTCGACCTCGATGCGGGCGAACATCCGCTACGGCATCGGCACGCTGTGGACGATGGCGCGGTTCCGACTCCACCGAGCCGGCATCGCCAGGTCCCGGCTCTTCCTTCCCTAGCTTGGAGCCCGGTTTCTGATGCCCGATGGCGGAGGGGACGTGGAGGCGCGGGACCCCGTGGGGCCGGAGCGCGTCGTGGTGGCCGAGCAACCGACGGAGGAGACGCCACCGCGCCCGGACGAGGCCGCCCCGCCCGCCGCCCCGCGGTTGCTCGAGGACCGCCGCTACCTGCTGCTGTGCGCCGTGCTGGTCGCGCTCATGGTGTCCTTCACCGTCAAGGCGCGATGGGGCTCGGGGCTCGACATCTGGGAGCACGCCGCCGCCGCCCGGGAGCTGGGTGAGCATCCACTCGATCCCGGCCACCCTCTGTTCGCCGTCGACCGACCGCACCAGTTCATGTCGCCGTACCACCTGGTCGTCGGCCTCCTCGCGCGCGTCACCGGTCTCAGCGTCGTCACGGTGCTCAGCTGGGCCGGGATCGCCAACCTCGTCGTCTTCCTCGTGGCCCTCTGGCTCTTCGTCACGCGGCTCACGAAGCGAGTGGGAACCGCCTTCTATGCCCTGCTCTTCATCCTCTTCCTCTGGGGGATCAACGCTTGGTATTTCAGCGGGTTCCTGCACTTCAAGGTGCTGCCTCTGGTGCTTCCGTACCCGTCGACCTTCGCTAAAGGCCTCACCCTCCTGGCTCTCTGGTACCACCTGAGGTTCCTCGAAACCGAGAACACGAAGCTTCTGCTTCCAGTTGTACTGCTGGCGTCGGTCGCGCTTCTCGCTCACCCGGTGGACGCGATCTTCCTCTACATCGGCATCGCCGCCCTGACGTTGGGCGGCCCCCGGATCGGGCGGGAGTGGAACCTCGTGCTGAGCGGCGCCGCCGTCGTCGCTTCGTTCCTCCTGGCGTTCCTGTGGCCGTACTTCTCGCTGTACGACCTGCTGTTCGGCGCCGCCAACGAGGGCTACCGCCAGGCGATCGCCGGCGCCGACCGCGACATGTACGTCGACGTCCTCGGGCGGGTATGGCCCGCGCTGGTCGTGCTCCCGTTCGTGGGCCGGCGGCTCTGGGTCAACGGCCGAGACCCCCTCGCCCTCTTCTTCGTCGGCGTCTTGCTGGCCTACCTGTTCGGCTGGAGGACCGAGGAGTGGTCCTACGGGCGACTGATCTCGTCGCTGGCGCTGGTCGGGGCGGTGATCCTCGCCGACGAGCGGGTGAGGGCGAGCGAGGCGGCCATGGCCCTCGGTGAGCGGGGGCGGCCGGCCCTGCAGTGGGTCCAGGTGACCACCCTGGCGCTCATCGTGGTCGGGGCGTTCAACGTGCGCAACGGCTTCGTCGTCCTGCCCGAAAGCGTTCTCGAGGACGTCCCGTACAGCTGGGTCCACAGCGACGTCGACCTGGCCAAGCTGTCGCAGTACTCCTTCCTCACCCGGTTCGCCGGCGATGGCGACGTCGTGCTGTCGGATGTCTACTCGAGCCTGGAGGTCCCCACCTTCGGCGCCAAGGCGGTGGCGTTGGCGCGCGCCGAGCCCTTCGTGGACACCTCACAGAGGGGGTCTGACCTTCTCCGCTTCTTCGACGAGAACACATCGGAGGCCGACCGCCGCCAGATCATCGAACGACACCGGGTGTCGTGGCTCTTGCTCAGGAACGAGAGGATCGCGACCGAGCCGACCACCTATGGGGCGGTGGTCGGAATGGGGCCGGTCGCCCACCGCAACGAGCGATTCACCCTTGTGGACCTGCGGGTGCCCGGGAGCTCAGGGTCCTAGAGCCGCGCCCCGCCGAATCCGTCCGGAGGGGCCGCCGGTAGACTGACGGCCATGTCTGTCCTGTCCAAGGTCCTTCGCGCGGGCGAGGGCAAGAAGCTCAAGGCGCTGCGGTCGTTGGTGCCCGACATCAACGCGGTCGAGCCAGAGATCGAGGCCCTCTCCGACGACGACCTGCGGCACAAGACGGTCGAGTTCCGCGAGCGCCTCGACGGGGTTGCCCCCGAGGACGTCGACGACGCCCTCAACGAGCTGCTGATCGAGGCTTTCGCCGTCGTCCGGGAGGCGGCCCGGCGCGTGATCGGCCAGCGCCACTACGACGTGCAGCTCATGGGCGGCGCCGCCCTGCACTTCGGCTGGATCGCCGAGATGAAGACCGGCGAGGGCAAGACGCTCGTGTCCACCCTGCCCGCTTACCTCAACGGCCTGTCCGGGCGAGGCATGCACATCGTCACCGTGAACGACTACCTGGCCAAGCGGGACGCCGAGTGGATGGGCCAGATCCACCGCTGGCTCGGCCTCTCCGTCGGCCTGGTGATCCCCGAGATCGACGACCCCGACGCCAAGCGCCAGAACTACGCCTGCGACATCACCTACGGCACCAACAACGAGTTCGGGTTCGACTACCTCCGGGACAACATGGCGATGTCCAAGGAGCAGATGGTGCAGCGGGGCCACGTCTACGCCATCGTCGACGAGGTCGACTCCATCCTCGTGGACGAGGCCCGCACGCCCCTCATCATCAGCGGCCGGGTGCAGGACGCCGCCGCCCTGTACCACAAGTTCGCCAGCATCGCCCGCACGCTCCAGCGCGACGTCGACTACGAGGTCGACGAGGAGAAGCGCACGGTCGTCCCCACCGAGTCGGGCATCGAGAAGGTCGAGCGGGCCCTCGGCGTCGACAACCTCTACGACGAGCTCTCGTCGAACTACGTCCACCAGATGCAGGCCGCCCTCAAGGCCAAGGAGCTGTACAAGCGCGACGTCGACTACGTGGTGCAGCATGGCGAGGTGAAGATCGTCGACGAGTTCACCGGGCGCATCCTCGAGGGGCGGCGCTGGTCGGAGGGCCTGCACCAGGCCATCGAGGCCAAGGAGCGCACCCGCATCAAGGAGGAGAACCAGACCCTCGCCACCGTCACCCTCCAGAACTACTTCCGCATGTACGACAAGCTGGCGGGGATGACGGGCACCGCCGTCACCGAGGCGGGCGAGTTCGCCCACACCTACGACCTGCCCGTCGTGCCCATCCCGACCCACAAGCCGATGATCCGGGCCGACCACCCCGACCTCGTCTACAAGACCGAGGAGGCCAAGTTCAACGCGGTCGTCGAGGACATCGTCGAGCGCCACGAGAAGGGCCAGCCCGTGCTGGTGGGCACGGTCTCGGTCGAGAAGTCGGAACGCCTCTCGCGCCTGCTCGAGAAGCGGGGCATCGAGCACGCCGTCCTCAACGCCAAGCACCATGAGCGGGAGGCGGTCATCGTCGCCCAGGCCGGGCGGCTGGGAGCGGTGACGGTGGCCACCAACATGGCCGGGCGGGGCGTCGACATCCTCCTCGGGGGCAACCCCGAGGGGCTGGTCAAGATGGAGCTGGCCGCCGACGGGCTCAAGCCCGGCACCGACGAGTACCAGGCCCGCTTCGAGGAGCTGTTCGCCCGCTACCGCGACGAGTGCGCGGCCGAGGGCGACAAGATCCGGGCGCTCGGCGGGCTGTACGTGCTCGGCACCGAGCGGCACGAGAGCCGCCGGATCGACAACCAGCTGCGGGGCCGGTCGGGCCGCCAGGGCGACCCCGGCGAGAGCCGCTTCTACCTCTCGCTCGAGGACGACCTCATGCGCCTGTTCGCCACCGGGGCCATGAGCTGGGTGATGGGCAAGGCCCTGCCCGACGACGTCCCCATCGAGGCCAAGATGGTCACCCGGGCCATCGAGAAGGCCCAGGCCACCGTCGAGTCGCGCAACGCGGAGATCCGCAAGGACGTCCTCAAGTACGACGAGGTCATGAACCAGCAGCGCAAGGTGATCTACCGGCGCCGCCAGGAGATCCTCGACGGGGCCGACCTGCGGGAGGAGGCCGTGCAGAACCTGGAGGCGGCCATCGGCCGGGTCGTCGACGTGTTCTGCGCCAGCGACTTCTCCGAGGAGTGGGACCTGCCCGGGCTCGTCCACGACGTCCAGTCCTACTTCCCCACCAAGTTCACGCCCGAGGAGCTGGAGCAGGCCACCTCGCGGGTCGAGATCCGCGAGAGCCTCCTGGCCGAGGCGGTGGGCTACTACGAGGCCCGCGAGGAGCAGCTCGGCGCCGACGTCATGCGCCAGATCGAGCGCCAGGTGATGCTCTCGATCGTCGACCAGCGCTGGCGCGAGCACCTCTACGAGATGGACTACCTCCAGGAGGGCATCAACCTGCGGGCCATGGGCCAGAAGGACCCGCTCACCGAGTGGCAGCGCGAGGGCTTCGAGATGTTCTCCCAGATGGTCGACGCCGTCGCCGACGACTTCGTGAAGTACGTGATGCACCTCGACGTGGTCGTCGACCAGCCGGCCCGGCCGGCGGTCCGCGACGTGCACTACACCGCCGCCGACGCGCCCGTCGAGGGGTCGGGCGGGATGGCCCGGGCGGCGGCCCGCCAGGCGGTCGAGACCGGGGAACCGGCCGACGTCCCGCCCGAGCCGGCGGCGCCCGCCACGGTGGTCAAGTCGGAGCACGAGAAGATCGGGCGGAACCAGCCGTGCTGGTGTGGGAGCGGCAAGAAGTTCAAGCTCTGCCACGGTCGGTGAAGGCTGAAGGACTTCACTGACCGGCTGCGCGAGGAGCGCACGCGGCTCTCCGAGCTCTCCCTTGCCCTCGACGTCGAGGGGAAGCGGAAGCGGCTCGTGGAGCTGGAGGAGCGCGCGTCGGGCCCGGGGCTCTGGGACGACGCCGACGCGGCCCGCGCCGTCACCACCGAGATGGCGCGGCTCAAGGACGACGTCGAGCTGGTCGACGGGCTCGAGCGACGGCTCTCCGATGCCGAGGTCTTGTTCCAGCTCGCTCGGGACGAGGGCGACGACTCGGTCGAGCCCGAGCTGGACGCTGGCGTCGCCGCCCTGGTGTCCGACCTCGATGACCTCGAGCTGCGGTCGCTGTTCACCGGCGAGCACGACGAGCGGGACGCGGTGTGCGAAGTGCACTCCGGCGCCGGGGGCACCGACTCCCAGGATTGGGCGGAGATGCTCCTCCGCATGTACCTGCGGTGGGCCGAGCGGCGCGGGTTCGCGGTGGAGACGGAGGAAATCTCCCAAGGGGCGGAGGCCGGGATCACCTCGGCCACCTTCATCGTCCGGGGGCGCTACGCCTACGGGCTGCTCTCCTCGGAGAAGGGGGTGCACCGGCTCGTGCGCATCTCGCCGTTCGACGCTCAGTCGCGCCGGCACACCGCCTTCGCCTCCTTCGACGCCGTCCCCTTCCTGGAGGAGGCGGGCGACGAGGTGGAGATCGACGAGAAGGACCTCCGCATCGACACCTACCGGTCGTCGGGGGCGGGCGGCCAGCACGTCAACGTCACCGACTCGGCCGTGCGCATCACCCACCTGCCGACCGGCATCGTGGTCTCCTGCCAGAACCAGCGCAGCCAGCACCAGAACAAGGCGGTCGCCCTGCAGATCCTCGCCGCCAAGCTGGCCGAGCGGGCCCGGGAGGAGCGCCGACGGGAGCTGGAGGCGCTGGCCGGCGAGCAGCGGGAGGTGGCGTGGGGCAGCCAGATCCGCTCGTACTGGCTGCACCCGAACCAGCTGGTGAAGGACCTGCGCACCGGCCACGAGACCGGCAACGTGAGCGCGGTGCTCGACGGCGACCTCGACGACTTCATGGAGGCGTTCCTCCGCTGGCGGCGCCGGACCGGGATGTTGGCGCCCCAGGCGAGAGGTGGTTAGGCTGACGGGTCGGCGCGCGCGGCGCGGGCTCGTCTTTTCCTTCTCATGATCCGACTCGAGAACGTCACCAAGACGTACAAGGGCGGAGTGGTCGCCCTCCGGGGCATCTCCCTCGACATCCAGAAGCAGGAGTTCGTCTTCCTCGTCGGCCCCACCGGCTCGGGGAAGTCGACGTTGATCCGCCTGCTCATCAGGGAGGAGACGCCCGACTCCGGCCGCATCTGGGTGGCGGGGAAGGACATCGGCCAGCTCAGCTCCTGGAAGGTGCCCCTGTTGCGCCGCAACATCGGCTGCGTGTTCCAGGACTTCAAGCTCCTGCCCAACAAGACGGCGTACGAGAACGTGGCCTTCGCCCTCGAGGTGATCGGTCGGCCGTCCCACGTCATCGGGGCCCAGGTGCCCCAGGTGCTCGACCTGGTCGGTTTGTCCAAGAAGCACGACAACCTGCCCCACGAGCTCTCCGGTGGCGAGCAGCAGCGGGTGTCGATCGCCCGGGCCTTCGTCAACCGGCCTCTGATCCTGCTGGCCGACGAGCCCACCGGGAACCTCGACCCGAGCACGTCGGTCGGCATCATGCGCCTGCTCGACCGCATCAACCGCACCGGGACGACCGTGGTCATGGCCACCCACGACCACAACATCGTCGACATCATGCGGCGCCGGGTGATCGAGCTCGACCGCGGTTCGCTGGTCCGCGACCAGGCCCGCGGCGTGTACGGCGCCTTTACCTGATCGTCGGGTCTGTCCACCTCTTCGGCACGAGGATCCCCAAGTGGCACTGAAGGTCGATTACGTCGCCAAGGAGACGCTGTCCAACCTCCGGCGCAACGTCTCCATGGCGTCGGCCGCCCTCATCACGGTGGCCGTCTCATTGACGCTGGCCGGGGGCGCCCTCCTGGTGAAGCGGGGCGTCGACCGGGCGACGGTGCAGTGGCGCGGCAACGTGGAGCTCTCCATCTTCATGAAGCCCGACGCCGCCCCGGAGGAGTCGGAGGCCATCAACCGCCAGCTGAGGGCCATGCCCGAGATCAGGCGCTACCACTACGTCACCAAGCCGGAGGCGTTCGAGGAGTTCAAGAAGATCTTCGCCAACGAGCCCGACGTCCGGGACGCCATCACTGTCGACCAGATACCGCCGTCGTACCGAGTGGTGCCCAAGGAGGCGGAGCAGACCAAGCTGATCGGGGACCGCTTCGACAACACCGCCGGCGTGCTGAGGGTGAGCTACGCCGAGGACGAGGTGGAGGCGCTGGTCTCGATCACCAACTTCCTGCAGATCATGCTGTGGGCGGTGGCCCTGGTGCTGCTGGGCGCCGCCTGCCTCCTGATCCTCAACACCATCCGCATGGCCATCTTCGCCCGCCGCCGGGAGGTGGCGGTGATGAAGCTGGTGGGGGCGACCAACTGGTTCATCCGCATCCCGTTCATGCTGGAGGGCCTGGTGCAGGGGATCCTGGGGGCGGCCGCCGCCTTCTCGCTGGTCGTGCTCCTGCGCAACTTCTTCCAGGGCTGGATCCAGGGCTCGAACTCCGACGTCCAGCTGTTCAAGCAGTTCCTCGTGACCAGCAGCGACGTGATGGGCACCGGCGTGTTGCTCGTCATCGTCGGCATGGTGGTGGGCGCGGTCGGCTCCGCCGTCGCGGTGAGTCGCTTCCTCGACGTCTGACGACGTCGGGGGGCTCCGCCCCCGACAACGCGGCTTTTGGTCGACCGGGCGGCCCCTTGCGTCTGTGACTGGTGTTGCTACCGTGCGCAAAGTGACACGCCGGCGGGAGGCCATCTCCCTCTTTCTCGCCCTCGTCTCGCTCCTGTTGGGTGCCGCGCCGGCGGGGGGCGGGGCCGCGCCTCCTACCACCAAGCCGCTCGACCGGGAGATCCGTGCCGCCCAGGAGGAGGTGGAGGCGGCCTCCGAGGAGGAGGCCCGGCTGCTCGGGCAGATCCAGGCGGCCGAGGCGCGCAAGCGCGAGCTCGACGTCAAGGTCGCCGCCCTGCAGGCCCAGGTCGCCGCCGCCCAGCGGGAGGTGGCCACCGCCGAGTCCCAGCTGGCCGTGTTGGAGGCGGAGCAGCGCCGGGCCCAGGCCCGCCTGGGCGAGACCATCGCCGCGCTGGACGCGGCCAAGGCCGAGCTGGTCCGCCAGGCGATCGCCGCCTACACCGGCCAGTCGGAGGCAACCCGCTACGTCGACGTCGCCCTGCGGTCGCGGGACATGGCCGAGCTGGTGGCCAAGCGGGCGTACCTGAAGGTGGTGACCGGCAGCCAGACCGAGACGGTGTCCCGCACCGAGGCCCTGCGCGACCAGGTCGGCGACCTCCGGGACCAGCTGGACGCCTCCCGGGCCAAGGCCCAGACCCAGCGCGACGTCGTCGCCCGGCAGCACGCCCGGCTGGCGACCCAGCGGGACGCCCAGTCGTCGGCGGCCAAGGAAGTGGCCGCCGTCATCGCCGAGGACACCAGGCTCAAGGACGAGGCTCTCCGGCGCAAGGAGGAGTTCGAGGCCAAGGCCGAAGCCCTCGAGGCGGAGTCCGACGCCATCGCCGCCACCCTCCGTCGCCGGGCCGAGGAGGAGGCGGCCGCCCGCTCCCGAGCCGCCCGCCCGCCGGCGCCCGCCCCCCGCGCCGCCCCGTCGCCGG
>DATAAF010000076.1:0-21644 GCA_036260255.1 Acidimicrobiales bacterium | reverse complement strand
GGTGGGGCGGTGACCGCCGGGGGAGAGGTGACGGCCGACGGGGCGTCGGGCGCCGGAGGGGTGCCCGCGGCCGGCGGAGCGGTGCTCCCCGCCGGCGGAGATCCCGCCTTGGCCAGCAGCCCGGCGGTGGCCTGAGCGACGGCGCGGGCGGCCGCCTCGGCGGCCGCCTGGGCGGCCGCCTTGGCCGCGGCCTGGGCGGCGGCCTGGGCGGCGGCGACCTGTCCTGCGGCCGCCTGGGCAGCCGCAGCCCGGGCGGAGGCGGCCTGAGCGGCGGCCGCGTGGGCGGCGGCTCGGGCGGCGGCGAGGCGGGCGTCGGCCGGCGACTCGCCCACCCCCGCCTCCGGCGGTTCCGCCCCGCCTCCTTCCTGGAGGCTGGCCCCGTCGGGGGTGAGCGCTTCCTCGCCCGGCGTGGGTCCCGCCTCCGGGGGCTCGGTCACCGGCCCGCCTAGCGGGCCGCTTGCAGGCTCTCGGCCAGGCCCACCAGGGCCCGGACGGCGGGGGCGTCGGGCGCCAGGTCGATGGGGGCGACGCCCTTGCGGTCCGCCTCCACGATCTTGGGGTCGTCCGGCACCGCCACCACCTCGCAGCCGGGGAAGGCGGAGCGCACGATCTCGAGGTCGGCGTCGTCGCGCAGGCGGTTGGCGACCACGATCACCCGGGTGACCCCCCGCTCGCGGGCCAGCTCGACGGCCCGCATGCCGACCTCGACCGACTTGGGGGTGGGCTCGACGACGACCAGCACGGTGTCGACCCGCTGGTCGGACAGGCGGGTGAGGGTCCCGACGCCGGCCTCGAAGTCGGCGACGACCACGTCATCCTCGAACTTGGCGGACCCGAGCAACTGCTCGGGGGAAAGCCCACATCAGAGTCAGCCGGGCTCGGGGTTGTCGATGCGGCTCACCACCGCCAGGCGCACGCCGTCGGGACCGTCGGACCCGTAGCGGTCGATAAGCGTGTCCCAGTCGCCGGCGTGCCGCTCCTGGCCCTCGTCGAGGGCCTGGCGCATCGACACCAGCCGTTCTGTCTCCTCGTCGCCGACGCCGAGCGAGATGCCCAGATTGGGGTTCGAGTCGCAGTCGAGGGCGACGACGGAGTTGCCGCCGCGCGCGAGGGTGCGGGCGACGACGGACGACGTCGTCGTCTTCCCCGAGCCCCCTTTGCCCACCACCGCCAGCTTCAACGCACCATCTCCTCGCTCAACAGCTCCGCCAACGACTCTACCGCCTTGACCGCCGGACATCCGGGGGCGGCGTCGATCGGCGCCTGTCCCTGGCGCTCGGCTTCGGCCAGCGCCTCGTCCCACGGGACGGTGGACACCACCTCGAGGCCCGTGCGGCGGGTGACGAGCTCGGCGTCACCCGGCTCCCGGGCCTTGCTGACCACGGCGACGACCCGCTGGGGGCCGCTCTCGAGCTGGGCCATGCGGGCGAGCCGCCGCCCGGAGAGCAGCGAGTGGGCGGTGGGCTCGACCACGATGAGCACGGTCTGGGCGAAGTTGCCCCAGCCCGTGAACGCCTGGCGGGTGCCCCCGGGAAGGTCGCCGACCACGTTCCATTCGTCGGCGGGCAGCTCCCGGACGATCTGGAGGAAGGCGAGCTGCGACCGGAAGAGGTTGGGGTTCGGCCCCCGGATCTTGCCGAACTGCAGGAACCGGACCCCGTCCGGTCCGGTGACGGCGTAGCGCTCGACCGCCTCCTCGGCGCTCAGCCCGGGCCGGAGGCGGAAACGAGGGCCGGTCTCGCCCTCCTGGCGCTCGACCACCGCGTCGTCGGGGATCGGGGCCTCGTCGGACTTCAGGCCGAGGGAGAGGGCCAGCCCGGGCAGAGGATCGGAGTCCACCGCCAGCACCGGCGTGCCACCCCTGGCCAGCACCCGGGCGAAGGTGCCGGCGATGGCCGACTTGCCGGCACCCCCCTTGCCCACGAACGCGACTTTCACGCCTGCTCCTTCGAAAGCTGCCGGCGAGGGACTCTACCGCCGGGACCGGGCGTCACCGGTCGGCCGCAGCCGGCGCCGAGAGCCACCTGGGGGGAACTGTTCCGGAAGATGGTCCGCCGGGAGACATTTCGTCGAACGGTTCCCGCCGGCGCGCGAGGCGCGCGGCGGTTCCGGCTCAGAAAAGGGGCGAGAAGGGGCCTCGACTGGCAAGAGGCCCCTTCTCGGGAGGGGGTTGCACCGTGAACGGTGCGGGTCGGTCCTACCCGGCCCCCGCGCCCCCGAAACAGGTCCGCCGAAAAAAAGTTCCTGGCCGACGCCGCGCTCAGGGCTGGGCGGCGAGCTCCACCCGGACGGCGAAGGTGTCGGCCGGCTCCACCTCGAAGCGGGCGATCCGCCCGGCCTCCCGGACGTCGTCGGCGGCCAGGGCGAGGGCGGCCAGGCGGGGGGCGGTGTCGGACACCGCCGCCCGGGCGACCTCCGCCCGCATCGACGCCCGAGCCTCGGTCTTGGCCTTGCGGACCTCGGCGAGGGCGGCGGCCGCCGCCTCGAGGACCAGAGGGTCGGCGTCGCCGGCGGCCGCTCGGACCTCGTCCGCCCGCGGCCAAGGCGCCCGGTGCACCGACCCCTCCTGCCACCACGACCACACTTCCTCGGTGACGAAGGGAAGGAACGGCGCGAACAGCCGCAGGAGGGTGGAGAGGGCGACGGTCAGGGCGTGGTGGGCCGATGCGGCCGCCTCCTCGCCCTGGCTGCCGTAGGCCCGGCTCTTGACCAGCTCCAGGTAGTCGTCGCAGAACTCCCAGAACCGGCCCTCCGTCCGCTCGAGGGCCCGGGCGTAGTCGTAGCCCGAGAAGGCGGCGGTGGCCTCCTCGACCAGGTCGGCCAGCCGCCCGAGCATCGCCCGGTCGAGCGGCATCAGCTGCGGCGTGGCCGCGCCCGCCTCCGCCCGGTCGCCCGCCAACGTCAGCACGAAGCGGGAGGCGTTGAGCAGCTTGATGGCCAGCCGGCGGCCCACCCGCATCTGCGCCTCGTCGAAGGCGGTGTCGACGCCCGGGCGGGCGCTGGCCGCCCAGTAGCGCACGGCGTCGGCGCCGTACTGCTCGAGCAGGCCGAGGGGCGTGATCACGTTGCCCTTGGACTTCGACATCTTCTTGCGTTCGGGGTCGAGGACCCATCCGGAGATGGCGGCGTCGGTCCACGGGAGGCAGTTGTGCTCGAAATGGGACCGCACGACGGTGGAGAAGAGCCAGGTCCGGATGATCTCGTGGGCCTGGGGCCGCAGGTCCATGGGGAAGACCCGTAGGAACAGGTCGGCGTCGTCCTCCCACCCGCCGGCGATCTGGGGCGTGAGGGACGACGTCGCCCAGGTGTCCATGACGTCGCCGTCGCCGGTGAAGCCCCCGGGTTGGTCCCGCTCCTCGGCGGTGTAGCCGGCGGGGACGTCGGTCGAAGGGTCGACGGGGAGGTCGTCCTCGTCGGGGACGAGCGGGTGCTCGTAGTCGACGGTCCCGTCGTCCCCGAGCGGGTACCACAGCGGGAACGGCACGCCGAAGAAGCGCTGGCGGCTGATGAGCCAGTCGCTGTTGAGCCCCCGCACCCACGACTCGTAGCGGCTCTGCATGTGGGGCGGGCGCCACCGCAGCTCGGCGCCCCGGGCGAGGAAGGCGTCGGTGTGCTCGAGGGTGCGGATGAACCACTGCCGGCTGGTGACGATCTCGAGCGGCCGGGACCCCTTCTCGTAGAACTTCACCGCGTGGGTGACCGGCCGGGGCTCGCCGACCAGGTCCCCCGAGTCGGCCAGCAGCTCGGCGACCCGCCGCCGGGCCTGCTTGATCGTCTTGCCCCGCAACTCGTCCCAGTACCTCTCGGCGTCCGGAGACTCGAGGCCGGGCGGAGGCGCGTCCTGCAGACGGCCGTCCCGCTGGACGACCGCCCGCACGGGAAGCCCCAGCTCCCGCCACCATGCCACGTCGGAGGTGTCCCCGAAGGTGCAGATCATGGCGATGCCCGTCCCCTTCTCGGGCTCGGCCAGGTGGTGGGCGGTGATGGGGACGCGGGCGCCGAACAGCGGCGTGGTCGCGGTGGCGCCGAACAGCGGCCGGTACCGGGCGTCGTCGGGGTGGGCGACCAGGGCGACGCAGGCGGGGAGCAGCTCGGGCCGGGTGGTGTCGATCTCGATCGGCGAGCCGTCCGGTCCGGTGAACCGGACGCGGTGGTAGGCGCCGGTCTCCTCCCGGTCCTCCAGCTCGGCCTGGGCTACCGCCGTCTGGAAGTCGACGTCCCACAGGGTCGGGGCCTCGGACTGGTACGCCAGCCCGGAGCCGAGCAGGCGGAGGAACGACCGCTGCGACGCCCGCTGGGCCCGCTCGTCGATAGTGGCGTAGGTCATCGTCCAGTCGACCGACAGGCCGAGGAACCGCCAGAGCTCCTCGAACGTCTTTTCGTCCTCGGCGGTGAGGCGGTGGCAGAGCTCCACGAAGTTGGGGCGGGAGACAGGCACCGCCTGCCCGTCCGCCCGCACGGGCGGCGCGAACTCCGGGTCGTACGGGAGCGAGGGGTCGCACCGGACCCCGAAGAAGTTCTGCACCCGCCGCTCGGTGGGCAGGCCGTTGTCGTCCCATCCCATGGGATAGAAGACCTGGCGGCCGCGCATGCGCTGAAACCGGGCGATGGTGTCGGTGTGCGTGTAGGAGAACACGTGCCCGACGTGCAGCGAGCCCGACACCGTCGGGGGCGGGGTGTCGATCGAGTACACCTGCTCCCGGATCGCGGAGCGGTCGAACCGGTAGGTGCCGTCGGCCTCCCAGCGCTCCATCCACCGCCGCTCGAGGCCCTCGAGGGTCGGTTTCTCGGGCACGGCCGGACTCATGCGACGGTTACGGTAACCGCGTGATCCGCCTGCACGACACGGCATTACGGCGCCAGGTCGAGGTCGAGCCGCGGGACCCGGGGCGGCTGGCGATGTACGTCTGCGGGCCTACGGTCTACGACCTGCCTCACGTCGGCCACGGCCGGTCGGTGCTCGTCTACGACGTCCTCCGCCGGTACCTGGAGTGGTCGGGCGTCGAGGTGCAGCACGTGTCGAACGTCACCGACATCGACGACAAGATCATCGAGCGGGCGTGGCGCGACGGGCGGTCGGCGGGCGACGTGGCCGCCCAGTACGAGGAGGCCTGGTACGAGGCGGTCGACGGGTTGGGGGCACTTCGCCCCCACCACGATCCCCACGCCACCGACTACGTGGACGAGATGGTGGCGCTGGTCGCCCGCCTGGTCGAGACCGACCACGCCTACAGCGCCGGCGACGGCGTCTACCTGGCGACCGACACCGTCGAGGGCTACGGCCTGCTCGGCGGGCAGTCGCTCGAGAGCCTGCGCCCCGGGGAGCGGGTCGAGGCGGTCGAGGGCAAGCGCTCGCCACAGGACTTCGCCCTGTGGAAGCTGGCCAAGCCGGGCGAGCCGTCGTGGCCGTCACCGTGGGGCGACGGTCGCCCGGGGTGGCACACCGAGTGCGTGGTGATGTCGCTCGACCTCCTGGGCGAGGACTTCGACCTGCACACGGGCGGGCTGGACCTGGTGTTCCCCCACCACGAGAACGAGCGGGCCCAGGCCGTCGCCCTCGGCCGCCCCTTCGCCCGGCGCTGGATGCACCACGCCTTCGTCGAGGTGGCGGGCGAGAAGATGTCCAAGTCGCTGGGCAACTTCACGACGCTCACCGACCTCCTGGCCAACACCGACCCCCGGGCCTACCGCCTCCTCGTGCTGCAGTCGCAGTACCGCAAGCCGTTGGAGGTGACGGGGGCCAGCCTGGAAGACGCCGGACGGGCCCTGGGCACCCTCGACGACTTCGTCCGCCGCACCGCCGACGTGCCGCCGGCGGCCCCCGACCAGGAGGCCATCAGCCGGTTCAGGGCCCGCATGGACGACGACCTCGACACGCCCGGAGTGGTCGCCGACCTGGCCGAGCTCCGCCGCCGGGCCAATGCCCGCCTCGACGCCGGCGACGCCGCCGGGGCCGCGCCGCTGGCCGCGGCGGTCCGGGAGATCGCCTCCGCCCTGGGACTGGAGCTCACCGCCGGGGAGGACCGGCTGGACGGCGTCAGCGCCGCCCTGGTGAAGGAGCGGGACGAGGCGCGGGCGGCGAAGGACTGGGCTCGGGCCGACGCCATCAGGACGCAGCTCGAGGCCCGGGGGTGGGTCGTCGAGGACACCCCGGGGGGCACGCGGCTCCACCGTTGACCGGTCGCCCTTGGCGGGTGATACCGTCCGCGACGAGGGATTGGGCGTCTGTACGGCAACACCGGACGGGTTGAGCAGTCCCCTCGTTTCAGCAACCGAGCAAGGGGAGTACCCAACCGTGGCAACCGGTATCGTCAAGTGGTTCAACGCCGACAAGGGTTTCGGCTTCATCTCGCAGTCTGGCGGGGACGACGTATTCGTCCACTTCAGCGCCATCCAGTCGCCGGGCTACCGCACCCTCGACGAGGGCGAGAAGGTCGAGTTCGACGTGCAGCAGGGCCCTAAGGGCCTGCAGGCGGCCAACGTCCGCCGCGCCGACAAGGGCTAGGCGCCGCGCTCCGGCCGCTCCTGCGGCCGCTCTCCTCAGAAGACGACCACCGACCGCGCCACCTCGCCGGCGACCAGGGCGTCCAGGGCGGCGTTGACCTCGGACAGCTGGATGCGGCGGGACACCAGCGCGTCCAGCTCCAGGTCGCCCCGGCGGTAGAGCTCGATCAGGCGGGGGATGTCCCGGCGAACGTTCGCCGAGCCGTACCAGCAGCCCTTGATCGTCTTCTCCTGCAGGATCAGGCCCACCCATGCGGGCAGCTGCAGCATCACGTCGACCGAGGGGATCCCGACGAGGACGGTCTGGCCGCCCCGGCGGGTCATGGCGATCGCCTGGTCGATGGTCGGGCCCAGACCGATGACCTCGAAGGCCACGTCGGCGCCCCGCTCGGCGGTCAGGGTCATCACCGCCGAGACGGGATCGGTGCGGCTGGCGTCGACGGTCGCGGTGGCTCCCAGGGCCTCGGCCATAGGGAGCTTGGACGGGTTGGCGTCGATGGCGATGATCGTGCCCGCCTTGGCGATGCGCGCCCCCTGGACGACGTTGAGCCCCACCCCGCCGCAGCCCAGCACGGCGACGGCGTCACCCTCGGCGATGTCGGCGGTGTTGAGGGCGGCGCCCACCCCGGTGACCACGCCGCAGCCGAGGAGGGCGGCGACCCCGGGGTCGAGGTCGGCGGGCACCGGCACGGCGGCGGTCGAGACGACGACGGTCTCGGTGGCGAACGTGCCGCAGCCGCACATCTGGTGGACGGGGCCCTCGGGTGCCCGGAACCGGGGGGTGCCGTCGAGCATGCCGCCGGTGAGCAGAACGGTGTCGGCCTCCTGGCACAGCTCGGCCTGTCCCCGGGAGCAGTAGTAGCAGCTGCCGCACTGCGGCACCCAGGAGATGACGACGTGGTCGCCCCGCGCCAGGTCGGTGACGCCCGGGCCCACCTCGGCGACGACCCCGGCGCCCTCGTGGCCGAGCACGGCGGGCAGGGTGACGGGCACCACACCGTCGCGCATCGACAGGTCGGTGTGGCAGACGCCGGACGCCCGCAGCTCCACCCGCACCTCGCGGGCGCGCGGGGCGTCCAGCTCGACGTCGTCCCGGACGGTCAAGGGCTGGCCGAGGGCGGTGAGCACGGCGGCGCGCGTCACCGCACGTCCCGCTGCCGGTCCTCGCGCTCGGCCGCCCGCACGCCGTAGCCGACGACTATCGCCGGGAGCAGCAGGGCCGACCCGGCCGCCAGGGACGCCACGACCACCGCCACCACCGCCGAGGTGAACCGGGTCGCCGCCCCGGCGAAGAATGCCACCATCGCCACCCCCAGCAGGGCATAGCCGGCCCGCCGGGCGGTGCCGGCCAACCGCCCGATGCGGGCCCGCCGCAGGCGCACCGGGTCGTGGTCGCCCGTCGCCCTCACCCCCTCACCAGGCCCACCCGGCCTGGTCGACGAGCCGGGCCAGGCGCCGCTCGAGCGAGGCCAGCGAGAAGTGACGGCGGGCGATGGCCAGGTTGGCGTCGAGCAGGTGGCCGTCGCGGTCGGGGTCGGCGAGCCACCGGTCGAGGGGCTGGGGCTCGTCGGCCGGGAACCAGCGGAACCCGAAGGCGGCGATCTCGCGGGCCACCGGGTAGCGGCCGATGGCCAGGGGTCGTCGGTGGACGACCGACTCGATGGTGGCGTTCCCGAACCCCTCCCATGTCGACGGCAGGACGACGGCGTCGGCGGCGGCGTAGGCGTCGGCCACCGTCGTCTCCCCGGGGAGGCGTCGCACGACGGCGACGGTGGCGGCGGCGAGCAACTCGTCGAGCTCGGCCTGGTAGCCGTCCTCGGCCGGCCCGACGAGCCAGTAGGTCGCCCCCAGGCGCTCGGCCAGCCACACGCCGGCGGGCACGTTCTTGCGGGCGATGGCACGGGTGGGCTGGAGGAGCAGGCGCTCGGAGGGCGCCACTCCGACGGCCCGGCGGGTCGCCTCCCGGCGGCCGGGAGGAGCGTCGACGTCGAAGCAGTTGGGCACGACGGTCGCCGCGATCCCGCGTGCGGCGAGCTCGGTGCGGCTGACGACGTTGACGGTCACGTGGGCCCACGCGGCGTCGGTGGGGGGGAAGCCGTCGACGTCGGCGTACGGAGGCCGCTGCCACGGGAGGTCGTGGTGGTGGAGGATCGCCCGCCGCCCGGCCAGGGCGGCGGCCACCACCTCGGACGCCTCGCGATTGAGCGGCAGCGAGCACAGGTTCTCGGCGACGACCAGGTCGGCGTCGGCCAGGGCGTCGCTCACCTCGGTGCCCGACGGCGGCTCGCCGGCGTCGATGGCCAGCGCGGGAAGGATGCGGTCGGCGCCCCCCGCCCCGGCGACCGTGACCACCCGGAAGCCCAGGGACCGGAGGGCGCCCGCCCACTTGGCCGCCTCCACCGACACGCCATCGGCCTGCCCGAGCCGGTAGGAGACGATCGCGACCGTGGGCGCCATCGGCGCCAGTGTGGCCGCGTGCGGGCCCCCGGTCGAAGCGGCGGTGGGGCGGTGGCCAGGCCGGCGGGGCAGGGGCCCCCGGTCGAAGCGGCGGTGGGCGGTGGCCAGCCGGCGGGGCAGGGCCCCCGCCGGCACGCGGCGGGCGTGGTCCGAAGGACCCGGGTGCCCGCCGCCACAGACTCCTCGAAGCGGCGGTGGGCGGTGGCCAGGCCGGCGGGGCAGGGGCCCCCGCCGGCACGCGGCGGGCGTGGTCCGAAGGACCCGGGTGCCCGCCGCCGGCTGACTCAGTAGTACCGGCTGCGAGTGAAGAGCCAGACGACCAGGGTGGCGCCGAGGACGGAGGCGATGAAGCCGGGCGCGTAAGTGGGCCCGAAGAGGAGGCGCCCGACGAGGGCGGCGACGATGGCTCCGACGATCCCGGCGAGGGCGGTGCCCAGGCAGCCCATCGGTGTCGGGCCCGGGACCAGGAGCCGGGCGATCCCGCCGGCGATCAGGCCGGCGACGAGGGCGCCGATGAGGAACCAGAGAAGCGATACCTCACCCGCGGCGGCCAGCACCGCGCCGGTGGTCACCTGGCAATTGTGCCTCGTCGGGACCGCCCTCACACATGGCGCGGCTCGTGCGACGATTCCTCGTCGTCGCCCGGGTCCTGGGTGTCGGTGCTCGAGCCGACCACGTCGAAGTCCCGGTCGAGCTGGACGTCGACCCGGCTGCCGTCCGGCCGCGTCACCTCCACCTCGTAGTAGCTCTCCTCGTCGCCGGCCTCGGTGTCGGTCACACGCCCTTCTCCGGTGTGGGCGAGGGCGGCGGCACTGGCCTTGGAAAGGGCTTCGCCGGTGATGGGCGGCTCACTGTCGTCGCCACCCGATGCCACCGCGATGCCGGCACCGCCGGCCAGGGCGGCGACGACCGCTCCGGCTGCGATCCACGTCCTGCGCTTCATCGACTGCCTCCTTGGTTGGGTTGGGAGGCGATCGTCTCAATGCCCTCCTGAGGCTCCGCTGAAAGCGTGATGCGCACCCGGGCGCCGCCCAACGGGCTGGCCACGATGGCGGCGGCGCCACCGTGGGCGGCGACGACCTCGGCGACAATGGCGAGGCCGAGCCCGCTCCCACCGCCGTCTCGAGCCCGTGCGTCGTCGAGGCGGACGAACCTGTCGAAGACCCTCTGCCGGTCGGCGAGGGGGATCCCCGGGCCGTCGTCGTCCACCTCCACGACCACTTCGCCGGCGTCCTGGCGGAGAGCGAAGGCCACGCGGGACCGGCAGTGGCGAGCGGCGTTGTCGGCGACGTTCCGCAGCACCCGCCGGAGGGACGCCGCGTCACCGGCGACCCGGGCGGCGGAGACCGCCGTCGTGTCGACCGCCACCGACGCTGTCTGGCGGAGCCGCCGAGCCTCCTCGAGGACGATGTCGTCCAGATCGACGGGGCGGCGCTGCGCCGGCAGGGTCTGCTCGTCGAGGCGGGCGAGGAGGAGGAGGTCGTCCACGAGCCGCTCGAGCCGAAGCTCCTCGGCGAGCACGGGCGCGGCCAGGCCCTCGACCGTCATTCGGTCGGGGTGGGCGAGCGCCACCTCGGCGTGCTGGCGGATCGACGCCACCGGTGAGTGAAGCTCGTGCGAGGCGTCGGAGACGAAGCGCCGCTGGCGAACCTGCGACCGCTCGAGGCGGTCGAGCATCCGGTTCATCGTGGCGGCCAGGCGAGCAACCTCGTCGGCGCCCGGAGGCATGGGGACTCTTCGATCGAGGTGTGCCGAGGAGATCTCGTCGACCTCACGGCGTATCGCCCCGACCGGCGCAAGGGCCCGACCGGTGACCTTCCACGTCGTGCCACCAACCACCAGGAGCAGGACCGGCAAGCCGACCGCCAGGAGGCGGACGACGACGTCGGTCGACTCCTCGACCGTCTCCAGCGTCCGGGCCACGACCACGGTCACCGGCCCCCGGTCGGTCGTCGTCGCCGCCGCCACGGCGAGGTACGTATCGTCGTCGACCGGAACGTCGACCTCTCTGGCCTCCCCGGGTCGGAGCCGCGCGATGGCGGGTCGACCGGCCAGGTTGTCGCTCGCCGCCACCACCGCCCCGCTCCGGTCGAGGACCTGGACGAGCAGGTCCTCGTCGTCGCCCGCCGCCAGTCTGCTGGGCGGCGAGCCCGACGAGAGCAGCGTGACGACGTCGGCGGCGCGTAGCTCGGCGGCGGTGCGCACGTTGCCGGCCAGGGCGCGGCGCATCGACAGGACGAGCCCGACCGCCCCGACGAGGAGCGCCAGGGCGACGACGACCACCGCGCCGACGGTCGTGCGCACCCGGACGGTGCTCGGCCGCAGCCGCACTCAACCGCCCTCGGCGGCCAGCCGGTAGCCGGACCCGCGGATCGTCTCGATGGCGGCGCGCCCGAACGGCCGGTCGAGCTTGTTGCGCAGGTGCCGTATGTAGACCTCGATGATGTTCGGGTCGCCCTCGAAGTCGTAGTCCCAGACGTGGGCGAGGATCTCGCGTTTGGAGACGACCTCGCCGGGCCGCCGCAGCAGGTACTCGAGCAAGCCCGTCTCCCGGCTGGTGAGGTCCAGCTCGACGTCGCCGCGCCACGCCCGCCTCGACGCCGGGTCGAGCCGTAGATCGCCGGCCGCCAGGACGGCGGGGCGAGCCCGGGCGCCCCGCCGCAGCAGCGCCCGCAGGCGGGCGACGAGGACGGCATGGGAGAACGGCTTGACCAGGAAGTCGTCGGCGCCGGTGTCGAGGGCCTCGACCTGGTCCCACTCTCCGTCCTTGGCGGTGAGGATGAGGATCGGCGTCCAGACGCCCTCGTCGCGGAGGGTGCCGCATACCCGGTAGCCGTTGAGCCCGGGCAGCATGATGTCGAGGACGATGGCGTCGTACTCGTTCTCGCGGGCCATCCAGAGCCCGTCGGTGCCGTCCAACGCGACGTCGACGGCGAACCCCTCGGCCTCGAGGCCGTTGCGGAGCCCGGCGGCCAGTCGCTTCTCGTCCTCGACCACCAGCACTCGCACGCGTCCCATTTAACTGAAGCGCAGCTGAACCGCACCTGAACGTACGCATCGACGTTGGAGACGTGACCAGCGAGACGACCTCGACGCGTAGGTTCCGGCCTCCAGGGGACGCAGCTGCAGCTCCAGGTCGGAGGCCTCCACCGCATTGCCCGCTGCGGAGCTGTGTCAGGCGCCTGCACGGAGGGAACAGGCGGCGGGCGCGTCCGGGCGCTCCCCCTCGCCGTCGCTCGCCGGGCGACCTCCTTGCTCACCCGGCCGGCTCGGGCCCACAGCGCCGTCCACCCGCGCGGGAGGGTCCAGGGCGACGGGACGAGCAGCCGGCCGCCGGGGGCGTCGGCCAGCGCACGGTCCACGTGGGTCGGAAGGGCGCCGAGCTCGACGGCGCCGTGTCGCGCCTGCTGCCACGGCCCCGCGGGGTCGCCGACCGAGGAACGGGGGCGGCCGGGGACGGTGCCGTCCGCCGCGACATGGACGGGAGTGAGCGGCCGTTCGCCGACCGGCGCGGCAGTCGTGGCGAGGACGGCTGCCGTGAGGAAGCCCAGGTCGGGCCGGGTTCTCACCGCCTCGTCGAGCGCGGCGTCGCCACGCTGCAGCAGCTCCCCCAAGGCGCCGCGGACGCGGCGACCGGCCAGGTCCACGACCCGAGCGCTCCACACCCGCGGCTCGTGGAGGGCCAGTCGGAGCGACCGGGGGACGGTCGGGTCGGCGAGCCGCCGGAGGTCCACGACGCTCGTGTCCATCCGGTCGACGGCCGCCGCCAGGGGCCGGAAACCAGTGGCATGCCACAGCTCGGCCAGCCCGCAGCCCTCGACCAGAGCCGATGCGGTCGCCCGGGCGAGAGGCCGGGCGTTGCCGGGCCGGGCGATGGTGACGAACAGGCTGAGCCAGTCGTCGTCCCCCGTCCAGCCGAGGGTGGTGGCGATCGGTCGGAGCACCGGTTCGACCCGGGCCAGCTCGGGTGCGGCGCGCAGTTCGCCGATGGCGCCGCCCAACTCGCCGGCCGCCCGGGTGAGCCGCTCCCGAGCGGCGGGGCGCCGCCCTCCCGGCCGCCGCCCCGGCCGCCGGGCAGGAACCCCCATGCGAACCGCTCGGGGAGGAGAGGCGGACGGCCCTCGGAGCTGGTTGACCCACCGCCGGACGGCCCCGGCGAGCTCGTCGTCGAGCGGTTCGTTGAACCGGGCCAGCGCCTGATCGATCCGCCACCGGCTCCCCGCTCGGGCGATCGCCATGTTGGCGACCAACCTCATCGTGGGGTCGCGGAGCGCGACAAGGGCGTAGCCCTCGCCGGCGTCTTCGGCGTAGGTCGCGATGCAGTTCCCCATGTAGTTGCCCCATTCCGCCAGCTGCCTGGCGGTCGTGGCCACCTCGAGGGTCAGGCCCGTCCCGGGGAGCTCCCGCCTGTTCCAGTCCGTCACCTCGGGGGCGACCGGGAACTCGTCGGCCAGTCCCATGGCCTCGGCCGAGGTGACGAGGGCTCGGACCAGCCCTTCCCAGGAACCCGGTCGGGCCGGCGGCGAGGCGCCCAGCGACACGAGCTGGGCGGCACCAGCGATCGCGAGGGGCAGGGATTCCACGAGGGGCAGGCGGGGGTCGGGCGGCTCGAGCGGGGGGTCGACGTCGATCCCGTCCAGCCCGAACCAGGCGATGGCGGCGTGCTCGTGCCCGTACCACCGGGCGAGGGCGTCGGCGAGATCCGCCAGCCACAACCCGTCGTCGAGAAGCTCGGTGGTCATGGCTTCGGCGGGCTGGGCGGCGAGGCGCTCCGCCAGCGACAGCCGGTCGGCGGGACCGACGTCGCGGTGCGACCACAGATGCGGCTCCCGAACGGGCGAGTACCCGGCCACCGCGCGCCACCCGGTGACGGCGGTCGTGGGCCTCACCTCGCGCGGGACCTCGGACATGGTCCCGTAGAGCTCGATCGCCCAGCCGAGGACCGCCTGCGCCAGCTCGCAGGCGTCTGCGAGGGCGCGGGCGAGGGACGGGCCCAGGCGGTCACGGTCGACACGAACCCCGGCCACTTCGACCGAGCGGTCCGCGGTCTGCGGGTCGGTCGCCAGAACGGCCGCACCGGCCACCGCTCCGGCCCGGTCACTCGCCGGCGATCCCCGAGGCGTGAACGACCGGAGGACCTCCACGCGGTCGGGCACGGTTGGAAGGAGTGCGGTGGCGGCGTAGGCGAGCTGGTCGAGGTGGCCCAGCACCGCCACCTCCACCGGACCCTCCTCGGCCGCCATTGCGGTGCGCAGCAGAGCGGTGGCGGAGATCGCCTCCTGGAAGGCCCGCCCGAGGGCGTCGGACCAGACCTGCGGACCGGGCACCCACATGAGCATGGCGGTGGGCGAGGGGCGGTCGCCGAGCTCCGGGCGCGCGGCGGTACGCCACCACGCCTCGTCCTTGCGAGCGATCGTGCGCCGCCAGGCGTCGAGACGGGTTTGGGAGAACCGGCGGCGGCGGGCCCGGGCCCGGGCGTGGGCGGAACGCTGCCAGGCGACGACGTCGTCCCACAGCGAGCGGATGAGCGACAGGCGCCGGCGCGACGTGGACGAGCCCAAGACGGCCTGGAGTCGCTCGGCGAGGAGCTCGGTGCGCCCGTGCGGAACGGGGTCCACGCCGGTGGGCAGCGCCAGCCCCCAGCCGAGCACGTCCTCGAGTTGCTCGGGACCGAGGAGGTCGCTGGCGGCGACCGCCAGCCGCAGCGACGAGAGGTTCCCGCTGGCCATGACCTGGCGGGCGGTGGCGCCCACCCGTCGGGTGGCGCGTGGGCCGAACAGCGCGACGAGGAGCGCCGGCTGCTCGCCGATGCGCCCCACCTGGTCGACGCCGAGCACCTCCAGGGCGGCGAGGACGGCGTCCCGTCGCGACTCCCCGCCGCCGTCCAGGCGTGCCGACCGGAACCCGCCCCCGAGGTCGACGCCCGCGGCGGCGACGAGCGGGCCTCCGGCGGCGACCAGCCGGCGCGCCTCCCGACGGGCTCGTTCTATTTCACGGGCCGGCGCCCCGGGCGGTCCGACGACGACGGGCGCGGCGGCGAAGGGGCGCCAGTCGCGCACCTCCTCGCCGGAGCCCTCGACGAGCCAGGCGCGCCACCCCTTGTCGAGGACGATCCCCCCGCTGCAACGGATTCGAGCCATCGCCGCCATGATCCCCGTTGGGCACCACGTCGGCGCCCCGTTTCTCAACGGGGTGTCCGAACGCTGTCGATGGGCTCGCCGGCGTCAGACGTTGGCCGGGAGCAGGCGGGAGACGTTCTCGAAGAACACGTAGAGGGCGACGAGGAAAAGCCCGGTGCCGACGATGTAGGTCGGCCAGCGCCGCCACCAGCGGCTCACCCACCAGGTGAGGCCCCAGATCACCGCGGCCAACAGGCCCCACGCGATGGCCGGGCCGTTCGCCGTGCTTGCACCCGAGAGGCCCGCGTCCAGGCCGGCCTTCTGGGCCGGGGGTGTCTCCTCGGGGGCGGGCTCGGCGGCCGGCGCCGGGGGCGGCTCGAGCACCGGCGAGATCAGCTTGGCCACGACGATCATGCGCTGGGCGGCGCTGAACCGGGGATGGCAGGTCGTCAGCGTCAGCCGGTTGTCGGGAGTGTTGTCGAGCACCTCGGACTGGCTGGGGTCGACGATGTCGGTGCGGTCGACGTCGTAGCGGAACTTGCCCTCCGGGGTGGTCACGAAGATGGGATCACCGGGGTCGAGCTTGTCCAGCTCGCCGAACGGCGCGCCGTACGTCGTGCGGTGGCCGGCGATGGCGGCGTTGCCCGGCCGGCCGGGCAACGGCGTGTCGGGGTAGTGGCCGGGGCCCTTCTTCAGGTCCTCGGTGCTTACCCCCTCGACGACGTACTTCTGGACCGAGATCTTGGGGATCTCGATGAGGGCGGCGGCGTCGCCCAGCACCGGCGGCGCCGGGGTGGTCGGAGGGGCGGCGGGGGCCCCGGTTGCCGGAGGCGCCGGCGCGGAGAACTGGGAGAACTGCTTCTCGAGCGCCCGCTGGTCGCGGGCCTCGGCCAGGTTGGTGCCCCAGAGCTGGTAACCGACGAAGAGGAACAGGAGCACGCCGATCGCGATGAGCGTCTTGCCAATACCCCGGATGACCCGCCGGACGGAATCGCCCCTCGTCCGCGGCTGCTCCCGCTCGAAGCGACGAGGGCGGCGCCTCCACCAGTAGGGCCGCTGCCCCCACGCGGGCGGCCGCCGGCTGCGCCGGGGCGGGCGGCGGCGCCATCTGCTTGGACCTTCCTTTGAGCGCGCCGGTACCTTGGAGGCGGTCGCCATGGCCCCAATCGTACGTTTCCGCTCCGCGGTCTCCCTGCTCGGGCGCTTCCCCGCACTGGCCGGAGTCGATCTCGACGTCGCCGGAGGCGACGTTCTGCTGGTGCACGGGCCCAACGGGGCGGGGAAGACGACCTTGCTGCGGGCGTGCGCGGGGCTGGTCGCCATCGGCGCGGGCGAGGCCCAGGTGCTCGGGCACGACCTCTGTCGCGACCGGCGGGCGGTCCGGCGCCGGGTCGGTCTGCTCGGCCACGCCTCGTTCCTCTACGACGAGCTCACGGTGGAGGAGAACCTGCGCTTCGCCGCCCGGGCGGCGAAGCGCCCGACCGGCGCAGCCGAGGAGGCGATGGCGCGGATGGGCATCGACGGCCGGCTCCGTCACGTCACCGTGGGGCGTCTCTCGAGCGGCCAGCGGCGCCGGGCGGCGATCGCCGCCGTGGTGGCGCGGCAGCCGGAGCTCTGGCTGCTCGACGAGCCCCACGCCGGGCTCGACGCCGGCGGGCGGGAGCTCCTCGACGCCATCGTCGGCGAGGTCGCGACCTCGGGAGGGACGGTGATCCTGGCGTCCCACGAGCTCGACCGGGCCGCCGCACTGGCCTCCCGTCAGGTGCTCATGGCCGGTGGACGCGTCACCGGCGGTCTGCTCGACGAGACGGGCACCGACGCCGACGCCACCGCCGCACCCGACCGCAGGGAGGCGGCCGGCGTTGTTGCGTGACGCCGCCCTGGTGGCGGCCAAGGACCTGCGCGTCGAGGCCCGCTCGCGCGTGGCGACGAACCAGGTGCTGCCGTTCGCCGTCATGGTCCTCGTGCTGTTCGGCTTCGCCCTCGACCCCGACCGGGGCGTGCTGGGCCGGGCGTCGGCGGGGCTGTTCTGGGTCACCGTGCTCTTCGCCGCCGTCCTCGCCGTCCAGCGGTCGTTCGCCCTCGAAGCCGACGAGACGCGCGACGCCCTGCGGCTGTCGGGCCTCGACGACGCCGGCATCTTCCTCGGCAAGGCGGCGGCCGTCGCCGTCCAGCTCCTGCTCCTCGAGGCGGTGCTGGCGGTGGGCGTGGCCGTGCTCTTCGACGTGACGCTGCGAGGAGTGGCGCTGCTCGCCCTCGTGTGCCTGCTGGCCACCGTAGGGGTGGCGTCGGCCGGGATCGTCTACGGCGTGGTGGCCGCCGGCCTCCGGGTCCGCGAGACGCTGCTGCCCCTGCTCGTGCTGCCCGTCGTGGCCCCCGTGCTGCTGGCGGCGACCCGCGCCAGTGAGGCGGCCCTTGGCGGGGCGGCGGTCGACGCCTGGCCGTGGGTCCGCCTGCTCGTCGTGTTCGCCACCATCTACACCGTCTTCGGCGTGGTGGCCTTCGGCCCCCTGCTGGAGGAGTCGTGACCACGAGCTCCCGGGCCACGAGGATCCTCGGCTGGCTGACGGCCGCCGGGCTGGCGGTGACGGCGTGGCTGGCCCTGGTCGTCAGCCCGGGCGACGTCAACCAGAAGGACGCCGTGCGGCTCCTCTACCTCCACGTGCCCACCGCCTGGCTGGCCATGTACGTCTCCTTCGGTGTGACGACTCTCGCCAGCGTCCTCTACCTCTGGCGGCGCACCCGGTCCCGTTTCTGGGACCTGGCCGCCGGGGCGTCGGCCGAGGTCGGCGTGCTGTTCATCGGCCTGACCCTGGCCATCGGGTCGATCTGGGGCCGTGCGACGTGGGGCGTCTGGTGGACCTGGGACGCCCGCCTCACCAGCACCGCCGTCCTGTTCGTCCTCTACCTCGGCTACCTCGCGGTGCGGCGGGTGCCCTCCGACCCCGAGGTCCGCTCGCGCCGGGCGGCCATCGTCGCCATCGCCGCCTTCGTCGACGTGCCCGTGGTGCACAAGTCGGTCGAGTGGTGGCGCACCCTCCACCAGCCCGCCAGCCTGTTCGACGAGCGCCGCCTGTTCGACCCGCAGATCACCGGGACCATGGCCCTCACCCTGGTGGTGGCGGTTGTCGCTTTCACGTTGCTGTACGCCTGGCTCCTCATCCACCGCTTCCGCCTGGCCCACCTCCAGGAGCAGGCGGACGAGCGCCAGCTGGCGGACGCCCTGGCCGAGCGCCGGGCCGAAGGCCTCGACGCCATCGGGGCGGTCGAGCCTCTCAGCGGTCCGGTCCGCTCGTGACTCATGTCGGCTACCTCGTGGCCGGCTACGGCCTCACCGCCGCCGCCCTCGTCGGCTACGTCCTCCGGCTCCGGTCGCGTGGCCGGGCCCTGGCCCGGGCGTCCGCCGCCCCGACGCCCGGGGTCGACGCGGCGACGACCGCACCGGCCGCGACCGACGGCCCCACCCGGTGATCGACCAGCGCCGGAGGCTGTGGATCGCCGGGGCGGTGGTGGTCGCCGCCCTGGCGTTCCTCGTCTTCCGCGGCCTGGGCAACGCCACCATGTACTTCCGGACGGCGGACGAGGCGGTGGCCCAGCGCCAGTCGATCGGCGACGACCGATTCCGGATCCAGGGCACGGTCGTGCCCGGCAGCATCTCGCAGGCCGGCGACGACGTCTCGTTCCGCATCGAGAGCAAGGGCGTCCACGTGCCGGTCGTGCACCGCGGTGACCCTCCCGAGATGTTCAGACCGGGCATCCCCGTCGTCCTCGAAGGACGGTTCCAGGGGCAGACGTTCGACAGCGACCGCATCCTCGTCAAGCACTCGGAGACCTACGTCGCCGACCACCCCGAGCGGGTGACGTCCACCGCCCCCGCCTCCGGCCAGTGACCGAGCACGGCGAGCGGGGCCACTGGGGCCCATCTCCCGCCGGCCGCCGGCCACCCGGGGGCCCGGCCGCCCCTCCAGGTGAGCCGAGCGCAGGTCACCGAGAGGCAGCGACCGGGTGAACGCCGCCCTCGGGACCGCCGGCGTGGCCCTGGGCCTGGCCGCCGCCCTGCTGGGGGCGGCGACGCTGGCGCTGGGCCTCCGCCGGGACGATCCCCGTCTCCTGCGGGCGGGCCTGCGCTACGTGTGGCTGGTCCTCGGCGGGGCCTGCCTGGCGACGGTGGCCATGCAGCTCGCCCTCGTCGGCCACGACTTCTCCATCGAGTACGTGGCCCGCAACAACAGCCGGGGGACGCCGTTGCTGTACTCGGTCACGGGCATTTGGTCCGCCCTGGAGGGCTCGATCCTCCTGTGGGCCCTGGTCCTGGCCGGCTACCTGGCGGTGATGGCGCGCCATTTCCGGGACCGGGCGGCCGACCGGCTGGTGGCATGGGCGACGCTCACCGCCCTGCTGGTGGGCGCCTTCTTCTTCGGGCTGATGGCCGGGCCGGCCAACCCCTTCCGGCTGGTCTCCGGGATGGTGCCGGCCGACGGCCAGGGGCCCAACCCGCTGCTCCAGAACCATCCACTGGTTGCCTTCCACCCGCCAATGCTGTACCTCGGCTACGTCGGCTTCACCGTGCCCTTCGCCTTTGCGGTCGCCGCCCTGGTCACCGGGCGGCTGGGCGAGGGGTGGCTCGTCGAGACCCGCCGCTGGACGATGTTCGCCTGGGGCTTCCTCACCGCCGGCATCGTGCTCGGGGGGTGGTGGTCCTACGAGGTGCTCGGCTGGGGGGGCTACTGGGCGTGGGACCCGGTGGAGAACGCGTCCTTCCTGCCGTGGCTCACCGCCACCGCCTACATCCACTCGGTGATGGTCCAGGAGCGGCGCGGGATGCTCCGCGTCTGGAATCTCTCGCTGCTCGTCGCCACCTTCTCGCTCACGATCCTCGGCACCTTCCTCACCCGCTCGGGCGTCCTCGACTCGGTGCACGCCTTCACCGAGTCGGCCATCGGCCCGCTGCTCCTCGCCTTCTTCGCCCTCGTCGTCGCCGTCTCCATCGGGCTCATCGGCTGGCGGGGCGACCGCCTGCGGTCGCCCGGTTCGATCGACTCGCCGGTGTCTCGGGAGGGAGCGTTCCTCGCCAACAACGTGGCCTTCGCCGCCTTCGCCTTCGTCGTGCTGTTGGGCACGGTCTTCCCCCTTCTCGCCGAGGCGATCAACGGTGACCGCCTCTCGGTGGGCGCTCCCTACTTCGACCGCATGACCATGCCCGTGGGGTTCGCCCTGCTCTTCCTCATGGCGGTGGCCCCCGCCCTGCCGTGGCGCAAGTCGTCGGGCGAGCTCCTCCACAGCCGCCTTCGGTGGCCGGCGTGGATCGGGACGCTCACCGTGGTGGCGTGCGTGGCCGCCGGCGTGCGGGGGCTGGCACCGCTGCTCGCCTTCGGCTTGGGCGCCTTCGCCGGTGCCGCCGCCGTTCGCCAGCTGGCCCTGTCCGTGCGGGCGGCCAGGGCCCAGGGCCGTCCCGCCTGGCGGGGCCTGGTGGGCCGGGCCAACGGCGGCATGGTCGTGCACCTGGGCGTGGTCCTCGTGGCGGTCGCCTTCGCCGCCAGCAGCTCCTTCGGCCACCGCCGGCAGTTCCGCCTCGAGCCCGGTCAGACCGCCAGCCTGGCCGGCCACACGGTCACCTATCTCGGCACGACCGAGGAGCGGCGGTCGAACAAGGTGACCGTCGCCGCCCGCGTCCGCGTCGACGGCGACCGGGTGTTCGAGCCCGCCCTCCACCGGTTCCCGTTCGCCACCCAGTCGATCGGGTCGCCGTCGGTTCGCGTCGGCCCTTTCGACGACGTCTACCTCACCCTGGTCGGCGCCCCCGAGGAGGGGCAGACGGCGGCGGTGATCGGCGTGAGCATCCAACCGCTGGTGGTGTGGCTCTGGATCGGGGGCGGGGTCATGGCGCTCGGTACCGTGCTGGCCGCCTGGCCCGGGCGCACCCGCCGCCGGCCCGAGGAGAGCGCCGCCGCCCCACCGCTCGACGCCACCCGCCCGTCGGCGGAGAGCGAACCGGTCGGGACGCCGTCGATGGTCGCGGGGCCCCATGCCTAGGCCGACGCGCTCTGTGCCCGGGAGCGGGGTGGCGCTGTGGTCGTGGGCGCTCATGGCGCTCGTGCTGGTGGGCGCTCTGGCCGTCGGGGCCCGGCGGGGCGACGGCCCGCCCTCCGAGGGGCAGCGGGTGCACCGCATCACGTCGCAGATCCGCTGTCCCACCTGCCGGGGGCTCTCGGCCGCCGACTCCGACTCCCCCGCCGCCGAGTTCATCCGCGAGGAGACCAGGCGCCGGGTGCGGGCGGGCGAGCCCGACGCCCAGATCATCGCCTTCTTCGTCGGGCGCTACGGGAGCGACATCCTGCTCAAGCCCGAGCGGCGCGGTGTCGCCGGGCTCGTCTGGGCCCTGCCGGCGGCCGGGGTGGTGCTGGCCGTCGGCGGGCTGGCGCTGGCCTTCCACCGTTGGCGCCCGCGGCGGGAGGCGCGCGTCTCCGCCGCCGACCGGGCCCTGGTCGAGGAGGCGATGGGCCGGTGAGCCCCCGCCGTCCGCCGTCCCGCACCGGCCGCCCGCGCCCGTCCGCCGCCGCGGCG
>DATAAF010000075.1:0-81629 GCA_036260255.1 Acidimicrobiales bacterium | reverse complement strand
GACGACGGCCTGCTGCGCCGGGTCCAGAGCTACGCGCCGTACCCGCCGCCGGCCACCCCCTAGCCCGGGTTGACCCGGGCCTCGGCGCTAGAAGATGCCGAGGAACCTCGTGGTCGTCGTCGTCGCCGGCGCGGTGGTCGTCGTCGTGGGGGCCGTCGTCGTCGTCGTAGGGGCGGTGGTGGTCGTCGGGCCGGAGGTCGTGGTGGCGCCCGAGGCCTGCACGGTGATCGTGCCCGCCATCCCCTGACCCTGCGGGGTGCCGTGGTACCGGCAGTAGTAGATGTAGGTGCCGGGCGGGACGTTGGTGAAGGGGAAGGCGAACGTCCCCCCGGGGTCGACGTTGCCCGAGTCGAACATCCCGTTCGACGCCGTCGCGGTGTGAGGGTTGGCGCCCACGTTTCGCCAGAGGATCTCGTCGTTCTGGGTGACGGTGACGTCCCGCGGCACGAAGAAGTCGTCTCGCATCTCGACGTTGATGGTCGCCGCGGGGACCGGCTGCGCCATGATCGCCAACACGACGGCCGCAAGGATCAGCGCCGCACGAAGGTGCCGGCTCCTGGTCATCGTCTCCCCGCCTCTCCCGCCTCTTGTCAGAGCCCGCCTCCCGCCGCCCACGGCGCGCCGGTACCGGGCACGTGCCTCACGGAGAGTATACGGGCGGGTCCCCCGGAGGGATTTCCGGCACTAGGAGCGCGTGCAGGGCGAGGGCGGCGGCGGTGGCCACGTTGAGCGAGTCGACCCCCGGCGCCATGGCGATCCTCACCCGGCGGTCGGCGGCGGCCAACGCCCGTGCCGAGAGGCCGGCACCCTCCGACCCGACAAGGAGCGCCCGGCGGGCCCGCCGCCCGATCGTGCGCACGTCCCGGGCGTCGGCCGCAGGGGTCAGGGCGAGCAGCTCGAACCCCAGCGAGCGCAGCCTCGCCAGTCCCGCCGGCCAGTCGGCCACTCGCGTGAAGGGCATCCGCAGGACGTGGCCCATCGACACTCGCACCGACCGCCGGTAGAGAGGGTCGGCAGCGGTGGGATCGAGGACGACCGCGTCGACGCCGAAGGCGGCGGCGTTGCGGAACAGGGCGCCAAGGTTCTCGTGGTCGTTGACGCCCTCGACGACGAGCAGCGAGTCGGCGCGGCCGGCGACGTCGGCCAGCGGAGGCAGCGGCCGGCGGTCGGCCGCCGCCAGGGCGCCCCGGTGGAAGTGGAAGCCGCAGATGGCGTCCATGACCGCCTGCGTCACCCGGTAGACCGGGGCGCCGGCCGCCGCGAGGTCAGCCTCCAGCGCCCGCAGGCCGCGGTCGGTCACGAGCACCGAGCGCACGCGGTACGGCGAGCGCAGCAGGTGACGGACGACGGCGGGACCCTCGGCGACGAACAAGCCGGCGCCGCCGGCGGCGCGCTCGAGCCGGCGGCGGGCGGCAGGGTCGTTGAGGCGGACGAAGTCGGCGACCCGCTCGTCGGAGGGGTCGTCGACGACCACCGTCACCGGCGTGGCTTCCCGCGCCGGCGTGCCGCGCCGCCTAGCGCCGTCCGGGGCGCCGGTCTCAGGCGAGCTTGCCGTTCACCTTGATGTCGACGCTGCCCCGGAGGGCGTTGGACACCGGGCATGACTCCTCGGCCGCCGACAGCCCCTCCCGGAACGCCTCCTCGTCGGCGCCGGGGATCTCAGCGGTGACGTCGAGCACCATCGTGGTGACCTTGCCCTCCTCGAAGCTGCACGTCGCCTCGATCTGCAGCCGATCTGGGGTGTGCCCCCGGCTGCTCAGCTCGTTGGCCAACGCCATCCCGAAGCAGGCGGCGTGGGCGCCGGCGATGAGCTCCTCGGGGCTGGTCTTGCCCCCCGAGTCCTCGGTACGCGAGGCCCACGTCACGTCGGCATCGGAGAACAGCCCGCTGCTCAGCGCCGACACCGTCCCCTTGCCCTCGAACAGATCTCCCTGCCAGGTCGCACTGGCTCTGCGGTCTGCCACGGCGCACCTCCCGCGTCGTCGTCGTCCCCGTCGACAGACGCTAGTGCGACCCCAGGTCAGCGGATCCTGGGCAGCTCCAGCGGTGAGCCCCGATCGTTCACGAACACGTCGAGGACCGCCCAGTTCTCCGGGATGCCGGTGGCGAAGGCGTGGTTGCTGAGGAGCGCCGAGCCCCTGCCGTTGAAGGCGATGTTGGCGGGGGAGTCGTAGGGGAAGACGGGGTTGCCCTGGTTGCCCAGGCGCACCACCTCGTCTCCGTCGTGGTCGAGGATCGACAGGCCGGAGGCGAACGGGGTGGCGATGGCGACGTACAGCAACCCGGTCTCACCGAAGGCGATCCCGTCGGGGATGTCGCCGCCCGTGTACTCGTGGAACACGGCCAGGTCGGCCGGCGACGGCGCGGGCACCAGGGGCAGCGTGTAGACGAACGCCCGGCCCTCGAGGTCGCCGCTGACGGTGAAGTACACCTTGGTGCGGTCGGGGCTCAGGCGGATGCCGTTCGGGCCGAAGAAGGTGGTGGCCAGGCGGATGTGCTGGAACCAGACCTGGGCCGGGCCCCCGCCCGGTGGCACCCGCCAGATGGTGGCCTGCAGCGAGTCGGTCACGTAGGCGTTGCCGGCCGGGTCGAAGGCGATGTCGTTCGGGATCGGCGGTAGGTCGACCGGCCCGGGCGAGCACGGCGTGCCCGGCGGCTCGTCGTCGCACGGCGGGAGGTCGGGCAGCGGGGGCGAGTAGATCTCCTGGCGGCCGTTCATCGACAACCGGTAGATGCCCAGCTGGGTGTTGAGCACGTAGACCCGACCGGCCCGGTCGAGGGCGATCGAGGAGTTGGCGTGCTCCTGGGACAGGTCCTCTCCCTGGGCGGGCCAGGCGCCCAGGAGGCGGCCGTTGCTCGTGCTGAAGGCCCAGACCATCGATGGGCCCTGGCCGGCGGTGCCGAAGGTGGCCGGGCCCGAGACGAAGACGATGTTGCCCCGCACCGCGATGCCCTCGGGGAACCCCGGCGGGGGGACACGGGCGAGCACCTTCACGTCACCGAAGGGCCGGGGCGCGTGGTAGGCGCCCGCCGCACCGGCCCACGTGGCCGACAAGGCCACTGCGACGACGAGGACCCGCACGAGCCGGTTCCGGCCGGACGTCATCGGTGCCGCCATGACCCCTCCCTCGCCGTCGTGGTCAGCGCCGGTGGCGCTGGAACCCCCGCGGCAGTGCCGGGACAATACTTCGAGCGCACGACCGGAGGAGGCCCCTGGTGAAGTACCTCGAGCTGCGACGCCACACGGACGACGACGGCGACGTGCTGTCAGCGGAGGGCGTCCGGCATGCGCTGGAGATCGGGGCGCGGCTGGAGAATGACTACGAGCTGCTCGTCTCGACCGGCGCCCAACGGGCCACCCAGACCCTCGGCTGCTTTCTGGCCGCTTCAGGTCGGAGAGTGCCCGGTGGCGTCGTCGTCGAGCAGGGCTTGCGCTCCGAGCTCGAGGAACGCTGGAAGGCCGCCTATCAACAGGCGGGAAGCGGAGAGCTGCAGGCGCTGAGAGACGCCGATCCCGAGTTGGTGGAGCAGGACTCGGCGACCCTCGGATCGGCGCTCCGTCGGGTGCTCGACCACCTGCCCGACGGGTCGCGGGCGCTCGTGGTCGGCCACAGCCCCACCAACGAAGCGGCGGTGCTCGGTCTCACCGGCGAGTTGGTGGAACCGATGTCGAAGGGCGGCGGCGTTCTCATCGTCGACGACGGTGGTCATTTCCGAGTCGAGCCCCTGGGTTGACGATCTCCCGCGCCCATGGCGGCAGGTATTCGGCGGGCGATCGGCTCGTCGTCGCCTTGGTCGGGACGCCGGGGCAGTCCGTCGTCGAGAGCCGGAGCAGGCCGCGCCTTACGCCGGCGGCGGTGCCGTGACGCGGCGGCTGCCGGTGAGCGGGCGCTCGGGGCGGAGGAGGGCGTAGTCCTCCTCCCCCGGCGAGAACAGGTCGTGGGCCACGAAGCGGGCGCGCGTCTCGGCCAGGGAGGCGGGGTCGGGCTTGTGCCGGGCGTTGAAGTACGGCTCCTGGTAGATGAAGGTGCGGTCCACGCCCAGGTCGGAGAGGGCGAGGGTCATCTCCTCGATCATGGCGCCGTTGCCCACGAGGTAGTAGCGCTTGCCTCCCAAGGTCGGCAGGAGCGGGGGGACGGTCTCGGTGATGCGGCCACGGAGCCCGGTCCAGTCCGGAGGCGGCTTGGACAGTGTGATGTCGTAGCTGAACTGGGGGAACGTCGCCACCAGCTCGTCGAGCTGGTCGAGCAGGCAGATGTCCTCCACGAGGCGCAGCCCCCAGTACAGCCGGACCGGCTTCTCGTACCCCTGGTCCCGCAGCACGTAGGCCAGCGACAGGAACGGGCCGACCCCCACTCCGGTGGCGAGGAGGATGAGCTCCTCATCCGGGGTCTTGGGCACCATCCGGCGGCCGAGGGGGCCGCGGAACGCGATCACGTCGCCGGGACGGAGCCGGCCCAGGTAGTACGAGAGCGGCCCCTCGGGGACGAGGCGGATCAGCAGCTGGAAGGTGCGCTCCCCGTTGGGCGGCGACACGATGCAGTAGGGCGTCCGCCGCCACCCGTAGCCCGGGACGTCGGCCTGGATCCCGATGAACTGCCCGGGTACGAAGCTGAACTCGGCCTTGTCGACCACCCGGAACGAGATCCGCACGGTCTGGGTCGTGGTGAGGTCCTCGTAGTCCGTCACCTCGGCGCGCCGGTCGTAGAAGTCGACCCGGCGGAGCTTGCGCTCGGGCGCGCCGCGGGAGAGGGGGAACCTGGCGCTCGTCGGGGAGGCGGCGATGTCCGGCGCCCCGGCGGTTCGGGCGTCGCGCAGCGGCCCCTCGGCGTCTTCCGGAGTTCGGTCGTCAGCGCTCATCTGGGGCCTCGGGGACTGCCGATCGGCTGCGTGCTCCCGAGGATACCGGCACCCCGGTGATCCGACGGTTCCCGCCCGGCGGAGCTGCCCCGCGGGCGTACGATTGGAGCATGGTCGACTACGACCGGAGCACCGCCCTCCTCGTCGTCGACGTGCAGAACGATTTCGCCGATCCGGGCGGGAGTCTCTACGTGAGCGGCGCCGAGCAGGTGGTCGAGGCGGCCAACCGCGAGATCGAGCGGGCCGGCGCCGCCGGCGCCCTCGTCGTCTACACCCAGGACTGGCATCCGGAGTCCACCCCCCACTTCGAGAAGGACGGGGGCGTCTGGCCCGTGCACTGCGTGGCCGGGACGTGGGGCGCCGAGCTTCACCCCGAGCTGCGGCTGGCCGACGATCGAGAGGTCGTCCGCAAGGGGACCGGCGGCGAGGACGGGTACTCCGGCTTCTCGATGCGCGATCCCGAGAGCGGTGACGTCAGCGCCACGGCGCTCGACGCCCTGCTCGAGGGGCGGGGCGTCGAGCGGGTGGTGATCGCGGGGCTGGCGACCGACTACTGCGTCAAGGAGACCGCCCTCGACGCCGTCCGCCGAGGGCTGGCGACGACCGTGCTGGCCCACGCCATCGCCGCCGTCGATCTACAGGAGGGCGACGGCGAGCGGGCACTGGGCGAGATGTCCGCCGCCGGGGCAACGGTCACCGGGTAGGTCGTCGGCCGAGCGCCGAGCGCCGGGCGGTCGGCGACGGGCGCTAGTTGGCCTGTACCCCGAGGGGGCTGCTGCGCTCGTCGGCCTCGGACCGGCCCGCCCGCCGGGTGAGGTCCTGGAGCTCGGCGGCGGTGAGCGTCTCCTGCTCGACCAGCTCGTCGGCGATGCGCTGGAGGTCGTCGCTGTTGTCGCCGAGGATCGAGCGGGCGGCCTGCTCCGCCTTGGAGAGCAGGTCGCGCACCTCCTTGCCGCCGCCGTTCTCGTCGGTGGGCGGCCGCTTCGGGTCGTGGACCTGGTCGGCCAGCTCGAACCGGCCGGTCATGGCCAGGCGCTCGACCATCCGCCGGGCCAGGGCGGCGGCGTGCTCCAGGTCGTCCTCCGAGCGGGTGCTGGGCTGGCCGAAGACGTTCATCTCCGCCGCCCGGCCGCCCAGCAGGACGATGAGCTGGGCCATGAGCTCCCGCTTGGTGACGACCTCGCGGTCGTCGGCCGACGACCACGGCGACCGCTCGAAGGCGCCGACGCGGCTGACGATCGAGACACGCGCCGGCGGTTTGACCCCTCGCAGGAGGACGGAGAGCAGGGCGTGGCCGGCCTCGTGCACGGCGACCAGCTGCTTCTCCTCGTCCGACATCAGGCGACTGCTCTTGGTGCCGCTGATCACCCGGGAACAGGCCTCGTCGACGTCGGCGAGGACCACCCGGTCGCGGTGACGCCGGGCGGCGAGGAGGCACGCCTCGTTGACGATGCTGGCCAGCTCGGCGGCGGTGAGCCCGGCGGTGTTGGCCGCCACCTCGCCCCAGTCGACCTGCCGGGAGATCGGGCGGCGGGACGCGTGGAGCATCAGGATCTTCTCCCGCCCGTCGCGGTCGGGGCGATCGACCTGGATGCGCCGGTCGAAGCGGCCGGGGCGGAGGAGGGCCGGGTCGATGAGCTCCGGCCGGTTGGTGGCGGCGAGGATGAGCACGCCGGACGCCCCGGAGAACCCGTCGAGCTCCACGAGCAGCTGGTTCAGGGTGTGGTCGAACTCGCGGTCGCCGGTGATGTCGGCGGCGCGGGCCCGGCCGATGGCGTCGAGCTCGTCGATGAAGATGATGCAGGGAGCGTCGCGCTTGGCCGCCTCGAAGAGCTGCCGTACCCGGGCCGCGCCCAGCCCGACGAACTTCTCCACGAAGCTGGTGGCGGACACGAAGTAGAAGGGCACGCCCGTCTCCCCCGCCAGCGCCCGCGCCAGCAGCGTCTTCCCGCACCCGGGCAGGCCGTAGAGGAGGATGCCCCGGGGGAGCTCGGCGCCGAGGGACTGGAAGCGGTAGGGGTCGGAGAGGTACTCGGTGACCTCCCGCAGCTCGGCGATGGCCTCGTCCAGGCCGGCCACGTCGGCGAAGGTGACGGCCTGGTGGGTGGACCGGATGTCGTCGGCCTTGCCGACCTGGAACGGCGTCTCGCCGCCACCCCCGGCGGCGGGCACGGCCGATGTCTTGTTGCGCCGGAAGTTCAAGCGGGGAAGTCCTTTCGCCCCCGGACGGGTCATGCGAAGGGCAACGATAGTCGCACCGACGATCAGCACCGACGACGCGATGACCTCCGGTCGGCTGAGAATGCTGCTGGCGATCACTTCTGACTCCCTCGGGGTCCGGTGACGGTCATCGGCCCACGCACGCTTCCCGGAGGGGGCAGCCGGAAAACAGGTCCCACACGATCGCGCACGAAAGCTCCTTTGTCAGCACATCCCCGGTGACCAGGTACCCCCGCCGGGCGTGGTAGCTGTGGACGGTGCCTCAGGTGCCTAGCCTCCCCGGTGCCGTCGCCCCCACCTCGGGCCTGCTGCGGTTCATCCGTTATGCCTTCATGCCCAACCACCTGGGGTACTGCGGGGGCAAGGACGACGAGGTGCTGTTGGAACACGCCTCGGAGGGGCGGGTCGACCGAGGGCTGACCCCCCTCCTCACCCAGTTCACCGGGGCCGTCCCGTACCTGCGGACGATCGCCGCCGCCAACGGCATCGCCGACCCGTTCGACCCCCGGGTGGTCGAGGCCTATTGGTTGGGCAACGACCTGCTGGCCGGCGTGGAGGCGGCCGACCTCTACCGGTCGCTCGAAGAGCGCTTCGGGCGCGCCCTGCCGGCGCAGGTACGAGCCCAGGTGTTGCGGAAGCCGCCAGCCGGCGCCAAGCCCTACCACCTGTTTCATGTCGTCGACGTATACCGCCACCTTGAGAGCGCAGAGGTGGGGATGGCGGCGATGGAGAGCTGCCGGGTCAGCTGGGGGCGGGTGACGGCGGTCGAAGGGCCCACGCTCATGGTCAGCCGGCGGCCGCTGGTGCTGCGGGAGGGCAAGCTGGCGCTGGCGGAGCCGCGACCCGAGCGGGTCCAGCGCAGCCTCCTCGACCGGGGGTTCGTCGACGGCGTCGTCGTCGGCGACGACGTGTCGGTCCACTGGGGCTGGGCCTGCGAGATCCTCGACCAAGCGACGCGCCGCAACCTCGAGCGGTGGACCACCTACCACCTGGCGATCGCCAACCAGACGATCTGACCACGTTCCGGCGCGCTCAGCGGTTGGAAATCGACCGCTTCCGTCACCCAATTCCCTGAGGGGGGTGGGTCAGAAGTTGGTGACGGCTGCCTCGGCCCCGGTGGGGGCGGGCGCGGGGTTCGCCGGGCGGGGCTTGGGCGGCCCGGCGTTCACGATGGCCACCGGCGTGCCGCTGTTGACCCGGCCGAACAGGTCGGCCTCGTCGGCCTCGGTCATCCGGATGCAGCCGTGGGAGACGCTGTAGCCGACCGAGCCCCGGTCGGGCGTGGCATGGATGAGGATCCCGGGGGCGCTCAGGGCGAGGGCCTTGGTGCCCAGGGGGTTGTTGGGGCCGGGCGGGATGGTGGCGGGCATGTTGGCCGACCAGGCGCTGCGGGGGTTGATCCAGGTGGGATTGGTGAGCTTGGAGTTGACCCGCCAGATCCCCGTGGGCGTCGGGAACCCGGCCGCTCCCGTCGCCACGGGCCACGACTTCACGATCCGCCCGTTCTCGTAGAGGTGCAGCGTGTTCTCGCCGGTGCGCACGAGGATCACCTTCTGCACCGCCTCCTGGCCCACCGCCGGCTTCACCGTCTCGGTGACCAGGTCGACGGTGGAGCGCCCCTCCTTGGCGGCCTGCACCACGGCCGCCCGCGAGCGCTCGAGGTCGAGCCGGCGGCCGTCCTTGGGCGGCACGATCGTGACCCAGCCGCTGGAGGTGTCGATCTTCGCGTCGCGCGGCGCCAGCTCGACCGCCTTGGCCGCCCGCTCGAGGAGCGCCGAGACCTCGCCGTCACCCCACTGAGGGGTGACGGCGACTTGCGGCGACCCGCCGCCGAAGAGGCGGCGCCACACCCGTTGCAGGAGGTTGCCCTCGTTGGACCGTTGCAGGGCCGTGCGCACCGCGGTGGGGACGTCGACCCGCAGTCCCAGGTCCCAGGCGGTCGTCTGGGCCTGGAACGACTCGGCATTGACCCGGATCGGCCGCCGCAGCGGGTCCTCGATCGACGAGCGCACCCGGTCCAGCGCGGTCTGGTGGCGGAGACCGCCGACGGCCACCCCGCCCACCGTCGTCCCCTCGAGCATCTTCTGCGAGGACGCCTCGTCGTAGTTGACGGCCCACACGGCGGTCCCGGTGGTCAAAAGGACGGCCGTGATCAACGAGATGACGATGATCGGGTGGCGTCGCGCCACACCCACCGCTTTCATCGGGGTCCCCCCTGGGCTTGCAGCGAAACCGCCGCCGTCGCGGACGGCATCGGTGAAGGATACTGCAAGCCTCTCGGCCCGGTCAGTCGTCTAGGTGGACAGCCGTGCCCGCAGGCGGCTGGGAAGGAGCCGGACGAGCAGGTCCAGGTCCTCCGCGCCGAGGGCACGGGCGGAGACCAAGAAGGTGGCCGCGCCCAGGCCGCCGGCGACGACGACCTCGGCCACGGCCCGCTCCCCGCCCGGCCCCACGAGCTCCCGCACGCCGGCCTGGGCGAGCAGCATGACGAGCACGGCGGCGGCGGTGGCCGCGGCCGCCTTGGCCAGCTCGCGAAGGACGTGGCCCGTCTCCAGCCCGCCCACCCGCCGGGCGAGCACAGCCCCCGCCACCACCGCGGCGAGCAGGTACGAGAGGGAATGGGCCAGCGCCAGCCCCCGGACCTCCAGGGCGGGGAACAGGGCCAGGGCGAAGGCGACATAGGCGGCGTTGGAGACGATGTTGACGGCCAACGGCGTCTTGGCGTCCTGGCGGGCGTAGAACGCCCGCAGGAAGAGGAGGAAGGCGGAGAACGGCACGAGCCCGACGGCGAACATGTCGAGCACGTCGGCCACCACCGGCGTGCTGGCCGAGCTGGTGACCCCGTGCTGGAGCAGGCTCTGCACGAGCGGGCGGGACAGGACCAGGTAGGCGGCGCTGGCCGGCAAGAGAAGCAGGACGGTCGCCCGCAGCCCTCCTCCCAGCATCGAGCGGAAGCCGTCGGCGTCCCGGTCGACGTAGCGGGCGGAGAGCGTCGGCACCAGTGCGGTCATGATCGACACCGCCACCACCCCGTACGGGAGCTGGAAAAAGGCGAAGGCGATGAACCAGGCGGTCGGGCCCCCCTGCACCTGGTTGGCCAGGTAGAGGGCGACGCCGAAGCCGATCTGGTTGACGGCCACGTAGCCCAGCGTCCACGCCGACAGGCGCGCCAGCTTGCGCACCGCCGGGTGGCCGAACCGGACGGTCGGCCGCAGCCGTCCCGGGAGCCGGCGCACGAAGGGCCAGTGGACGACGGCCATGGCCGCCACGCCCGCGGTCGTCCCCAGGGCGAGGAGCAGCTTCTGCCCGAGGTTGGCGTTGACCGACGCGTCGGTCGGCGTGCCGCCGACGACGGCCGCGAAGGCCAGGCACGTGGCGATCACCACCAGGTTGTTGAGCACCGGGGCGAACATGGGCACCGCGAAGCGGTCATGGGCGTTGAGCAGCGTCCCGGCCACGGCGGCGGCGCCGTAGAACGCGACCTGCGGAGCGAAGAAGCGCAGGAAGAACGTGCCGAGCGCCTGTTGCTCGTCGGCCGCCGCCCCGGACAGGCGCAGCGAGAAGAGCTTGATGATCCAGGGAGCGAGCACCACCGCCGCCACGCTGAGCGCCACCAGCACGACCATGGCCACGCTGACGAGGACGGAGACCGAGCGCCACGCCTCCTCGTGGTCCCGCGTCCGCAGCTCCTCCACCACCACGGGGATGAACACTGAGGTCAGGACGCCGCCCAGCACGAGCTCGTAGATCACGTTGGGCATCGTGTTGGCGATGTTGTAGGAGTCGGCCAGGCGCGACTCGGTGACGCCGAGGGCGAAAGCCAGAGCCACGAAGCGCCCGAGACCGGTGATGCGGGAGAGGGTCGTGCCGACCGCCATGACCGCGGCCGACCGCCCGAGGCTCATCGCGCGGGAGGCTACAAGACCAACGTCACACCGCTGCCGGGGTTGAACCCGAGTGCGGCTGGGAACCAACCAGACGAGGGCTGAGCTAGCAAGGAAAGGAACTGCACCGTCCGCCACCGAGACGTCGTCCAGCAGCGGGCGCCTCGGAGAGGAGAGGTCGCGTCGATGCAGCTGATGCTTTCGATCTGTCTCCCGCGTGACCGTGCCAGCATCCCGGTCACCCGGCACATCGTGCGCAACGCTCTCTGGGAGATCGGGGTCACCGAGGACTGCGCCCACGACATCGCCGTCGCCCAGAGCGAGGCGTGCACGAACGTCATCGACCACTCCGGTCCGGGCGACGAGTACGAGCTCAAGGTCGAGGTGAGCGAGACGCGGTGCGTGCTGAGCGTGATCGACACCGGCCACGGCTTCGACACCGTCAACGTGGTGGAGGCGAGCGATCCCGACTCGGAGCGGGGACGGGGCATCCAGTTGATGAGGGCGCTCGTGGACGGGATCCACTTCGAGTCCCGGCCCGACTCGGGCACGGCCGTCTACCTCGAGAAGAAGCTGTATTTCCGGGACGACTCGCTGGGCGCGCGCCGCTTGCGCGAGCTGAACGGCGAGGACGGTTGACCATCGACGGCTGACCAGGCGCTCGACGGTTGCCCGTCGTGACCGAGCACCGTGAGCAGGGCCGCCGTCAGCTGCCCTTCGCCTGCCGCCCGCAGCTGCCGGCGGACCCTCAGGGCGCGCCGAGCGCAGTCATCTCGGAGAGGTCGTGACAGATCCCCGACTGACCGCCGTCGTCGTGACCCACAACCGGCGCTCGCCCTTGCTGTCCACCCTGGCGCACCTCCGCGGCGACGCCGTGCCCGTCATCGTCGTGGACAACGGGTCCACCGACGGCACGGCCGAGGCCGTGGCGGAGCGATTCCCCGAAGTAGAGGTGGTCCGCAGCGAGCGCAACCTGGGGGCGGCGGGCCGCAACCTGGGTGTCGAACGGGCGTCCACTCCTTACGTCGCCTTCAACGACGACGACTCGTGGTGGGCCCCTGGGGCACTGCACCGGGCGGCGGACCTGTTCGACCACTTTCCGCGACTGGGGCTCATCGCCGCCCGCGTCGAGGTCGGCCCCGAGCGCGCCGTCGATCCGACGTCGGCCGCCATGGCGGCCAGCCCGATCCCGCCGCAGCCCGACCTCCCGGGCCCCCCCGTGCTCGGCTTCCTGGCCTGTGGGGCGGTCGTCCGGCGGAGCGCCTATCTGGCGGTGGGCGGCTTCTGCGAGCTGCTCTTCTTCTTCGGCGAGGAGACGGTCCTCGCTCTCGACCTGGCCCAGGCCGGTTGGGGGCTGGCCTACGTCGACGACGTCGTCGCCTACCACCACCCCCCGCCGCGGGCGGACGGCGGAGGACGCCGGCGCCTGGCCGTCCGCAACCACTTGCTGGGTACGTGGATGCGCCGGCCGGCGCGCCGGGCGGTGCACGCAACGGCTCGGGCGGTGGCGGCGGCACCACGCGACGCCGAGGTGCGCCGGGGGGTGCTCGACGCCCTCGGCTCGCTCGTCGAGGCCCTGCGCCAGCGACGGGTGATCGATCCTGAGCTCGACCACCACCTGCATCTGCTGGAGGTGGCGAACCGCCGTTGACGCGGTCGGTGCTGAGAGAATTCTCAGACGGCTAGTGACATATATCCAACCTGCCGTTACTCTCGACCCGTAAAGCGGCGGGACCGGCGTCGCGAAGGCTCCACGGGGGGGAACATGGGTCACTTGCGGCGCACCATCGGCCTCGTCTCCGCGGTCGGCATGCTCTTGGTGGGCACCGCCCTCACCGAGACTGCATCGGCCAACCACATCGCGTGTGGGACGGAGATCACCCAGGACACCACCCTCCACAGCGACGTCGGGCCGTGCAATGACGGCCACGGGCTCATCGTCACGGGCGACAACATCACGCTGAACCTGAACGGGCGCCGTGTCTTCTCGGACCGCCCGCTTCCCCGCATGATCAACAACCTCCCGGACGACGTCATCGGGATCTTCCTCGACGACGTCTCCGGGGTCACCGTGAGGAACGGCACGGTGCACAACTTCGCCGCCGGCGTCTCCATAGAAGGCGGCGGCAACAACCGCGTCACCGGTATCGTCGCCCGCGACAACCAGGGCCCCTGCATCGGCGAGGACTTCACCACCCAGGCGGTCGGCACCTACGGCGACGGCATCGTCGTGTTCGCCTCGGTCAACAACCGCATCGAGGGCAACCAGACCATCCGCAACGGGCCCTTCAGCGGCATCTCGCTCGTGGCCAACACGTTCATGATCAACCGCATCGTCGGCCAGCGCCCCACCGGCAACGTGGTCAGGGCCAACATCGTCGACGACAACCGGAACTGCTTCGCCGACATCGGCATCCGCATCGAGGGGCCGGCAGCGACCAACAACACGGTCGCCAACAACCGGGTGACCCGTTCCTTCCAGGAGGGGATCGCCGTCTCCAGCGTCAACAACATCAACTTCAGCGGCTTGTTCACGAATCCGCCCACGTGCCAGAACCGCGGCATGGCGGGGATCCCCCCGCAGCCGTTCCCGAACCTGCCGCAGTGCCCCGCCTGGACCGGCGCCGACGTCACGCCGAGCAACGACAACAACCTGATCTCCGGCAACTACGTCGCCAACGGCGGCTTCGGCGGTCCCCAGAACCCGCCGCGGGGCGACACGCAGCCGACGAGCGTGCAGACGGCGGCGGGCATCGCCCTGATCTCCTTCTGCCAGGGCTCTCAGGCCCTCGGGCCGTTCACGATCAACGGCCGCGGCAACGTGATCCGGAACAACTGGTCGACGGGCAACGCCGGGCACGGGGTCTACGTGGGCGGTTGCCCGCCGGGGGACCTCCCGCAGTTCGCCCCGACGGCCGGGTACACGGACAGCCAGGTGCTGAACAACGTGGCCATCGGGAACAACGCGGCGGGGTGCGGCGTCCTGCCCCCCGCTCCTGGTTGCGGCACCAGGCCGGTGAACCAGATCTTCGACCTGTTCGACGGGAGCAACGTCATCACCTGCCCGGCGACGTCGGCGACCACCCAGGCGCTCTGTGTGCCCCTGGGCTTCGGCCCGCCTCCCGCCGGGAACTTCGTGGGAAGCCGCGCCGTGGTCGCCGGGTACCCGCCGTGTGACAACAACACCTGGCGGGGCAACGCCTACGGCACCGCCTTCCCGCCATGCACGACCGCCGGTGGCCGCCGGGTGGGCGGCGGCCAGTCGGTCGCCGCGGCCGCCGCACCGGCCGAGCGGGGGAGCCGCGGCCGCGGCTGATCGTTCTTTGTCGAGTTCTTTGTCGAGCTGACTACCTCTCAGGTACCAGGCTCGACAGAGAAGGTGACGACCGGCGGCCGTCCGCCAGCGCCAGCGCGGCCAGGGCGGCGCCCAACACCGCGAACCCGCCGACCGCGGGCACCAGGCCGGCCCGGTCGGCGACGGCCCCGACGGCCGAGGGGATCCAGAAGCCACAGAGCTCGACTGCGGCGAGGACGGCATTGGTGGTCCCCACCTGACCCGGCCGCAACGTGAGCGTGCGGTGCTGGAGGCCGAGCCAGGCCAGGTTGAGGCCGACGGCGATCACCAGCGTGGCGATGGCGACGACCGGGAGGAGCGGGACCAGGGCCGCCACCAGCGCGCCAACCGCCATGGCCGCCGCCGACCCGGCGAGGAGCGCGTGGTCGGCGGCGGCCTCGAGACGGCGGGCCAGCACGGTGTAGGCGAGCACCCCCCCGATCACCCCGACCGCGGCGACCAGGATGGCGACGCTCGCCGACGCCCCCCGCTCCTCCTCGAGGAGGGCGATGGTGAACCCGTAGAGCGGCTCGTCGAAGACGTTGAGGAGGACCCCCATGAGGCCCACGACCCACACTGCGCGGTCCCGGAGCACGGCGAGCAGCACGCCGCTGGCAGAGCTCCCATCAGCGATGGCGGGCGCTGGGCGAGGGAGCGGCGCGGCGGCCAGCGCCAGCCCATAGGCGACCAGCAATGCCGCCCCGAGGCCGAAGGCGACACGCCACGAGACGCCGACGGCCACCGCCCCGGCGAGCAGGGCGGGGCCGAGGAGGTCGCCGACGGTGCCGAGAAGGTTCGATCGGGCCAGATAGCGACGAAGGTCGTCACCGGCGAGATCGACGAGCGCCACCTCGGCCGCCTCGACCATGGCCGTCGAGGCCGTGCCCATCACGAAGGCCCCGACGGCGAGCACCCAGAAGGACGCGCCGACTGCGAAGGCGGCGAGCGACGCGGCGAAGCCGAACGCGCCGCCAGCGGCGATGGCCCGGCGGCTGTGGCGGTCGGCGGCCGAGGAGAAAAAGGCGCCCACCAGGGCACCGGGCGCCACCATGGCCAGGACGGTGCCCGCCTGGGCGTAGGTCAGGCCCAGGTCGGCGCGGAAGGACTCCAGCGCACCGAAGGGAAGGAACGATCCGGCCTCGTCGAGCAGGCGGACGAGGAGGACGGCGGCCAAGGCCGACACCGGTGCCCGTGCGGCGACCGGCAGCCCTCGGAGAAGTACGACGCGTCAGTAGTGGGCGAGGCGGCTCACGCCGACAAGCGTACGCGCCGCAATCAGCGATCGCCGAGCGGATTCCCGGCCCCGCCCGGGGTCACTGCTCCAGACCCGAAACCAGCGGTTCATCGCCGCAGGGTCACCCGGTTGGAGGTTGTCGTCCACCCGCCACGGCGCACCGGTGCCCACGTAGGCGTCGAGCGCGAGGTCGGCGCATCACCCTGCCCGCGCCGACGAAATACGTGTACCGACGCCTCCGTCTCCCGGTCCGAACGTCGGTACCGGGTCTGGACGAGGAACTCCTCGCCAATGCCCCGAGGGTGGCCGCCGAGGTCCTTGAAGGCGGAGATACGGCGTCGGCTGCGCCGAGTGATGAGGCGCGCTGCGCCGCCGGCTGGGGAGAGCGGCGCAGACGACGGACGGTCGGTGGGGTATCCCGCCTCGCCCGTGCGGCGGTGCGCATCGCACCGTGCACCGGAGAGGTTAGACAAAACCGGCAAACTGGTCAAGGAGCGGTCCCACGATCCGCTGCCGGCTCAGACACTCGCTATAGGGTTCCCGGCCATCGACTGCTCGGGCACTCCTCCGGATGCTCACGTGGAGCATTGGTGCCCGGGGATGCCGCCGGGCGCGTCCGAGCCTGAGCACCTCACGCTCCCCGAGGCGGCCGAGATGCTCGGGATGCTTCCGGCAACGCTGGAGCGGTTGGGCCCGAGCTCAGAGGATCCCGAGCGGCGTCGACGCCGACGGCAAGCGAACGTTCCGGCGGGCCGACCTCCTGAAGAGCTCCGTCCGGATGGACCACTTTCCCGGACCCAGGGGTGAACCGGCGGGTCCGCCCGCCTGAGTGGCCAGCCGGACAACCGGCGGGGTGGGCCTGCTCAGTTGTCAGGTTTGACCGGTTAGGCGTCCGGGTAGCCCCTTGTGAAGCCCATCACAAGTGGGCGGGCGGACGGCGGGCCCATTCGTCGAGGCGGTGGGAACGGTGGATGCGATGTGGGTGGTCGTGCTGGAGGCGGCCGGCGGTCCTTCTTCTGGCCAATGCAGTGGCTGCCAGGTGCAGCAACTCCTCGAGGCACTCGATCCCGGTCCGTGGGCAGGGGCCCTCACCTGTGCCGACCGCTACGCCTTGCAGGTCACCACGACCGGTTCCAGCCCGGCCGAGGCCCTCGTCGACGTGCTCTCCCGCTGGCGGCAAGCGGTCTGCGAGCTCGGACTTCCACCCTGGGACGTGGTGAGGACGGAGGTCCTCACCCTCGAGGAGTTGCAGCACGATCTCGAGGACGCCCGGCGAGACGAGAATGGGCGAGGCGCGCCGGGTCGGAGTCGAGGCGCACGAACGACATAGTCAGGGGTGGGCGCCGTTGGCCGCCCCGATCCGCCCCGACGCCGATCAGCCGACGGACAGGTATCCGCGATCAGCCGCCGATGGAGCCGCCCACGTCGCTGAGCTTCTCGTTGGCGTTGCCGCCGAGCAACGTCAGCCCGGCGATGGCGACGACGGCGATGAGGGCGAGGAGCAGGGCGTACTCGACCAGGCTCGCCCCCCGTTCGCTCTTGTAGCCGAACCGCGCCCGCAGATAGGGCTCGCAGTGCTGATGCCAGAAGGCGATCAGATCGATCATGTAGCTCCTTTCCTGGGCCAGGGCCCATTCTTCGGCTCGGGCTGTTGTCCCAAGCCCTGCCTACCCGTCCCAAAGAAGCTATAAACGACAAATAGGACAATTTTCCCCCCGGTGCTCATCGGACGAGCAGCGTCGAGTAGATGACGACGGGAATGGCGTCGGTGGGGTTGGGGACGAGGTTGATCGTGGCCCCGCCCGTGATCTTGAGCGTCCGGCTGATGAACTGGGCGCTGAGGTCGATCGACTGCCCGGAGCCGCCCGCCAGATTGAACGCGTCGGCGTTGGGGACGAAGAAGACGCCGGTCAGGCTGCTGGCGCCGCCCCCTGTGATGCTGTTGGTGTTGCCTCCTGCCTCGCTCCACAGGGCGAGATCCTCGAAGGGGTTGGCGCCGTAATCGAGCTCCTGCGGAGTCGGCAGCCGGCCGGTGATCTGGTTCGGAGCGGTCCAGCGGATCGTCGCCCCGGCCGTGACCTCGATCAACCCGTTGTAGCCCGAGCAGGGGATCGAGCAGGGGACTGTTCCGTCGGCGGCGGGGACCTTGTCGAACCCGCTTGCCAGGTAGACGAACGTGTGGCACAGACGGGTGGTGGCGCCCGACGTGACTTTGAGGGACCCGTTGCCGAGGACGAGCCTGGTGGCTTTGGGGTTCGCTCGACTGGCGCAGGTGCTCGCCCCTCCCAGGTTCACCCGCAGGGCGCTCCCGGGGCTCCCGTCGGCGAGCCCAACGGTGTTGCCGGTGGCCCTGCCTCCGACGTACAAACGTCTCGGGTCGTCGATGGTGAAGACCTTCTTGACGCTGAGGCTTCCCGTAACGACGACGTAGGAGTCCGGGGCGGTGAGCGTGAGGTCGCTCGTCACGTCGAGGTCACAGTTGAACCAGACGTTCTGCGCCGCGGTCCGCCCGGGGACGGCGAAGAAGGTGGCCACGTTGGCGCAGTCGGTGGGGACGAGCACCAGCCACGTGCGGCCGTCGGTGGTGCTGGTGCAGGCGTTGTTCGTGACGGTTGCGCACCCGGGTGGGCGCCCGCCGTTGCCGGTGAGGACCGACTTGGCCTCGGTGTCCAAACGGGTGATGTTGGCCCGGTAGCGCCGGTCGGCCGGCCGCCGCCCGGCGCGGACGTTGGCCACCGCCTTGGTATCGCCGTAGGTCGTGGGGTAGGGAGTGGCGATGTCGCCCGCCGGCCGCACGAAGTTGAGGGCGTAGATCCCGATACGGGAGCGGCGCGCGCCGACGCCGGACCGGCACCCGGAGACGGTCGAGTTGGCACTGCACGCCACAACCGACGGCCCCCCGGTCGTCTCCTGGCCGTTGAGAATCGGTGACGGGCAGCTGCCGGCGTCGTCTGCGCTGTCGATCTGGATGATCCCGGGGTGCTCGCCGTAGGGCTGGGCGTAGACGCGGGTGTTGGACCCGCCGGTCTGTAGGACGTTGCACTTGTTCCGCTCGAGAAGCTGCAGCGCGGCGGTGTAGTTGACCGTCTCGGTCGCATTCAGGCGCGCCACCGAGCGCACGGTGGTCGTCCTCGTCGGGGCGCCCACGAGCTGGCCGAAGAAGGGCGCCCTGCGCTCGGTGACGATCACTGCGAGGTTGTCACAGGACCCCTGCTCGGGGCTCCCCTCGTCCGTCCGAGCCGAGTCCTCGGAGAAGCGGCCGTCGGGCAGGGGATAGCCGGTCTGGATCTCGATACCGAAGCGCCCGCCGCCCGCCGTCGCCTTCAGCCGAGCCCACGTCCCCGGTGCGTTGGGCGCGCACGAAACGGGGTCGGCTCCCGTGGCCGTCGCCGGGCAGGGGCTCGACGCCCGCACCGTCGGCGGGGTGGCCGCGTCCGACCACCTCTCGCTGCCGGCGTCGAACGACGAGACGACCTTGAGGTTGCCGAGCAGGTAGTCCCGGGCCTTGCACACGCCCGACCAGGGGCCGACGGGGAGCCGGCCGACCCCGGCCGCCGCCGCCATGTCGGCCACCCCCTTGTTCGTTCGGCGGTCGGTGCGCAGCTGGCCGAGGTCGAGGACGAGGGCCACCATGATGAACACCGCCGGTATGCCCAGGACGGTGAGGACCAGTACCGCTCCACGTTCGTCCGTCTCGCCGGCCCGACGCATCACCCCGTGTCCCGCTCGTAGCGCGCCACGAACTGCGCGGTGACGGTTCGGTTGAGCTCGAAGAAGAAGAACTCGAGCTTGGCGTTCTTGGTCGCCGACACCTTCACCAGCCGCACGGTCGTCTCGGCCGACGCGCCCGCGGGATCGGCCAGGCCGCAGGCCGACGTGGACGTCGGCTGCACGAGCTTGGCGCACACCTCCGCGCTGGTGAGGACGCCGGACGACGTCTCCGCCACGCGGGCCTTCACGGCCGCCTCCCAGCCGGCGAGCTCACCGGCGCCGGTCCCGGTCAGGTAGGCGGCGCCATAGCGAGCCCCGTCCCGGACGGCCTCCACCATCGTCAGCTTCTGGAAGTACGCCGTGCCTCCGGTGAAGATCCCGAGCAGGAGCGACATCAGGAGCGGGACGACGAGGGCGAACTCGACCAGCGCCGCTCCCCGTTCGGCGGCCCTGGGCCGGCGCCCGCTCGAGCTGTCGGCCAACGTCGTCCTCTCTTCCCCGTTGTGTAGCTTTCCGCCAGTTGGGTAGTCTGAGCGTATCAGTCGGTTTGCCTCAATCGGGAACTTTGGTAAGGACTGGAACGCGGGGGCGGCGTGGGCCGCCAGGGAGGTGGGATGGCACGGCGCTCGAAGCTGACGGCGGTCGTCGGCGTGCTGCTCCTGGCCGTGGGCGCCGTGGCGACCGTGCGGACGCTGCGAGGCTCGAGACCGGCGGCCGGGAGCGGTACGTCGGTGCTCTACGCGGCCAAGCCCATCACCGCGGGCACCACCGGTGCGGCCGCCGTCCAACAGGGCCTGGTCAAGGCCAAGACGGTGAGCCCCGATGTCGCCCACCCGGACGTTCTCGTCGACACGTCGCAGCTCGCCGGCACCACGTCGCCGACCGACATCCCCGCCGGTCGCATCCTCACCCGGGCCGAGTTCCCGCCGTCGCAGACCAGGATCGGGAACCTCCACATCCCGCGGGGCAAGAGCGCTCTGGCCTTGCAGATGACGAACGTGCCCGGCGTTGCCGGTTTCGCCGGTGCGGGCGACCGCGTCAATGTCTACGGGGCGTTCGAGAACGGCGGTGGCGATGGTGCGGCACGGGCCCAGCTGGTCATGCAGGGCGTCGAGGTGCTGAAGGTGAACGGCACCAATCTCGCGCCGACCCAAGGCCAACCCGAGGGCACTGATCTCGTCTTCCTGCTCGCCGTCTCGCCGGCCGAGGCCGAGCGGCTCGTCTACCTGGTGACGTTCGAGAAGCTCTACTTCTCGCTGGTGCCGAGGGACCAGGCGCCGGTGCCGCCGACGCCGGGATTCGGTGCCCCTGACGGCTCGAGGCGGGCGTAGGAGAACGAGATGCGCAGCCCTCGGATCCTCGTCGTCGACCGCACCGACGACCTGGCCGCCCAGGTGCACGAGGTCGCCGACGACCTCCGACCCCGACCCGAGGTCGTCACGTGCGAGCGAGTGGCGGCGCTGTCCGACGCCCTGGAGGAGGACGAGCCGTTCGAGGTGGTCATCGCCGGCCCGAGCACCGCCACCGCGTCAGGGCTGGCGCAGCTCGAGAAGCTCCGCCTCGACCAGCGGGGGCTCAGCCTGGTGCTGATGTTCACCAAGCGCCCGAACGCCGACCTGCGCGACATCGTCCGCACGGGCGCCAGCGACGTCCTGAAGCTGCCTGCCGACGATCAGTCGATGCGAGGGGTGATCGAGCAGGCGATCGACCTGGCGCGCCGGCGTTCGGTGTCCAAGGAAGCGGCCCCCCGCCCCGAGCCCCGGCGTAAGGGGAAGCTCCTGACGGTGGCCTCGGCGAGCGGCGGCAGCGGGAAGACGTTCTTCGCCACCAACCTGGCGTACTTCCTCCACAACCGCACCGGAAGGTCGACGTGCATCGTCGACCTGGACCTGGAGTTCGGGCAGGTGGCGTCGGTCCTTCGGCTGCGAGGAGAGAGCAGCGTGGTCGACGCGGTCGAGAAGCTGCCGGGCGACGACGCCGATGTGGGCGCCCTCGTGCGGGAGCACCTCGTCACCCACGAGACCGGCGTCGACGTCCTTGCCGCCCCCAAGGACCCGTCCGACGCCGACCGGGTGCAGCCCGACCAGGCCATCCGCCTCTTCGAGGTGCTGCGCGGCGAGTTCGACTACCTGGTCGTCGACACCCCGCCGGCGCTCGCCGAGACCACCCTGGCGGTCTACGACCTGACCGACGAGCTGTTCGTCATGGCGACCCTCGACGTCCCAAGCCTTCGCGCCATCGGGGCGTTCACCGGCACGCTCGAGAAGCTCGGTGTGCCCCCGGAGAACGTCAAGCTCGTGCTCAACAAGGCGGAGCCCGACGTCGGCATCGACGTCGAGCAGCTCGACAAGCTGTTCCCGGGCGGGTTCGCGATGACGCTCCCTTACACCAGCCAGGTCACCAAGTCGGTGAACCTGGGGACGCCCATCCTCGCCTACGCGCCCAAGGCGCCGATCAGCCGGCAGCTCGCCGACGGCCTCGAGCGCCTCCTCGAGGGCACCGCCGAGGGCGACCCCTCCGGCTCCCGACCGAACGCCGCCCCCGCCGGTGAGCTCAACGGGGTCCGCGCCGAGCGGAGCGGTATCCCGCCGCTCGAAGGGCTGTTGTCGAAGGTGTTCCGGCGGTCGACGCCCGCCCGGGCACGGTCCGAGCGAGCGCGCCCTTGAGCCTCGTCCCCCTCGTCGCCGTCCTGCTCGGGGTGCTGCTCCTCGTCGGGAGCCGGGCCCTTCGCCGCCGAGAGGCGGCCAAGGCGCTGGCCGAGTTGCTCGAGGTCGACACCAGGCGCCCGTCCGACCCCGAGGCGGCGCCGGCGCCGCGCCCGCTGGTGGAGGGCTCCGTCGCGGTGGCGGGAAACCTCGTGAAGCGCCTCGACGCCAAGGGGTCGCTCGCCGACGCCCTCGAGCGGGCGCGCATCCCGCTCCGTCCCGGCGAGCTGGTCATCCTCACCGGCGCCGGTGCCCTCACGATGGCGGCCGTCCTCCTGGCGGTCACCGGTCGTTGGGTGCTGCCGCTCGTCGCCATGGCGTCGTCGCCGCTCCTCGTCGCCGCGGTGGTGAAGCGGCGCGTCGCCAAACGCCGCAAGCGGTTCGAGACCCAGCTCCCGGGTGCCCTGTCCCTCATCGCCTCGTCGCTCACGGCCGGGCACACCTTCCTGCGGGCCATCCAGATGATGGTCGACGAGTCGGAGCCCCCTCTGTCCGAGGAGTTCTCGCTCGTCGTCGCCGAGACCCGCCTGGGCTATCCGGTGATCGACGCGGTGCAGCGCATGGCCGATCGGCTGGCGATCCGCGACCTCGACTGGGTCGTGCAGGCCATCCGCATCCAGCAGACGGTGGGCGGGAAGCTGGCCGATCTCCTGCACACGCTCGCCGACTTCATCCGGGCGCGCGACGAGGTGCGCAGAGAGGTGCTGGTGCTGACCGCCGAGGGGCGCATGTCCGCCTACGTCCTGGGCGCGATGGCCCCCTTCCTGTTCGTAGCCATCCAGGTCCTCAACCCCGGCTACATGGAACCCATGTTCCAAGGCTGGGGCCTGGTCACCCTGGGCGGTGCCGCCGCCTCGGTGCTCATGGGCACCGTCGTCATCCTCCGCATGGTCAAGATCAAGGTGTGAGCTGATGGATCTCCATCTGCTCGTCGTGCTCGGCGCCCCGCTGACGGGTGCCGCGCTCCTCGTCGCCGCCCGCGCCGCGACCCGCCGGCCGGTGGTCGACATCGGAGAGCTGCTGACCGACTTCGGTCCCGAGGCGCCGGTGAGCGAGTTCCAGCAGAAGCTCACCGAGCCTCTCCACCTTCGTCTCGGCCGGACCGTGGGGACTCGGGTGGCGGCACGGGTCGGCCGCCTCACCCCGACCAACTACCTCGACACCGTCCACCAGAAGCTCTTGTTGGCGGGCCGGGCCAACCGCACCCGCGCCGAGACGGTGGTGGCCCTCCAGGTCGTGGCTGGGGTGTGCCTGGGCGCGGGGGCGGTCGGGTTCGTCGTGCTGACCCGGCCGTCGCCCATGCTCACGTTCGCCGCCCTCGTGCTCCTCCCCTTGGGCGGGCTGCTGTACCCGATCGCCAAGCTCAACCGGGAGACGGAGGCCCGCAAGCAGGCGATCCTCGACGACCTCCCCGACACCCTCGACCTCCTGGCCATCTCGGTCGAGGCGGGGATGGGCTTCGAGGGGGCGCTCTCCGTCGTATGCCAGTACTTCAAGTCACCGTTGGCCGACGAGTTCTCCCTCACTCTTCGCGAGATGGAGCTCGGCCTCCCCCGCCACGAGGCCTTCCACAACCTCAAGAACCGGACCCAGGTCCCCGACCTGTCGAGCTTCATCCTCGCCCTCGTGCAGGCGGACGCGCTCGGCATCCCGATCGGGCGGGTGCTCAAGACCCAGAGCACAGAGATGCGCTCGAAGCGGCGGATGTGGGCGAGAGAGAAGGCGGGCAAGCTCCCGGTGAAGATCATGTTCCCGCTCGTCCTGTTCATCTTCCCGCCGGTCATGGTCATCGTCCTCGGCCCGGCCGTCGGCTCGCTGAGCAGCATCTAGGTCGGCGGATGAAGCTCTCGGAGAAGCTCGCCGTCCTCGAGCAGAAGAAGCGGACGTCGGAGCGCCCCTCCTCCCCGGCGCCGGGAGGAGGACGGCCGAAGGCCCAGCAGGCGTCGGCGGCCCGGCCCAAGACGGGGGCGGCGTCGCCTTGGGACGAGACCAAGCGCAAGGTCCGAGACCTCGTGCTGGCCGAGCTGGCGCCCAAGCTGGCGGCCGGCGAGCAGGACGCCGTGACGGACGAGGTCAAGAGCGCCCTCGACCGCATCCTCGAGCGGGAGGACGTCAAGGTCTCGCCACGGGAGCGGCAGAAGTTCGTCCAGGAGATGATCCAGGACACCTTGGGCTATGGGCCGCTGGAGCCCCTGCTCGCCGACGAGTCGATCAGCGAGATCATGTGCAACGCCTACGACGACATCTGGGTCGAGCGGAAGGGGCGGCTCGAACGGGTCGACGTGACGTTCACCGACGTGGCCCACTACCACCAGGTGATCGAGAAGATCGTGTCGGGCGTCGGGCGCCGCATCGACGAGTCCGCGCCCATGGTCGACGCCCGCCTCCCGGACGGCTCGCGGGTCAACGCGGTGATCCCGCCCCTCGCCTTCCACGGAGCCGCCCTCACCATCCGCAAGTTCGCCGCCGACCCCCTGAAGGTCGACGACCTGGTCAGGTTCGGCGCCTTCACCCCCGAGCTCGCCACGGTCATGGAGGCGTGCGTTCGGGGCAAGCTCAACATCCTCGTGTCCGGGGGGACGGGCACCGGGAAGACGACGAACCTGAATGTCCTCTCCTCCTTCATCCCGGAGGGCGAGCGGATCATCACCATCGAGGACGCCGCCGAGCTCCAGCTCCAGCAGCCCCACGTCGTGGCCCTCGAGGCCCGGCCCCCCAACGCCGAGGGCGCCGGTGAGGTCAAGATCCGCGACCTGGTGCGCAACGCCCTCCGGATGCGCCCCGACCGGATCATCGTCGGCGAGGTGCGGGGGGCCGAAGCCCTCGACATGCTCCAAGCCATGAACACCGGCCACGAGGGCTCGATGACCACGGTGCACTCGAACAGCCCACGTGATGCCATCAGCCGGCTGGAGACCATGGTGCTGATGGCGGGCTACGACCTGCCCGTCCGGGCAATCCGCGAGCAGATCGTCTCCGCGCTGCACGTCATCATGCACCTCGACCGCCTTCCGAGCGGACGCCGGGTGGTGACGTCGGTCACCGAGGTGCAGGGCATGGAGGGCGACACGATCCTCCTCCAGGAGCTGTTCCGGTTCCAGCCCGACCAGTCACCCGGGGCCGACCCGGGTGCCGGGACGCTGGTCCCGACAGGCCTCCGGCCCAAGTTCCTCGACAAGCTGGCCGAGACGGGCGTCTCCCTACCCATGACCGCGCTGCAGGGCCCGGGCCGGGCGGTGCCCGTCCCCGAAGCACCGTCGCGCCGCATGCGCCTCGCCTCACGGTCCCGTTAGCCGGCCGGCGGCCCGGCGCCAGGAGTGGTCACCTCGTAGCTGCGAGGCTGGGACTAGTTTGGGGGTCAGGCGTCGGCTTGGGGAGGTGGCTGGTGGACGCGGCGCAGCGGGAGTACCTCACGCCCCGAGAGGCGGCCCAGATGCTGGGGGTGACGGCCAAGACCGTCGTCCGTTGGGCGGCGGAGGGGCGCATCCCTTCCATGGTCACCCTGGGCGGGCACCGGCGCTTCAAGCGGCAGGAGATCGAGGATCTCGTCCAGCAGATGACCGAGGGGTAACGGCGCGACGTTGGGGGGCTCCGCCCCCCGACGCGGAGCCCTTCCGTGCTCGGTGAGTGGGGGTGCGGGTGGGGGGAAATTGTCCGTTTAGTTCCGTTTGGGCAGTGTGTCCACAGGGAACGTGATGGGCGTGCTCACCCAGCCGGTCGCCCTGCCGCTGCCCGAGGCGGTCGAGGCGGTCCAGAGTGTCCAGGTCGCCGAGGCCGCTGCCGACCTCGACGCGCGACGCCGCGACGCCGGGGCGGCCACGTACCGGCGGCGCGGGCTGGTGGCCGCCTTTCTGGCCGACGCCCTGGCCGTCACGCTGGGATCGGTTGCCGCCGCCACGGGCACCGTCCTCGCCGGCGCCGGTGCCCCCCAGCTGGCCTGGGCCCTCGCGCTCGGCGGTCTCACCGTCCTGCTGCTGTGCGACCGCGGGTACTACCGCTTCCGGATCCGCTCCTCGCTCCTCGACGAGCTGGCCCAGGTGCTCGGGGCCACCACCACGGCCGCCGCCATGGTCGTCACCGCCCGTGTCCTCGTCCGCCCGGCGGCGGAGCTCGGCGCCCAGACGGTCCGGTCGTGGGCGTTCGTCTCGGTCTACCTGGCAGTCGCCCGGTTCGGGCAGTCGCTCAGTCGTCGCGGTCCCGTCCGACCCGGGCTCCGGACGCTGATCGTCGGCTGCGACCAGGTCGGCCAGGTCCTCGCCCGGCGCCTGTTGGAGCGCCCACACTCGGGCCTCCTGCCGGTCGGGTTCCTCGACACCGCGCCACCCGGCGAGGATGACGACGAACCTGGCATCCCGTTCCTCGGTTCCCCCGACGACCTCGAGCGCCACGTGGACGAGCACGAGATCGGCCACGTGGTCCTCGGCTTCTGCAACTCGTCCCCGGCGGCGATGCTCATGCTGGCCCAGCGATGCCGTGCCCTGGGGCTGGGGGTGTCGGTCGTGCCGCGCCTGTACGAGCAGGTAACGAGTCGCACCGACGTCGACCACCTCGGGGGCTTGCCGCTGCTGCAGGTCCACCAGAGCGATCCGAGGGGCTGGCAGTTCACGGCGAAGTACGTCCTCGACCGGGTCCTGGCGGCGGTGGCGTTGGTGGTCCTGGCGCCGCTGCTCCTCGTCGTGGCCGCTGCCGTCAAGCTCAGCTCACCCGGGCCGGTCCTCTACCGCCAGCGTCGCGTCGGGCTCGACGGCCGGGAGTTCGAGATCCTGAAGTTCCGGACGATGACCGACGACACCGGGGACGGGAAGGGGGAGCCGGGCGAGGCGGCGGCCGCGGCCATGCTGCAGCAGCGTTCGCAGGACGATGTCGACCGACGGACCCCTCTGGGCCGGTGGCTGCGGCGGTTGTCGATCGACGAGCTTCCCCAGCTGCTCAACGTGCTGCGGGGCGACATGTCCTTCATCGGCCCGCGCCCGGAGCGTCCGTCTCTGGCGGCGGCGTTCGAGCACCACGTCCACCGGTACGGGGACCGGCACCGGGTGAAGTCAGGGATCACCGGGTGGGCCCAGGTGCACGGGCTGCGCGGGAAGTCGAGCCTGAGCGACCGCATCGAGTGGGACAACTACTACATCGAGAACTGGACGCCGTGGCTGGACGTGAAGATCGCCCTGCTGACCATCCCCGCGCTCGTCTCCGGTCGAAACGCCGAGTAGCCAGGACGACCGCGTCCCGGCGGCGGGTGCTCCGGGCCGTCCTCCTGACGGCTGCCGCATGGCTCGTCACCGGCGCCGCACAGGTGGCCTTGGCGTTGCTCGACGCCCGGTCGGGGGCCCACGCGGTGGAGGCCGTCCGACCGCCCGGGGACGGGGGCGACCTGACCGTGCCCGACGCGGCCGAGCACCTCGACCGCGCCCGCCGGTCGTTCGCCGCCGCCCGTCGGCGGTCCGGCGGGGTCCTCGCCGCGCCCGTTCGGGCGGTGCCCGTGGTCGGGCGGCAGGTCCGGTCGTTCGCCGCCCTGGCGGGCTCCGCCCAGGAGCTGACGGGCATCGCCGCGGCGGCCGCCCAGGAGGCCGGCGATCTCCTGGGGCCCCGGCGCCCGGCGCCCGAGCGACGGGCAACCCAGCTGCGGGAGCTGGCCGGTCTGGCGTCACGGACGGACGACGCCCTCGCCCGGGTGGCGATCGAGCGACCGCGAGGGGTCCTCGCTCCGCTGGCCGAGCGGTCGGCCGCCTTGCAGCGGGAGCTAGGGCAGGCCCGCGCCGCCCTCGCCCGGGCGGAGAGAGCGGCGGCGACGGTGGCCGACTTCCTCGCCGGGCCCAGGCGCTACCTGCTCCTCGCCGCCAACAACGCCGAGATGCGGGCGGGTTCGGGGATGTTCCTGAGCGCCGGGACCTTGAGCACCGCCGACGGCACGCTGACCCTCTCGTCCATGGTGCCCACCGGGGAGCTGCTCCTCGACGACGAGGGGGTACCCCTCGAGCGCGACGTGGCCCGGCACTGGAGCTGGATGCGCCCCGGCCGGGAGTGGCGAAACCTGGCGACGTCCCCACGCTTCGACGCCGTGGCGCCAATGGCCGCCGAGATGTGGGCTCGCCGTACGGGCGAGCAGGTGGACGGGGTGCTGGCGCTCGACGTCGCCGCCCTGCAGGCACTGCTCGCCGCCACCGGGCCGGTCGAGGTCGGCGATCGGGTCGTGTCCGAGGAGACGGTCGTCGGCTACCTCCTCGAGGGGCAGTACACGGGGCTCGACTTCAGCCCCGGCCAGCAGGCCGCCCGGCGAGAGCAGCTCGGCCAGATCTCCGCCGCCGTGCTGCGGGCCGTCCAGGACGGCTCCTACGACGCCGCCCGCCTGGCCGCCCGGCTCGCCTTCGCCGCCCGGGGGCGCCACGTCCTCGCCTGGTCGACCGATCCCAGGGAGCAGGCGGGCTGGGAGGCGGCCGGCATCAGCGGGAAGATGGCGCCGAACTCGGTGGCCCTCAGCGTCCTGAACCGGGGCGGCAACAAGCTCGACCCCCACCTCGCGGTACAGGGACAGCTCGCCTTCCTGGTCACCCACGACTCGACCGAGGTCGTGCTGCGGGCGACCCTTCGGAACCGGGCACCCGAGGGGCTCGGTGTGTATGCCGCCGGCCCCCATCCGGACAGCGGCGCCCGCGCCGGCGAGTACCTGGGGATCCTCGTGGTCAACGTCCCTGGCGACGCCCACGACATCGTCGTGGACGGCGTCCCGTCGCTCCTCGCCTCTGGCCCCGACGGCCCGACGAGCATGGTGGCGGCGAGGGTGCTGTTGGGTCGAGGCGAGGAGAGGACCGTCACGGTCCGCTTCCGGCTCCCGTCGCCTCGAGGGTCGGTGCTGGTGACGCCCTCGGCCCGGGTGCCCCCGATCGTCTGGCGGGACGGGACGGCCGAGTGGCGGGACGACGCGGCGCGCCTGGTGACGTGGCGCCCCGGCGCCCAGGCCGCGTGACGCCGAGCGCCCACGCCCGGCTGCTCCGGCCGTGGGCGGGGGCGTGGGTGGACCTCATCGACGGCCTCGAAGGCGCCCGGGTGCTGCTCCTCGATCACTCGCCGGGACGAACCGGCCCGCTCCTCGCCGACACCGCTTCGCTGCTCGGCGTCGCCGACGCCGACATCGGCCGAGCCGCGGTGCGGCGCTCCGTGCTGGACGGTTGCCGGGCCGAGGTCCGCGTCGAGGCCGAGGACGACCTCGCCGGGGACGGCTCCCGGTGGGACGTCGTCATCCTCGACGGCACCGTGGGGTCGGGCGAGCCCGGCGCCGTTCGTGCCCGCGTGCGCCGGCTGGTGCGGGCCCTGGTCCCCGGGGGCCGCCTGGTCGTGATCGCCGACAATCCCCTCAGCCCCTTGCGAGTCGGGGACCGCCTGCGCCGACGGCCGGTCGGGACGACCGTCACCCCCTTGGTGGGCCGACTCTGTCGTCTGCTCGAGAGCGAAGGGCTGGCGATCGAGCAGCGGTTCGGGCTGCTGCCGTCGTCGATCGCACCGGTCACCTGTTTCGACCTGGAGGCGCCCCGCGCCGCCGCGGCCGTCCTCCAAGCCGCGTCCGTGCGGGTCGAGGGAGGCCGCGCCCCCGCCCTGCAGGCGTTGCGACAGCTGGCCGAGCGCCGCGCCGCCGCCGGGCTGGTCCCGGCGTGGATGGTGATCGCCTCGCCTGCATACCGGCGGTGGGAGCCACAGCTGACGCCGCCGACCGCCCGGCTGGGCTACGCCGACAGCCGCGAGGTCAAGATCCTTCGCGGCGAGCCACCCCAGGAGCTCGAGAAGCGTTACCGGTCACCCGCCGCGGCGGAGAGCGAGGCCATGGCCCTCCAGGTCCTGGAGCGGGCCGGCGTGGCGCTGGCTCCTCGCCTCCTCGGGCGCCCCGCCGACGACGGCACCTGCCAGAGCTGGCTGCGGGGCCGACCGTTGTGCCTGTCCCGGCTCGATCAGCCGCAGCTGACGACGTGGGTCGGCCGAGCCGCCCGCGTCCTCGGCCGGCTGCACCGGGCGACCCAGCAGCCGGATGGGCGGGTGCTCGTACACGGCGACTACTGGCTCGGCAACCTGCTGGTGGAAGGTGACGCCGTCGTCGGCGTGGTGGACTGGGCCGGTGCCCGCTGGGGCGCAGCCGGCCAGGACCTCGGGTTCCTCGTGGACGCCCTGGTCGCCGCCGGAAGGGTCGCCCCCTCCCGAGCGTCGGAGCTGGCCCACCTCGCCCGCCGAGAGCACGCCGCCGGCGCCCGCGACGTCGAACGAACGCCGAGCGGTCGGCTCCGGTGAGGACGCCGACCCTCCGACCGATCGGCCGGCGGGGTCCCATCGAGGAGCCGGCGGAGCGCCGGAGGCAGACGGCCGTCCCGGCGCCCGCCGAGCCGGGACGGGCCCTGGTCGCCAACACCGCGGCGATGGTCGGCGCGCGCTACGTCGTCGCCGCCCTCGGGTGGGCGGGGACCGTCCTGATCGTCCGTCACCTCTCGGTCGAGCAGTGGGGGGCCTTCTCCTTCGTCTTCTCGCTGCTCGGACTCCTCGCCGTCTTCACCGAGCTGGGGCTCGGCCGGGTGGCGATCAAGGGGCTGGTGGACGGCGAGCGCGATCGGGCCACGTTTGCCGGGACCCTGGTCGTCCTCCGGGGTCTCCTCGGCCTGCTGGCCTACCTGGCGGCGCTGGCCTTCGTCGTCTTCGCCGACTATCCGGGCGAGGTCGTGCGGGCGACGGCGGTGGCCGGGCTCGTCGTCGTCCTGGCGACCCCCTCGCACGCGGTCGAGGGGGTGTTCCAGGCCCACCTCCAGATGGGAACGGTGGCCGTCGGCAACGTCCTCGGACAGCTCGCCCAGATCGCCCTGGTCGTCGCCCTGGTCAGCGCCGGAGGCTCGGTCGTGCTCCTCACGGTGCCGGCGGTGGCCTGCGAGGTCGTCATCCTGGCGTGGAAGGTGCGGCGGGTACGGCGGCTCCAGCCCGTGCGGCTGAACGTGGACCTGGCGACGTGGTGGGCGCTGCTCAAGGAGGCCGCCCCCCTGGCCGCCGGCGTCGTGCTGGCCACCCTGTACTTCCGGGTCGACGCCATCATGCTCTCGAAGCTCGACGACTTCACCGCCGTCGGGATCTACGGCGTGGCCTACAAGTTCGTGGAGCTGTTCCACTACCTGCCCACCGCGATGATGGTCCCGCTCCTCGCGCTGCTGGTGCGCGCCTGGCCGGACGACCTCGAGACGTTCGCGGACACGTTCCGGAGGGCGCTGACCCTGCTCGTGGTGGCGGGGACGTTGGTCGCCGTCGAGTTCGCGGTGTTCGCCCGACCGGCGATCACCCTCCTCTACGGCCGCGAGTACGCGGTGGGCGCCGACGCCGCTCGCCTGGTCGTCGCGGCCGAGTGCCTCAGTGCCTTCGGTCGCCTGGCCTTCACCGTCCTGGTGGCGACCGGGCGCTACCGGCTCTACCCGCTGGCGGCCCTCGCCGGCCTGGCCACCAACGTCCTCCTCAACCTCTGGCTGATCCCGGCGCACTCGTACGTGGGGGCGGCGCTGGCCACCGTCGTCACCGAGCTCCTCGTGGTCGGAATCGTGCTGGCGCCCGTCTCCCGGATGGATGCCCTGCGCCCGCTGCCCCTCGGCATGGTCGCCCTGGCCGTCGCCGCCGGAGCCCTGTGCGCGGCGGTGGCGGTGGTCCTGGGTGGGTGGGTGCCGTGGCCGGTTGCGGCCGCCGTCTCCGGCCTCCTCTACCTCGCGGTGGTGCACGTCACGCACCTGTCCCGAGGCGGAGGCTTGCACCGGCTGGTGTCGACGCCGGCCCGGAGCTGAGCGAGCCGGATCAAGAAAAGTTCCCGGCTTCTCGCCCGAGCTCCTCAGCCGGCGACCCTGCGTCGGCGAGATGAGCAGGCACTCACCCGGGGCGCGAAACGAGGCGAAGGTTCCCCGCTCCGGCACCGGGGGCGGCCCCCCCGCCGGGCGAGATCGCCACGCCGTAGGCGTCGAGAACCCGACGGGCGGCGGCGTCAGCGGAGAACTCGCCCGCCCGGCGCCGGCCCGCCTCGCCGAGGCGGGCGCGCAGGGCGGGGTCGCCGGCGAGGCGACGAAGGGCGGCCGCTAGGGCATCGGCGTCGCCGGGCGGCGTGAGCAGCCCGTCCACCCCGTCGGTGATGATGAGCGACGGTCCGCCGGCGTCGGCGGCGACGACGGGTAGCCCGGCGGCCATCGCCTCGGTCACCACCTGACCGAAGGGCTCGGGCAGCACCGACGAGTGCACAACGGCGTCGAAGGTCGCCAGCTCGGCGGCGACGTCCTCCCGGAAGCCCCTGAACTCGACCCGGTGGGCGATGCCCAGACGACCGGCGAGCTCGTGGAGCTCACGCTCGTACTCGTCCTCCCCGAAGAGCGGGGCACCGACGAGAACGGCCACCGCGGCCCCCTCGGGGAAGGCCCGGGCGAAGGCGGTGAGGAACACGTCCTGGCCCTTCCACCGGGTGATGCGACCGACCATCCCGACGCGCAGCCACGGGTGGGGGGCGCGCTCCTCCCGCCGCACCTCGAAGCACCTCGGGTCGACGGGGTCGGGCACGGCGAAGAGAGGGCACGGGCAGGCGCCCAGGGTGGGCAGCGTCGTCTCGTTGCCGATGACGGCGGCGGGCAACCGCCGGGCCAGGGCCCGGACGAGGGCCACCGCCGGAGACGGCAGGTAGTCGGGGGCGATGCGGTCGCGGATGTGCCAGACGACGGGGGCTCGGGCGGCCCGGGCGGCGAGGCCGCCGTAGATCGCCGCCTTGAGCGAGTTGGTGTGCACGACGGCGGGCTGGAGGCGCCGGAGGAGGCGGGTCAGGCGGACGACGTACGTCGCCGCGCCCGCGACACTGCGGACGCCGAGGCGCCCCGGGCGGACGTCCTCGCAACGCACCCGCCGGGCCCCGTCCGGCAGGGGGAGGACATCGGTCGGCACGCCCGCCGCCGCCAGCCGGGCCACCAGCGGTCCGTCCTCCGCGAGCACGGCGCGGGCGTCCACCCACGGCAGCAGCGCGGGGACCAGCCGCAGCATCGCCAGCTGCGCCCCCGAGAGCTGGGCCGACTGGTCCAGGTACACGACTCGGGGGCGGATGTCCGTCACGGCGACGCTGAAGCCGGACGACCCGGTGTCGTGTGCACGACGGCCAGGAAGAGCCAGAAGTAGACGTCCATCGGGAAGATGTCGAGATAGGTGGCGACGAACGAGGCGGCCGCCGCCGCCAGCACCATCGCCGCGGTCGAGAGGGCGAACAGCGAGTCACTCGGCGGCGACGCCGCCACCCGGGCGTGGGCTGAGGCGAAGGCGGCGACGAAGAGCAGGACGAGCAGCCACAGCCCGAGCACGCCCAGCTCGTACACCGCCTTGTAGTACTGGTTGTCGGGGTGGAAGATCTCCCCGGTCCCCGTGGCCTCGGTGACCTTCTCCGACGCCGAGCTGCTGGCGCCCACCCCCACGCCGAGGGGGTGGGCGGTGATGCGTGAGAGCTTCTCCTGCCACGCCTCCACCCGCTGGAGGCCGCTCTTGGGCGCCAGTGCGGCCGACGAGACCTCGGTCGGGAGGAACAGCAGGGCGATGGCGGCGAGGGGGAGGCCTAGGAGCAGGACGCGGAAGCGGGTGAACCCGAGGTACGCCAGCCCCACGGCCAGGCCGACCCACGCCCCCCGGACGAAGGTGAGGGCCAGTCCCATCGCCAGAACGGGCGCGGCGAGGACGAAGGCCCGGCTCCGTAGGCGCCTGGGCTCTCCCAGCGCATGCGCCGCCCCGACCAGCAGCACGAGCATCAGGAAGTAGCCCAGGCCGAAGGGCTGGGTGAAGGTGGAGAACGAGCGGAGGAACCCGCCCGAGTACCGGATCACGGTGTTGTACTCGTAGCCCAGGGCGGCGAGCCGGCGGTGGCCCATGGCCTGCTGGGCGATGGCGTAGAGGGCGGCGATCACGCCTACGACCAGGAGCGCGGTGACGAGCCGGTCCCGCTCCCGGCGGTCGAGGGGGCACCGCCACAGGACCGCCACCACCAGCACGAAGAAGAAGGCCACCTTCAGCCCCCACAGCGCTTGGAGCCCGCCCACGGCCAGGGCCGACAGCACCGCCAAGGCCAGGAGCCCGATCACCGCCGGCGCCCACGACGGGCGGGGCGGCCTCGCCGCCCGGGCCTCCCGCGGCGCGACGAAGGTGGCGACCAGCGTGGCCAGAAGGAGCGCCTCCTTCCACCCCGCCGCCGCCGGCGGGAGCGACGGCGCGAGCAGCAGGAGACCGTCGAACGGCACGAGGAGGGCGAGGAGCATGATCCCTCGCTGCGGGCGCCGGGCCAGGGCCAACCCCACCGGCCCGAGCACGGCGGCCGCCACCACCGCGGGCAACCCGCCGGCGTAGGCGAGGAGCAGGAGGGCGGCGTTCAGGCCGAGCAGGGCGACGGCGAACAAGGGCGCGCGGTCGTCGGCCTTTCTGGACGTAATTACCGAATAGGACATTCGACTCAACTCGGGTATAGTACCCAGGGCGATGGACCTGATGGACCACTTCAGGGTGATCTACCGGCGCCGCTGGCCGGTGCTGCTGGCGTCGCTCCTCGTGGCGTCGCTGGCCTACGCCTGGAGCGTCACCCGGCCCCCCGTCTACCGGGCCAAGGCCCTGATCAGCGTGACCTCGGGGCGGGCGGTGTCGGGCGAGAGCGTGACCGAGGAGGACACCCTGTTCCTGACCCGGAACTACGCCGAGCTGGCCCGCACCCGCCCGGTCGTCGCCGACGCCGCCTCCCGCTCGGGACTGCGGCTGTCGCCCGGCGAGGCCCGCCACCGGCTCTCGTCCCAGGCGGCGAGCGACGTGGGGTTCCTCACCATCACGGCCGACGGCCCCTCGCCCGCCAGCGCCACCGCCCTGGCCAACGGCGCGGTGGACGCGCTGCTGGCGGCGGTCACCGCCCAGCAGTCCGAGGCCCTGCGCGAGGCGCTGGCGCCGGTGGAGAGCGAGATCCAGCGCCTGGAAGGGGAGCTCAACGATCTCCGCCGCGCCGGCGTGGGCCGGGTCCCCCTCGACAACCGCTACGAAGCCCTCGTGCAGAAGGCCACCGAGCGGCTCCTCGCCCCCACCGACCGGCTGGCGGTGGTGGCGGCCGCCCGGGCCGAGAGCCAACCAGTGTCTCCGACCCCTGTCCGCGACGCGGTGCTCGTCCTGTTGGCGGCGCTGGTCGTCAACGCCGAGTTGGCGGTCGTCGTCGAGGCCCTGCGCGACCGCTTCTCCACCCAGGACCAGGACGACGCGGTCACCGAGGTGACGGGGCTCCCGGTGCTCGCCCGCGTGCCGGAGAGCGGCGGCGAGCCGACGGTCGAAGCGATCCGCACGCTCAGGACGAACCTGATGTTCATGGAGACGACGGAGCGGCTGCGGACGGTCGCCGTCGTCAGCGCCGACCCGAGCGCGGGGAAGACGTTCACGGCCCTGCGTCTGGCCGAGTCGGTCGCCAGCCTGGGCGTGCCCGTCGTGCTGGTCGACGGCGACCTCCGGCGTCCGTCGCTCCACCGCCAGCTGGGTCTCAGCTCCACGCCGGGACTGGGGGACCTGCTCCGCGGCGCCAGCCTCGAGCGGGTGCTCAGGCCGGCGCCCGACAACGAGCACCTCGACGTCATGACCGCGGGGTCGTCGATCACCGACCCGGCCGGCGCCCTGGGCGGCCGCCAGTTCCGCACCGTGCTCGAGCAGCTCGACCAGGCGGGGATGGTGGTCGTCGACACCCCGGCCTGCGCGCTGTTCGCCGACGGCCTGGCGATCGCCTCGCAGTGCGACGCAGCGATCGTGATCGTCGACGCCGACGGGACGAGACGGCGATCCGTGCGCCGGCTCGTCCATCAGCTGAAGCAGGTCGGCTCGAACCCGATCGGCGTCGTGATCAACCGGGTGGAGCCCGAGTCACGGAGCCGCTACTCCTACTACCGCTACCGCTCGGCCGAGGTGGCGAGCCGGTGATCGGCGACCTCCGCGTGGCGATCGTCCACGAGCGCTTCACCGCCCTCGCCGGCTCCGAGCGGGTGGTCGAGCAGCTGCACGCCATCTGGCCGTCGGCTTCGGTCTACGCGCCGGTGATCGACCCGTCCGCCGTCCCCGCCGACATGGCCAACACGACCATCCGGACCAGCGTCCTCCAGCGGCTGTACCGAGGGGGACCGGGCTACGCCCATCTCCTTCCGCTGCTGCCGCTCTCGATGACGCGCATCGACACCGGTGACGTCGACGTCGTCGTCACGAGCCATCACGCCTTCGCCAACCGGGTGCGGTGCCGTCCCGGCGTACCCCTCGTCTCCTACACCCACACGCCGGCCCGATGGATCTGGGACTCCGCCTTCTTGGCCCACGAGGCGGGCGGCCGGCTGGGGCGGGAGGTGCTCTCCGCCTACGCCCGGTCCCAGCGGCGGGCAGACGCCGCTGCCGCCCGCCGGGCCCGCCTGATCGTCGCCAACTCCCGACACGTGGCGGACCGGGTCCGCCGCTACTGGGGATGCCAGGCCCAGGTCGTCCACCCTCCGGTCAACGTCGACTACTTCGGGCCCGAGCCGCGGGTGCCGCGCGACGACTTCTTCCTCTTCGTCGGCCGGCTCGTCCCCTACAAGCGCCCGGAGCTGGCGGTGGCGGCGGCCGTTCGGGCGGGCGTGCGGTTGGTCGTCGTCGGAGAGGGCCGCATGCGAGCGGCGGTGGAAGCCGCCTCCGGTCCGGGCATCGAGCTGCTGGGCCACGTCGACGACGCCACCCTCCGGGACCTCTACCGCTCTTGCCGGGGGCTCGTGTTCCCCGGCGAGGAGGACTTCGGCATCGTCCCGGTCGAAGCCCAGGCGTGCGGGACCCCGGTCCTCGCCCTCGGAGTCGGAGGCGTGCTCGACTCGGTGGTCGAGGGGGTCACCGGCGCGTTCTACCGGACGGAAGGCCGACGCGACGAGGTGGAGGCGTTGGCCGCCGCCATGCACCGCTTCGACCCCGACGCGTTCGACCCGGCGGTGATCAGGAAGCACGCCGAGCAGTTCGCGCCCTCCGTCTTCCGGCGGCGCTTCGCCGAGGTGGTGGAGGGCGTCGTCCGTTCCCGGACGGCCGCCACCGCGCCGCTCGTCGCGCCCGAGCACTCCGCGAGCGGTCACGCCCTGACCGGCGCGCTCCCGCGGTCATGACCGGCCAGCCCCGTCTCCTCGCCGTCAACCACACCGGCCTGGTGTCCGGCGCCGAGAAGGTGCTGCTCCGGCTCCTGGCCGGCGCACGGGAGCGAGGGTGGGCGACGGTGGCGGCCACACCCGACGGGCCGCTGGCCGACGAGTTGCGGCCCGAGACCGAGCACCTGGCGCTGCCCGATCTCATGCTCCCCTCGGGCCTGCCTCCGGTGGCGGCGATCGTCCTGGCTCGTCGCTACCTCGCCGCTGCCCGGTGCCTGCGGGAGGCCGGGGCGCACGTCGACCTCATCGTAGCCAACGGCCTCCGGGTGCTTCCCGTCCTGCGCCTCGCCCGCCCGGCCGCGCCGGTCCTGTGGCTCGCCCACAGCGTCCTCGACCGGGCCGAGTGGCGCGCCGTCCTCAGGGCGTCGGCCTCGGTCGTCGACTCGGCCGTAGCCGTTTCCGAAGCGGTGCGAGAGTCGATCGGCGACCGGTCGTTCCCGGTCCGGGTCGTGTGGAACGGCACCGAGTGGCCGGTGCCTCCGGCGCCCTCCGAGCCGGCGACCCCGCCGGTCGTCGGCTGTGCATCGCTGCTCACGGCCTGGAAGGGCCAGGACGTCCTCCTCGAGGCGGTGGCGCGCCTCGGGCGGGACGACGTGGTGCTGGAGCTCGCCGGTGGCGCCTTTCCCAAGGACGACGAGTACGTCGCGTCCCTCCACCGTCGCGCCGCCCAACCCGACCTGGCCGGGCGCGTGCGCTTTCTGGGGCGCCTCGACGATCCCGTCGAACGGATGCGCCACTGGTGGGTCGCGGTGGTCCCGAGCGTCGACCCCGAGGCCGGCCCGCTCGTCGTCCTCGAAGCCATGAGCGTCGGGGTCCCAGTGGTGGCCACCGACCACGGCGGGCCCGCCGAGGTGATAGGGCAGGCCGGGCTGCTCGTGCCCCCGAGAGATCCCGACGCCCTCGCCCGAGCCATCCGGGCGCTCCTCGACGACCCCGTCCTCCGGCGCCGGTGCTCCGAAGCCGGTCCTCGCCAGGTCGAGGAAGGGCTGTCACTCAGCCGCCAGCTGGGCGCCCTGCTCGACGTGGTCGACACCGCCGCGGGTGTGCGGTGAGACCCGACGGGTCAACGCCGACGGTGCTGGCGCACCGCCTCCTCGAGGACTCGAACGAGGTCGGCGGTCGTGCGGCGGGCGTCGAACCGCTCGAGAGCCCGGGCCCGGGCCGCCGCTCCCATCCGACTTCGCCGGTCGGGATCGTCGAGCAGGCTCGCGATCGCCTTGGCCACGGCCCGGTGGTCGCCCGGCGGGACGAGGATCCCGGCGAGCTGGTCGCCGACGATCTCGGGGATGGCGCCCACCGTCGTCGACACGACCGGCACACCGGCCGCCATGGCCTCCAGCACCGAGTAAGGGCTCTTGTCGATCTCCGTCGGCAGGGCGAAGACCGACGTCTCGGCCAGCAGCCCGGCCACCCGACCGTCTCCGGGGAACGCGTCGTTGACCACCTCGACGCCCGGCGTCGACGGGACGCGGTCGCGGGTGACCAGGGTGAGGCGGCACCGGCCGGCGAGCGACTCCCGGTACGCGCGCAGAAGCGTCCAACCGCCCTTGCGGTCCATCGTGGTGCCGACGAACGTCACTCGGGGAGGCCCGGGCCCGGGCCGGGCGGTGGCGATGGGATCGACGGTGATGCCGAAGGGGATCACCCGCATCCGGTGCCGCGGGACTCCGTAGCGCTCGAGCTCACGGGCGGCCCATTCGGATTGGGCGACGACCAGGGTGGCGGCGTCGAAGACGCGCCTCTCGAGGAACATCGCCGGTCGGAGGCTCGGGGCGGTGCCCGGCCCCGGCGCCCGGTAGGGGAGCTGGTAGGCGTTGATCAGGTTGGTGGTATCCGTCGACACCACCGCCGGCACCGAACGGAGGATCCCCCCGGACAGCAGCCCGGCGTTCTGGCTGTAGACGTGCACGACGTCGTAGTCGCGGGCGACCCGAGCCAGCGTCCGGGCGACGGTCGCGCTCAGGGCCACCTGGGCGCGAAGGGGCTGGAGGTCGGCGTCGAACCGGGCCAGGCCGGGGATCGGCAGGGAGGCGACCCGCCGAGCCAACCCGGGCGGCGGGACGTCGACGAAGTGGGCGGCCACGTCCGGGTGCTCGGCCAGGAGGGCCCGGCGGAGGTGGAGGTGCAACGCCCCGTGGCCACCCAGGTTCTCGTTGACGAACAGCACCTTCACCGCCGCGCGCTCCGGAGGTCGCGGTGACGTCGGGCAACGACCTCCGCGACGAGCGCGGCGCCCGGGGGCCCCTGGGGACGCTTCCCGGCGTCGACCCGGCGCCCACCTTCGCCAACGGGAGTGGGCCCGACGCGGAGGACGCACCGGGGGACTCGCCGCATGCCTCCGACACCGCCCCCCTCGCCCTCGACGACCGGGGGTTGCTCCCCGAGGCCACCGGAGCCGAGCAGCTGGTCGACGAGGTCCGAACCGCCGTGGAGGGGCTCCAGCAGGGGCTGGCTCCGGGGTCGACGGACGCCGTCGGTTGGACCGGCTTGCTGGCGCGCGTCCGGGCGGCGGCGAGGACGCAGAGGTCGATCGCCGAATCCGAGCGCAAGGTCCTCGAGCTCCGCGAGCGGGCGGCCGCCGAAGTGGACGCCGTCTACGAAGCGGCCGCCGGTCGGACCGAGGAGCTCCTCGCCGGAGCTCGCTCCCTCGCCGCCAAGCTGATCGAGGACGCTCGGACGGAGACGGCGCGGGTGCGCCGGGAGGCCGAGGTGGGCGCCGACCTCGTCCGCCGCGAGGCCGAGAGCACCGCCGTCGCCATCATCGGCGAAGCGGAGCGCGAGGCGGCCAGCAAGCTGGCGGGTGCCGACCACACGCTGAGGGAGCAGATCGCTCAGGCCGAGCGAGAGGCGGCTCTGGTACTCGAGAGGAGTCACGAGCAGGCCACGACCTGGCTCGCCGAGGCGAAGCAGGCGTGCGTCGAGATGCTCGGCCGGGCGCGGGAGGAGGCCGATCGCATGCTCGACGCGGCGCGCGAGGAGAGGACCGACGTGCCGGCCAAGGTCCGCCGGGAGACCGAGGACACCGAGTGGCGAGCGGCGGGCCAGCCACCCCTCGCCGGAGATCTCACCGGCCGTACGGAAGCGGCGACCAGCCGGCAACACCGGCGCGGGATCACGCCCGGGGAGCCGGTGATCGGCTCACGCGGTTCCACCACGGCGTTCAGCGGTGGCGGCGACCCGCAGGACCGGGGCGACGACACCGCCGACCGGCACCGCGGGGATCGCAGGGACATGTACAGCCGACCCGATGGCCGCCGTCGCCGGTTTCGAAGCTGACGCCGGCGCGGCTGGACGAATGGAACACGCTCGAGAGAAGGGGGCAAGGATGCACAGCCGGAGGCTCGCCCATCTGCTTCCATTCGCGGTGACGGCCGCCGTCTTCGTGGCCACCGTCGGGATGGTTCGCGTCTTCGGCGGCGAAGTCGCCCCCCGACAGGCCGTCCCCCCGATCGGCCCGACGGGGGCGGTCGAGCCCCCAGGCAACGTTCCGGAGCTGCGCCGGCACCCGGGCCCGGGCGCGGTCGATGGGCCGACGGCGTTCACCAAGTTCGACCTCTCCCTGCTCGTGCTCGGCGCCCTGGGGCTCATCGGGTTCGGCCTCCGGGTGGGCGGGCTCGTCACCGCGACGCCGTTCGGGCGCCCGCTGCGCCTGGGGGCACGGCTCGCGCCGCGTCCCGGAGCCCGCGCCGCCTTCGTGCCCGTCGTGGTGCTGGGCGTGCTCCTGGTCACCGCCACGACCGCTCTGGCTCAGAGGCAGCCGAACGGCCCGCCGTACGTCGGGAACCCGCCCGACGGGCAGACCGCCCCGCCCTTGGGAACGGCGCCCTACGTCGGGACCGACCCGGTGGCGGATGCGGGGGATTATGCCGGTGTGTACGTCGACGCGCTGCCCCAGATCACGGCGGCCGCCAGCCCGACCGTGGGCGGAGTGGTGGCCGCCGGGGCCCGGTCGGCTCCCCGCACGGCAGGGGAGCCGGCCACCGTGGGCACGGCGACGGAGAGCGCGGACGGCGCGGTCGGGGGCATGCCGGTCACGGTCGCCGATGTGGTCGGTCTGGTGCTCCTCGCCGTCGCCGCCCTCTTGGTGGTCCTCGTTCCCCGGTGGCGATGCCCGTGAGCACGTCCGGCGGTCGGACCATGTCGTGCGGTGTGCGGGCGTTTTGTCTACCGACAGTAGGACAGGTACCTTGAGCAAAACGGGCATTTCGTCTATCGTAGGAAGATACACGCATCCCGCCCGTCACCGAGTGGATCCCGCGACGCCGGGTCGCCCAAAGGAGGGGGTCATGGTCTCGTCATCCACGAGCGCCGAATATCTCACGCCTGGTCAGGCTGCAAACCTGCTACACGTCTCGCCCAAGACGCTCAATCGCTGGGCTCATGAGGGCCGCGTACCGTGCATGGTGACGCTCGGTGGCCACCGCCGATTCCGCCGCGATCAAATCGAGGCTATCGCCCAAGGGATGTACCGAGGCGTCGCCCATGAAACAGAATCCTCGTCGTGAGTGGTGCCGGACGCCCCTTCGCCTCCTCTTCCTGCGCGCTCCGGCGACAGGGGGATCCCCCCCGGCGAACGGCGTTTTGGCTCCTATCTCCGGTTGCCAGCCCCCAGGATCTCAAGTATGCTTTGACCACTTCGCTTTGGCGGGCGTCGGTGACAGCAGTGTGATCCGGCGCCCTGCTTCCGAAGGTCCGGGGCGGTCTATTTCAGGCGGACCAGCGGGCTTCGTCCGAACACGAACGTTAAAGTTGGCCTAGCTGAGGCAGCTCATGACTTGCTCAGCCTTCTACATCTGCCATGGGCGGCCGGCGGCAGCGCGAGGACCTCCTTGCTGCGGCTCGACCATCCGTGCACCATTCGCTGACTGCGTTGGTCGCACCACTGATGGTTCTCGACGGGCGGACGCGATAGCTGGATTCGTTCTCACGCTTCGCAGCCGTCCCATAAGCGCACGGCTGCGACGAAGGATCACTGGGGGGCTTTGCGCGTATGCCGACGATGTGGGTTGTGCTTTTCGAGGTCGACGGCCGGGCCGGCGATCCGATGGACGTCGCCGTGGCCCGGAGCATTCTGGACGCCATTGCCGACGCTCATCCCTCAGGTCTGCACAGCCCCGACCGGGTGGCGTTCCAGACCTGGGTGCGGGCGACGACCGCAAGCGAGGCGCTCGAATCGGCCACCGCCCGATGGCTGGAGGCGACCCGGCGGTGGAACCTCCGGGGCTGGGAGGTCGTCAGGGCCGAGGTCCTCACCCCGGAGGAGTTCCAGCGGGACTGCGAGGAACCCGACGTGCCCGTGGAGACTGGGACTCCCGTGGACCGGAGCGAGACCACCCGCCCGAACGCCCAGGAGGAGGAGCTGCTGCGCCGAGCGTTCCACGATTCGCTCACCGAGCTCGCCGACCAGGAGCTCTTTCGCAGCCACGTGGAGCACGCGCTCGCCAAGAGCCGGTTCTCGGAGTCGGTGACGGCGGTGCTCTACTTCGACCTGGACGAGTTCCGGTGGGTCAATCGGAGGCTCGGTGCCCGCGTCGGCGACGAGGTGCTGGTGGCGGTGGCGCGCCGCATCGCGACGGGAATACGCCCGGGCGACACGGTGGCCCGGATGGGGGGCGACCGGTTCGCGGTGCTGGTGGAGAACACCTCGCGCCCATCGGCCTCTCTCATGGCTGAGCGGATCATCGAAGCGATTCGAGCTCCGCACGAGATCGACGGCCGTGAGGTCGTGGTCACCGCCAGCCTGGGCATGGCGTTCAGCCCGCCCGCCGACAACGGGGACGAACTCATCGCCAACGCCGAAGCGGCCATGCGGTCGGCGAAGCAACTCGACACCGGCCGGCCCGCCACCTTCGGGCCCGATGCCGGTCGCCCGACCGGGCACCGTCCGGCGAACGCCGGGCGGAGACCCGAGATGATCGCCTATCTGGGGCTGCTGGAACGAGCAGCCACGCTGGCGAACGAATGCGAGACCCTCGAGGAGGCGGCGGGGGCGCTTCTCGAGGAGATCTGCACTCACACCGAATGGCCGATGGGACAGCTGCATATGCGGGATCCGAAGACCCCGCATCAGATCACCCCGGTTCTCCGGATCTTCGGCCGGCAGGGCCACCAGGGCCTCGGCGCGCCGACGGCGACCTCGGCGCGACGCGGGAGCCTCGCACTCCGGGCGCAGGTCTTCGCCACCGGGCAGCCGGCATGGGGACTCGACGCCTCCAGCGACGGCGACTGCGGTCGAGCCGGCGACGACCCCATGACCTTCAAGACAAGCTTCGCCGTCCCGGTGCTCGTCGGGCGCGAGGTGGTGGCGGTGCTCGAGCTCGTCGGCGACCCGGACGTGGGCCCCGACCCTTCTCTCGCGGAGGTCGTGGCCAGCATCGGTGTTCAGCTGGGCCGCATCGTCGAACGGCGACGGGCGCGCTCGTCTCTCACCGCCAGCGAGGCCCGTCTCCGGGCACTGTTCGAAGCGTCCGGCGACGTGATGGCGGTGATCGGCAGCGAAGGAGACGTGGTCTCCTACTACGAGCGGGCGGACGCCTTCGTTGCTCCGAGCGGGCAGCGCAGAGAGCATCTTCTCGATCGCATCCATCCCGACGACCGGTCCACCGCTTCGGAGCACCTCAACCCGAAGCACCCCCCAGCCGGCGTCAGCCCGCCCTTCCGGTGCCGGGTCTCCCATGGCGACGGGTCGTGGAAGTGGATGGAGTTCGTCACCAACAGCCTGCTCGACGACCCGGCAGCGGGTGGCATCGTCGTCAAAGGAAAGTACATCGCCGAGCTCGAAGGGCCGGGCCGAGCCCTTCCCGACGCGCACCGCCTCACGCGCCTGGCCACCTGGCGGTTCGACCTGGTCAGCGGACGACAGGCGTGGTCGGAGGAGGTGTACGACATCCTGGGGCTCTCGTCCGAAGAAGCCGCTGCCCATCCCGACGTGTTGCTCGGACTGACGCACCCCGACGACCGGGCGCCGCTACGCGGAGCCTTCGAGCGAGCGACGCAGAGCGACGAGCCGATCTCCACCGAGTTCCGGGTCGTACGCCCCGACGGCAGCGTGCGTTGGGTCCAGGCCACCGCATCGAGGGTTCGGGACAGCTCCGGGACGGTCGTGGCCCGCCACGGCATCCTCACCGACATCACCCACCGCAAGGAAGAAGAGCAGGCGCTGGCGGCCATCGAGCGCACGTGGAGGGAGCTCCACAAGGACTCCACCGAGGCTCTCACGCTGCTCGCCCGCGACGGTGGGGTGCTCTTCTCGCTGGCGCCCGAGGGCGGACCGTTCGCCCCCTCTGCCCACTGGGGAGGTGCCGTCACGTTGACCGACCTGGTCCACCCCGAGGACCACGGGCGGGTGCGTTCCTTGCTGTCCGAGGTCGCCTCGAGCTCGGCCCCGGTCGGCCCCGTCGAGCTCCGTGTCCGTTGCGCCGACGGCAGCTGGTGCCGCGTCGAATCGGTCGCCGAGAACCTCCTGGGTGCCCCGGGCGTCGGCGCCATCGTGCTCCGGGGCCGCGCCTTGTCGACGTGTCGGGACGCGCAGGTGGCCAGCGGTGCCCTCGGGGACGGGAGCGACGGGCCGCCGGGCGAGGCGGTCGTCTCCGACGACCTCCTGGATGACCGTTGTCCTATCGAGGTGACCAGCGATGACGACTGCGTAGCGGCCGGTCAGCGCTTCGGGCCGAAGGCCCGACTGAAGTAGCTCAGCAGTCGTCTAGCGCCGGGGGTGGTCGTCGCTCACCCGTGACGACACCCTCGGGCCCGGGTGAGCCCGGCAGTCACCGGTGGCGTCCGTTGGCCGGACGCCCTCGCAGCAGGGCGTCGATCTCGGCCTGCAGGTAGGCGTCCGGGCGAGGGAGTCGCTGCCCGCTCGGCTGGGAGGAGCTTCCCGGGGACGGGCTTCGCGACAAGAGGAACATCAGCAGCTCGTCGCTGTACACCCGCCGGGTACCGACGACCCGTCCGTCGTGGTAGACGTCTTCCTCGACCCCGTGGAGGGCCCGGCGGCGGGCCTCCGCTTCCAGGGCATCGGTTGCCTCCTCGCACGCGGCGGCGAACCTCGACCGGTAGAGGTCGTCGTCCTCCAACCAGCTCTGGTGCGTCTGCCGCTTGATCCCCGCCGCCGCCGCGGCGGCGGTGACGTTGCCCTCTCGGGCGTAGGCGGCGAGGAACGCGGCCTTGGTGCGAGGGCGTCGGGCGTCACTGACCGGGCCGAGCCCGTCCTCGGGGCCGGCGTAGGGCGTCTCACGACTGTTCCCGGTCATGCGTTGCCTCCGAGGGAGAGTGCCCGATCACACAGGGTCAAGGTGCTCGGCGTGCGTGCGTCGTCGGCGACCGGGGCGGGGGGAGCGAGCGGAGGAAGCCGAGCATGTCCTCCTCCCGGTAGAGGTTGTGCGTCGTCGGGTGCTGGGGGGACTTCCCGATGACCCGCCCGTCGTTGGTATGGCCCCAGAAGCCTTCGTACACCTTGCCCCGACGGTGGGGGTCGGCGATGTGGTGGGAGCTCTTGGTGACCGCGAGGCCCGAAGTCTCCCACGAGGGCTCGTCGAGGAACAGGATCGTCTGCGGGGACGACAGCTCGATGGCGTGGTGGAGGCGATCCGCCTCGCCGCCGAGATGCAACAGGGTGGTCAGGGACAGAGCCTCGGGGAGGCCCCAGTCCGGGCGGCGGACACGGAACAGCTCCAGCGCCCAGCGGCGGACCTCGGCCCAGAAGCCCAACGGGTCGGGATAGAAGAACCCCTCGTGGGGGTGGCCCAGGGTGGGTGGGCGATCGTCCCACCGCACGAGCGGGTCCCGCCACGTCGGGGGCTTGGTCGTCACGAGCAGCAGCCAGGCGTTGATCGAGCCGGGGGAGTTGGGCGGCCAGTCGACGGCGCGTCGCTCGAGGGCGCGGCGAGCACGCCGCCCGACCCGCGAGGCGCGGCGGAGGCGCTCGTCGGGATCCGGAGAGAAGAGTGGGTCGTCGCCGTGCCCGGCGCCCGGGAGTTTGGGAGCACGCCCGGCCGTCGACCAGGCCGACGGGAACGGAGGACTCTGAGCTGTCACCAGAGCGGCCGGTCCGCTAGGACAGCCGACGCCGGCGGCGCCCACGGGTGAGGAGGGTCCCGACGGCCACCGAACCGATGGCGGTCGCCACGAGGAGGGGGATGGCGATGGGACCGGTCAACCCCAACCGGCTCGGGCGCCGACCCGGCTCGGGCGAGGCCGATGCCGGTCGGTGCCACGCGCCGGGGGGGTCGGCGCGGGGAGGCAGGGCACCGGGCACCCCACCACGGGCAGGGGGCGACTGGGCGACGGCGGCGCCTCCGGGAGTCCCGGGCCCCCGACCACCGGCACCACCGGACGCCGCCCCGGCGGGCGCCATCACCATGATCGCCGCGCTGATCACCCGGGTGCTGCCGTCGTCGCCCGACCCGGTGGCCCTGAGCGTGTGCATACCCGGCGTGGCGTCCGGCGGGATGACGACCTCGGCGGTGAAGCGTCCCGACCCGTCAGCTCGCACGACGCCCACGACCCGCGGCGTCGACTCGAAGGTGATCGTGATCGTCGTCCCCGGGGCGTACCCCGACCCCGAGACGATGACCGGCTCACCGGGAAGGGCCGCCGAGGTGCTCACCGACAGCGTCTCGGACGCCGGTGGATACCCCTGTGCCAGCACCGGTGCCCCGAGGAGGACCACCAGGGCGGCGACCAGCGCGACTCGCCCGATCACCGACGAGGGAGAGCGGGTCGGTCTGGCGGTTGCGAGGTGCATGGGAGCACTCTCCTCTCGTGTCGCTGCCCAATACGGCTATAGTAGAAAAGAAGATCGAACCGGTCAAACTGCTCAAGGTGCCGAGTCCCAAGGAGAGACCAGATGGCACGTGTCGTCGTCCAGCAGCGGCAGCGGTTGTTCCGAGAGGGCCTTTCGATGTTCCTGGGCCGTCACGCCGACGTCGACGTCGTCGGGACGGCACGGACGGCGGTCGAGCTGACCCGGGTGTGCGACGACCGCCGACCCGACGTCGTGCTCCTGGAGATGGACGCGACCGAGTGGGACCCGTGTCGCCTCGCTGCCTCCTTGCGGGCGCGTCACCGGGCCCTGCGGCTCATCGGGCTCCCCGCCAGCCCCGACCCCACGCTCGTCCGGCGGGCGCAGCGGTCGGGGATCGAGACCCTCCTCTCGCCGTCGTGCGGCAGCGAGGTGGTGCTGGACGCCGTCCGCGGGGGGAGCGAGATGGGCCGGGTGATACCACTGACGTCCGGCGGTGCGAGCGGTGACGCCCGAGGGCCCCGCCTCACCGAACGGGAGCGCCAGGTCCTCCAGCTCATCGGGACCGGTGCCACCTCGAAGGAGACGTCGGCCCGGCTCGGCATCAGCCGGAAGACCGTGGAGAACTACAAGCAGCGCATCTTCGCCAAGCTGCACGTGCAGAACCAGGCCCACGCCGTCGCCCTGGCGACACGGCGGGGACTGCTGTTCGTCGACCACTCCATGCCTGCCCCCTTCGTGAGCTAGCCAGGTGGCGGGTCCGCAGGAATCGGTCCCGCTCGCCGTCCTGGGCCGGCCCGGTATGGCCCGTGACCTGGTGCACCACGTCCTCGCCGGAGCCGGGTTCCGGCTGGTCGACGCCGAGCAGCTGGCGGCTCGGACCGGTCCGGTCGTGGCGGTGCTGGTGGAGCCGGGCCCCGGTGACTGGGCCGCGGCGTCGCCGCCGGGGAACGCGATCGTCCTCCTCAGCGACCGCCCCCTCGGCGATCACGCCCTGGTCGAGGCGGTGCTGCGGGGAGTCGACGCCATCCTCCACACCGATGCGACGACCCAGGAGATCGTCGACGCCGTGCTCGCCGTGGGCCAGGGCGGCACGGTGCTCGACCCGCGCGCCACCCGGGCGCTCGCCGACGTCCTTCGGGCGTGCCACCGCAAAGGCCAGCGGGTGGGCACTCGGCTGACCCAGCGGGAGCGCGACATCCTGGCGTCGATCGACAAGGGCGAGTCGGTCAAGCAGACGGCACGGGCGCTGGGGATCGCGACCAAGACGGTCGAGAACCTTCAGACCCGCCTGTTCCGGAAGCTCGGCGTGCGCAACCGGGCCCAGGCCGTCGGGCGCGCCCACAGCCTGGGCCTGCTCGGTGGCGTCACCGATGGTGACCCGACTCCGCACGACGCGCTCGAGCACGTCACCCCGCGACGTCTTGGGTGAGGCCGCCCTCTCACTCGAGGTCGACCTCGAACGTCCGGCCGCTCGCTAGCCGGAGGCGGGCGGTGCCGGCGGCCTGGCCCGGCGCGAACCCCCGCGATGCCACGACCTTGCGACCGGGCGCTCGCACGGTCAGCTCGAGGTCGTCAGGAGCGGCGGTGGGCTGCCGGCTCACGTCGAGGCGGTAGGTGTCCCCGGCTGGCAGGGACCCGGCCAGGCGGACGGTGACGGTGACGGCACCGCCGGCGGGCACCGTCACGAAGGCGGAGAACACGTTGCGCTCCAGCTCGCGCTCGGACTCCATGAGCAAGGGATGGCCGTCGAGGGCGGCGCGGCGGAGGGTGAGCGGCGAGTAGATCGACAGGTAGAGCGGGTTGTCACCGGGGTTGGCGGGCCGTGGACCGAAGTTCCCGATCACTGCCGGCGGGAGGCCCGAGCCGGGGGCCGTGCTCTCCAGCCGCACAACGGCGTCGGCCTCCGTCCTTCCGGTGTCGGGGTCGACGGTGACGTGGTAGCGGATCGCGCGGTGCAGGAAGGCGTCGAGCTTGTTGCCCCCGGCGTTCTGGACGACGACCGAGAGGAAGTCTCCCCGGACGGCGGGCATGGCCCCGTCCGCACCGATCAGCGCGAACAGCTGCTGCTCCTCGGGCCTGGTGCTGTGCAGCTGGAGGTGCCGGCCGCGGACGACCGGCGCCAGCGCCCTCATCAGCGCGCCCGGCGAGGGCACGGTGGCGTTCGACAACCGGTCGAAGACGGCCTTGGCGGTCGACTCGAGGAAGTCGACCCTCTCGGCGCCGGGGAAGCGCGTGTACTGGTGGCGCAGGAGGACGTCGGCGGCGTTGCCCGCCGAGAGCGGGTCCGGCCACTCGGGCACCCGCACCGGCCCCGTCACCCGGAGGAGGGCGGCCAGGGCGATCGGGTCGACGCTGATCACCCCGTCGACGTGGCGACCACCGGACTGCGGGTACAGCTGCTCGATCACTCGCGCCACCGACGGGAAGTCGGGAGACATCGTGACGTTCTGCCAGCTCCGTTCGGGACGGAAGCGTCCGTAGCGGGCGACGTAGTCCGGCGGTCCGTCGAGAGTGCGCCCGGGCGGGTGGCCGCCCAGGTTCAGGTCGCGGGACCGCCCGATGCGTTCGAGGCGCACCCTGCCCCCGTCGAAGGTGAGCTCGCCGAAGCTTCCGGCGATGCCGCCGCTCGCCCTCGACTCCGCCGGCGTCTGGACGGCGAGGAAGTACCGGCGCGGTCCCGCCTCTCCGAAGAGCGCAGGTACGAGGCGGGCGGCGAGCACCGCCGTCCGGGCGTCGCCCAGACCGGAACGCACCCGGGCGCGGGCGTCGACGAGGGCGCCGTCGAGGAACGGGACGAGGAAGCCGCGCCCGGCGTCCGCCAGCCGCCGGTCGGCGCGCTCGAGCGAACGGGAGGCTTCCTCCAGGGCGTCGCCGAGCTCCCTCACCCCGTCGAGATCGAGGAGCCCCCCACCGAGCCTCAAGCGCTCCGGACCGGCCCGCTGGGCGGTCGCCAGCGCCGTCGCGCTCAGGTCCTCGCCCGTCTCGAAGAGGGCGGCGGCGCCGGCGACCTGGCGGTCGAGCAGGGGGATGCGCCGGGCCGGCCGGAGCCACCACCGCTCGAGGTGGGCGCGGCCGGCTCGGAACGAGCGCCGCGCTTCCCGGAGCTCATGCTCCGCCGCGCCCGTCTCGCCTCTCCCGGTGAGGGCCAACCCGTCCTCGAGGTGGCCGGCCCCGTCGGCCGCCGACCGCTGCAGGGACCAGACGGTGAGGGCCCCGACCGCTACCGCGACTGCGGCACTCGAGAGAAGCGCGACCTTGCGTGCCCGTCTCCACGTGGCCGTCGGGTGGCGGCGGGCCATCCGTCAGCCGGTGCCCGCCTTCGCCAGCTGACGCCGGCGCCGTCTCCCCGACCGGCCGTCCCGGTGGCGACGAGACGAGCTTCGGGCCCCGCCATTCCCCGCCTGGTCGGTCCCGTAGTACCCCGAGTAGTAGAAGTACGAGTCGCTCGAAGCTCGCACCTTGTTGACCACCACCCCCAACAGCCGGGCGCCGACGTTCTCCAGCGTCTGCTTGCTCCGCACCGCCGCGTCGCGCCGGGTCTGGCCCAGGGCGTTGACGAGGATGACGCCGTCGGCCTTGGCCGCCAGGATGGTTGCGTCGGTCACCGCGAGCACGGGCGGTGTGTCGACGACGACGACGTCGGCGAGGTCGGACAGCTCGTCGAAGACCGCGCCGGCGGCGAGTGAGCCGAGCAGCTCTGCCGGGTTGGGCGTCGGCCCGCCCGCGGGCAGCAGCCGCAGGCCGGCGACCGGCGTCTCGGCCAGCACCCTCTCCAACTCGTGGTGGAGCCAGAAGGACCGCACCCTCGCCCCCGAGACGACCGCCGCCCTCGTCGCCGCGCTGCCGTTGGTTGCCGCGCCGGTCCGGTCGCCGAGGGCCTCGGGCCCCCACCGCGAGCTGGAGAGCTCGGAGACGACGTCCGAGAGCCCCTCGCCGGACGGTGACCCGAGGAGAGAGTCGAGCCGGGGTCGGCGGAGGTCGCCCGAGACCAGAATGGTCGAGAACCCGGCCTGGGCGTAGGCGGCCGCCAGGTTGGCGGCCACGAAGGACTTGCCCTCGGCAGGACCGGGGCTCGTCACGACGAGCCGCTTGGCCGACCGGTCCACGTCGAGGAACAGCAGGCTGCTGCGCAGCGATCGTACCGCCTCGGCCACCGACCCGAGCGGGTGCTCCATCGTCACGACCAGGTCGCGCGCCGCCCCGACGTCGAGAGGGATCTCCGCGAGCACCGGCAGCCCGTTCGCCCGCTCCACCTCCTCCCGCGAGCGGAGGCGCTCGTCCAGCTGCTCCTTCAGGAAGGCGGCCGCCAGTCCGAGGAGCAGACCACCGACGGCACCCAGGACGCCGTTCCGCCACGGGTTGGGGCTCGTCGGCGCGGCGGGGGCCTTGGCGTCGGAGACGATCTCCGCCTCGCCCTGCTTCAGGCTCTTGTTGACCACCAGCTCCTGCTGGCGCGCGTAGAGGCTCTGGTACTGGTCGCTCACCGCCTGCCTTGCCGCCAGGAGGCTCTCACGGGTGATCGGCCTCTCTTCGGGGTCCCGGGACGACGCCGGGCCCGACGTCCCGAGGGCGGCCAGTTGGGCGTCGAGCTCGGCCATCCGCGTCTCGAGCTCGGCCAGCTTCTGCTGGGCCTCCTCGACCGCCCGGTCCAGTCCTTGGACGGTTCTGGCCCGGCGGTTCTCGATGTACGCCCGCGCCACCGCGTTGGCTATGCGCGCGGCGCGATGCGGGCTTCGCTCGGTGGCCGAGATCTCGAGCACGTCCGAGTTGCCGTCCTGGCGGACCGACACGGCCGACGTCAGGGCCGCCGGCCTCGCCTCGAGGCCGAGCAGCCGGGCCGCCTCGCGCCGGACGCTCGGGCTCTCGATGACGTCGATCTGCCCGGACACGTAGCGATCGGGGTCGGTGAGCAGGCGCGGGGCGGCGTTGTCGGCGTAGAGCTGCTCGGCCGGGTCGTTCGGGTGCAACAGCACTCGGGCAGTGGCGCGGTAGCGCGGTTCCTGGAGCGTCGACAGGCCGGCGGCGACCGCGCACACGATGACGACTGCCTGCAGGATCAGCCACTTGTGGCGTCTGAGGACGACCACGTACTGGCGTAGCTCCAAAGCGTCTCCGTTCGACCAGGCGCCTGCGCCAGGGACCCCCTGACGGACACGGCGAAGCTACGAGGGGAGCGGAGCGGGGAACCAGGGGTTGAGGCCCCCACCGGGACCGTAGGGGGGGGACCGCCGGCGAGGTCGCGACGCCGCCGGGACCGGGACGGCTCAGTGCTCGGGCACCCCTCGGCGGGTCCCGCGGAGCCGTCTCCACTGGCGCAGGATGGTGCCGGCGGCGACGGGGTGGAGGACCGCCGCTCCCGACGCGATGGCCCGCACGGCCTCTGCCACCTGCTCGGGCCGGTCGTCGTGCAGGAGGCAGCCCGAGGCGCCCTCGGCCAGCAGCGACGTCAGTCGCTCCGGCACGCAGTCGCCGCAGAGGGCGAGCACCCTGCACCCAGCGTCCAGCACGAGGGGCAGCCGGTCGTCGATCTCGCCGTCCTCCAGCGACGCGTCGGTGACGACCACGTCGGGGCGCAGGTCACGGCACAGCGCCACCAGGTCCCTTGCGGTGGACGCCTCGCCTACCGTCACCGCGCCGACCGGCTCGCACGAGTACCGCAGCACGTTCCTCATCAGCACGGTCCGGGCGGCGACCACGATCCGGATACGGCCGGTCATGGTCCCCGAACCCTAGGTTTGCCGGGATCCCGATCTCGGTGGGCGAAACCTCCCACGTCCCCATGGGAGCGAGTCCCCCTTGGCCCGACGGCGCCCGTCGACGACCATCGAGTCGGCTCCGGCTTCCCTTCGCTCCCCCGTACGCCGCACCCGAAGGGAAGCCGGCCGTCCGTCTCGGAAAGGGAACGCCACGTCGCTCTCGCTCACCTCGCTGCCCGTCGGACGGGTCGGCGTCCTCGCCGCGTCGTCGAGGTGGGCGGCCGAGCGGTTCCTCGGCTCGGTGGGCGTCGAGCCCGAGCTCGTCCTGACCGGTGCGGAGATCGCCGAGCTGGGGACCACCTTTCCCGCGCGCATACACGAGACGGGCATCGAGACGCTCGCCCTGCACAGCACCGCGTGGCCCCGCCAGGCCCACCCCCACGTCTACGAGCTGGCGCTCGCCCTGGCCCCGGTTCGCCGGCGCGTGCTGGTGGACGAGGAGCGCGACGGGGTGGTCGAGCTGAGCCGGCGCTCGCTCCTGCGTTCGCTCGGCGCGGCGCCGGCCGACGTCGTCATAGGGGCGGGGCTGGCATCGGCCGAAGCGGTCAGGCACCTCTGCGGCCGGAGAGCAGCTCTTCCCGACCTGCCCCTTGCCGGATCTCGTGACGGACCCGGGCCTTCGATCCTCGCGATGTGGCGCGGCTCGCCCGAGTCGCGGGTGGGCGGGTCCGTCACCCACATCAGCGGCATCCTCGGGGGCTTCGGCCAGAAGGGGTTCTGCGTCCGCCTGGTCACCGCCGTCCGGCCCCCGGCGCAGCTGGCCGCGGTGGTCGACAAGGTCAGCCTCGCGCCCCCGGTTCCTCGCGGCGGCCGCCTCACCTGGGACATGGAGCGCGTCACCAGCAACCGGCCCTTCCGTGCCACCGCCCTCGCCGTGGGATGCCGACGACTGCCCTCGTTCGTCTACCAGCGCCACGACTACTGCACCCGGTCCGGGCTCGAGGCGGCCCGCCGGCTGCGGCGGCCACTGGTCCTCGAGTGGAACGCGTCGGAGGTGTGGGCCCGGGACAGCTGGCGCAGCCCTGGACCGTTCGCCGGGATGAAGCGGCGCTTCGTCGACCCCCTGGCCGTGTCGATCGAGCGAGAGGTCGCCCGAGGGGCCCACCTGGTGGCCGCGGTCTCCGAGCGGGCCGCCGAGATGGCAGTGGCCGCCGGCGCGCCGGCCCGGCGCGTGATGGTCGTGCCCAACGGCGTCGACCTCTCCGCCGTGCCCGCGCCGGTGTGGCCGATCGGGAACAGGTCGAGGGGTGAGGCGGTCGTGGGCTGGGTCGGCTCCTTCGGTCCGTGGCACGGCGCCGAGGTGCTCGTCCGCAGCCTGACCGCGCTCCCGCCCGGCGTCCGGCTGCTCCTCGTCGGGGACGGCCCCGGACGGCCCGCGTGCCAGGCCCTCGCCGCCGCACTGGGCGTGGCGGCACGCGTGGAATGGACGGGGACGCTGGCCCACGACGTCACGCTGGCGCGGCTCTCCGGTTGCGACGTCCTGGCCTCGCCCCACCTGCCGCTGCCGGGGACGCCCTTCTTCGGGTCGCCGACCAAGTTGTTCGAGTACATGGCGCTGGGCCGGCCGATCGTCGCCAGCGCCCTCGAGCAGCTCGCCGACGTGCTCGAAGACGGGAGGACAGCGCGCCTGGTGGCGCCCGGGGAGCCCGGCGCCCTGGCGTCCGCCATCCGGCAGGTGCTCTCGCTTGCCGACCGGGGCCGCCGCCTGGGAGAGCAGGCACGCGCCGAGGCGGTGGCGCGCCACGGTTGGGACCGCAGGGCGGGCGACATCGTCGACCGCCTGGCCGAGGAGGGCCTCCTCTCGGGCGAGGACCGCTAGGGACGTGGAGCGGGGCGGGGGAGCGACCACGACGTCGACGCGGGCGCGGTGGTCACGGGCGGCGGGCCAGGCGACCGCCTACGTGACGTCGAACCTGGTGGCGACGGTGCTCGGCGCGGTCGCGATGACGCTGCTGGCCCGCCTGATGACGACCGAGGACTTCGGCAGCTACGCCTTCGTCTCGGCCTTCATCCCGCTCCTGGCCATGCTGTTCGAGTTCGGCCTCTTCCTCCCCGCCGGCCGGCTGGCGGCGGTGAGCGACGGTGCCCGGGGACGGGAGGTGTTCGGGGCGACGCTGGTGACGTACGTCCCCGTCGGCGCCGCCTTCTGCCTGACGCTGTACTGCTCGTCGTTCTTCGTGGACCGCTGGTTCAACGTCTCCGCCGGTCCTGCCTTGCGCCTCGTCGCGCCGCTCGCCCTCGCCTACCCGTTCCGGTTCGTGGCCGAGCAGTTGTCGCAAGGCCTCGATCGGCTGCACGTGTACTCCGTCGCCACCGTCGTCGGACGGGCGCTGTTCGTCGGCGCCGTCGCCGCGTCCCTCGGATGGGACGGCCGGCTTCGCTTGTCCACGACTTTGCTGCTGGAGACCCTGGCGACGCTGGCGGCGTGGGCGCTCCTCGTCCTGTGCCTGAAGCCGCGCTGGCGGGGCGTCGCGTCCTATGCCCGCGCCCTGGCCCGGGAAGCCCGCGCCTACGGAGCGCAGGCCTACGTAGGGCGCGTCCTCAGCATCGGGACCTACAACATGGACGTCCTCATGGTCGCCGTGTTCACCGACGCGTCGACGGTGGGCTTCTACACGCTCGCCGCTGCTCTGGCCTTCCCCGTGGGCCTGCCGGCCGCCGGCATGGCGGCGGCGTTGTTCCCCCGCCTGGCCCGTGAGCGCACCATCGGCGCCGGACCGATCGCCCTCGCCGCCGCCCTGGGATCGGTCGCCGCCATCCTGGCGGTGGTGCTGGCTCGGCCGTTCGCCGACCTCGCCCTCTCGGGACGGTACGGGCCGGCCGTCGGGCTGGTGCTCCCACTGGCGCTGGCCCAACTCGTGCGGGGGGTCACGGGCGTGTTCAACGCCTTCCTCGCCGCTCACGCCAGGGGCCGGGAGCTGCAGGACGCCGCGCTGGTCCTGACGGTGAGCAACGTGGCGCTCAACTTCGCCCTGATCCCCCGCTTCGGTGCGGCGGGAGCGGCGTGGGCGAGCCTCGCCGCCCTCGGCGCCAACCTGGTCGCGCACGCCGCGTTCTACCGGCGGGCGGTGGGAGACGAGGGCGCGGACCACGACCTGGAGACCGACCTGGAGGTGGAGGCGTGCCCGGCCTAGCGGTCGGCGACGGGAGCCGGCGAGCGCGAGCCGCCGCCCGGGAACAGTGGGGCCGGACGCCGGCCGGGACGATCCACGCCGACGCCGAGGAGGGGACGGCGGAGTTCTTCGCCCAGATGACGGCCAGCCGCTACGAGCTGCAGCCTTGGCACCCCGAGCTCCTGCACCGCTTCGCCCCCGAGGGCCGGCTGCTCGAGATCGGCAGCGGCGCCGGCACCGACCACGCCGAGCTGGCGGGGATGGCTGCCACCACCGTCGCCATGGACCTTGCGCCACGAGGAGCGGCGCTCACCCAGCGGCGCCTCCGGCTCGAGGGACGCCCGGGCAGCGCGGTGATCGCCGACGGGGAGCGGATGCCGTTGGCCAGCGCGGTGTTCGACGCGGTGTACTCCTTCGGGGTCATCCACCACACCGACCATCCCGAGGCCGTCGCCGCCGAGATGCACCGCGTGCTCAGGCCGGGGGGCCGGTTCCTCGTCGCGGTGTACCACCGGGCCAGCCTCTTCGCCCTCCAGAAGCTCGTCCAGTACGTCGCCACCGGCGCCTTCCTGCGGGAGACCTGGCGCGACCACCTGGCCCTCGTCGAGGCCGGCGCCGACCAGGTGCGCGACCGCCCCGTGGTCCGGCTCTACAGCCGCCGCCAGGCCCGGGCCCTGTTCTCGAGCTTCGACGACGTGTCCACCGAGGTCGTCCACGCCGGCGTGCGCTGGCGGTTCCTCCACCGACCGCTGTTCGCCCGGCGCTGGGGTTGGTACCTGGTGGTGACCGGTCGCAAGCCGGGACCAGGCTGAAGAGGGGCAGGTCGTTCACCGGGCGGTCGGCGTCGCTCGCGACGCGATCGACGAGGGAACCTGGGCACGATGCCGCGGTGGGTCACCTCGAGGGTGAACCGGCGCGTCGGGTGCGGCATCATCGTCGAGATGGCGTTCAAGGGCTGGCCGGTCGAGGCCGTGGAGTTCTACGAGGGGCTCCAGGCCGACAACACGAAGACGTACTGGGAGGAGCACAAGTCGGTGTACCAGCGGTGCGTCAAGGGGCCGATGGAGGAGCTCCTCGCCGAGCTGGCCGACGACTTCGGTCCCGGCCGCGTCTTCCGGCCCTACCGGGACGTCCGCTTCAGCAAGGACAAGACGCCGTACAAGCTGAACTGCGCCGCCTACCTGCCGGGCGGCTACATCGCGTTCTCAGCCGACGGGCTCTTCGTGGGCAGCGGCCTTTACATGCCCGACCCTGACCAGCTCCGGCGCTTTCGGGCCGCCGTCGACGATGGGAGGTCGGGCTCGGAGCTGGCGTCGATCGTTGCCACGCTGCGCAAAGACGGCTACGACGTCGGCGCTCACGACGTCCTCAAGACGGCGCCCAAGGGCTACCCCAAAGACCACCCCCGCATCGAGCTGCTCAAGCACAAGGGCATCGTGATGTCCAAGTCTTGGCCCGTCGGGGCCTGGCTCGGCACGAGGAAGGCCAAGGACCGGGTCGTCGTGTGCCTCGAGGCCGCCCGCCCCCTCAACGCCTGGCTGGAGCGCTACGTCACCTGACCCGTTGCCGGCGTAACACGCAGCCGCGACCCGGCATTTTGCGACCGAGGACTGTGAGCTAGGGCGACTCGGAGTCCCAGGGGGTCGTCAGCTGGAAGTAGTTGCCGTCGGGATCGGCGAAGGTGCACAACCGCATCCCTCCGCCGCCTTGAGGCTCGTAGGGCTCGGCGATCACTTCGGCACCGAGGGCTCGGATGCGCTCGAAATCGCCGTTCAGGTCCGGCGTCGAGAAGTTGAGCATGATGCGCCCCGGGTGTTGATTCCTGCCCTTCACCTCGCTGTGAGGCCCAATGGCCAGGCCGGCGTCCCCAGCGTGGAAGCCGAACCAGCCGTTGGCTTCGTCACTCCACTCGGGATTGGGGGGACCGAGGACTTTGGTGTAGAAGTCCGCGAGCTGCTTGGAGTCCTCCGAACCCAGCATGATGTTGTTCAGGTTCAACGCCATAACTCCTCCTTGGACCGGATCGTCGGCGGGTCCTGCGGCGAAGCGGGCATGACGGGCGATCCATGGCCCAGGCTAGGCGCGGCCGACCCCGACGAGAAGGGCGGAACCGGGTCCCTGCCCTCTCCGGCCCTCGCGCGGAAGTCTGTCGGCTTCATCGGAGCGGTCAGTTGCCGACCTCTGACGCACCGGCCGATCGTGACGGCTCTGGCGACGTCAGCGGAACGACGTAGGACTCGACGCGCCGGATGCGCTCGCCGGCGAAAGTGAAGACATCGCAGAAGCCGAAGTTGAACACCGTCCCGCTGGTCTGCGCGCTCGCACCGGTCCCGATCGCCACGACCACGTCGTCCTCTTGGACCATGCGGTCCACGTGAAGCGTTGGCCGTCCAGTGAAGCTCTGGTTCTCGATCTCGCTGTCGAAGGCGTCCATGCCTTCAAGATGCTTGAAGCCGGGGAGGTCCCAGACAACGTCCTCGGTCAGGCACGCGAGGATCTGCTGGTGGTCGGACCGGCGGAACCCGTCGAAGTAGCGCTCTACGACGGTCTTGTGCGAGGACACGTGTCTCCGTTCGTGGGTCTCGGTGGCGGCGCTGGCCGCGCCTCGAGCCGGCGGTCGCGGTCGCGCCGCTTCGGAGGGTAGCTGCCGTTCGGGTCACACCGGATCGAAGCCCGGTCATACGCCACCCGGTTCACGGCGGGAGTCGCCGGTGGCCCATCCGCCGGGGATGGCTCGCACCCGAGGGGCTGTTCGCGCCTATCCTGGCCTCGTCGCTCGAACGGAGGTCACCGCCACGTCGAATCGCACCCTTCGACCGGTAGAGCGCCGGGTTCTCCGGCTGGCCGCCGAGGGTCTCGACGATGCCGAGATCGGCCGGCGGTTCCGGCACAGTCCCGAGTGGGTGGGTCGGGTACGTCTCCTGGCCCAACTGCCCAGGAGCGGAACCCACATGCCGGGCGACGTGCTGCGCCCGCTGGAGCGACGGGTGCTGCGGTGGCGGGCCGCCGGAGCAGAGCACGAAGCCCTCTCACCCAAATTTCGCCGGACGCCTGAGTTCCTCCGCCAAGTCGAGTCGCTGGCGCACTACAAGCTGCGACCGCCGAACGACGGATCACCGTAACGGTCCACTCCGTCCGGCCCGGGCGACGACCACCGGGCGACGCACGCGAGTCTCCTCCACCCGCGGGCCGCTTGGTGGCGGCGTCGGTCTCTTCTCCGAAGATGCATGCATGTCCCGAGCCAATACCGATCACATCACACACTGAGAACGGGGACGGCAGAAGTCGGCAACCCCTCTCGGGCGGCGTTGAATGGCAGAGTCGGGCCGCCCCGTCAGCGAGGGAGACCCACGCCGGGTAACGTACAAACGAGAAGCTCCTTCTCGCGAAATAGCAGCCGGGTCCACCCGGCGGTAGCGCACCCGCGAAGCGTCGAGGCTCGGAGAGCACGTCGAAAAGATCCTCGCGAGCGCCGCTTTTTCCGGCGGGCCACGCTTGACAAGCGGCCAATCTGTGCGAGTCTCTCACCCGAGAGATCACGGCGAGTGGCGAGTGGCGGTGACCGGGACTGTTTCACATTTCCCATTGAGCTTGCGCGCCCGCTTGAGTGCTGTATCGGCCCCCGAGGAGGTAACGAGATGAAAAAGGTCCTGGCAATCGTGGCGTTGGCACTGAGCGTGTTCTTTGGGGGGAGCGCCGCCGCCCAGCCCGAGCCCCCGCACCAGCCCGAGGCCGAGGGGCGAACTGTGAACCAGAACGCCTGCGACCAGACGAACCCCGAAGGCGAAGGGGTGTACGAGGAAGCTCCGCCGCCGGCCCAACTCGGTATCCCGCATGATGAGGATCATGTGCACCATGAAAGCGGGGAAGAGCTTGGCTGCCACCACGCCACCGGGACCTTTGACCCGCGGCCCAACAACCCATGACGATGACGGGCCACGTTCCTACGCGAGCCTGAGATACACAATTTCCAAGACTCGGGGTCGCTCAGGTGCTGACGCGGTGCTCGCCATCGTCCATGTAAGCCCGGTCAGGTCGCGCGGTCAGGTGAAGGCGAACGGTGGTGGAAGGACGACGACGACCGTGGCGGCCCAGAGCGCGAAGACCGGCAGGTAGGTGGTCTGCCAGCGCTCGAGCCGGTGGAACGTGCTGTGCCCGCTGAGGAACCGGGTGGACAGCCAGGCGGTCCCGGCGAGGTTCACGAGGAGCACGAGGTTCAGGCCGAGCGCGGCCGTTCGGTTCGGAGTGAACCCGAGCTCGCCGATCCGGGCGATCATCGCGCCGAGCACTATCACGTCGAGCACGAGGGCGCTGACCACGGCGACCAGTTGGATGCGGTCCATCCAGCCCGGCGACGTGGACGGGTCTCGGGCCGACATCCCGTACAAGACGAGCCCGAGGACCACCAGCAGCAGGGCGTCGAAGACGCCGAGGAGCTCGCGATCGAACGCGCCGCCGAACCCGGTCGCGGCGTAGACCACTGCGGCGCCGGCCAGCATGACCGCGAACAGCGGCGTGAACAGCAGGGTGAGCACCGGCGCCATGTTCTCCACGACCCGTTGCTTCGACTCGACGAGCCACGCCGCCACGATCACGGCACCCGCCGCCCCCGAGGGCAAGACCCACTCGATCACCCGCTCGGCGTTGGCGACACCCGTGGGTTCGAGGATGAGCGCGGTCAGCGCCACGAGCACACCGCCCCCGAGGGCGATCAGCACGTAGTAGATGGCCCATTCGCCCGTGAAGCGGACGAAGTCCATGCGCCGCTCGTGCGATCGCACGGCGCCGCTCATGTAGGGGTAGGCGATCACGAACCACAGCACGACGGGTAGGTGCGCACCGACGAGCAGTTCCGTCGATGCCCCCTCACGGTAGGGGTAGAGGTTGATCACGACGGCGGCGATCACGAACGGGGCGGCCGTCGCCAGGGACTGGCGCAGGGAGAGTCGCCGTCGGCGGGCGAAGTAGCCGGCGAGGAACGGCATCACGAGCAGGCTCGCGTTCCGCAGCAACCACGAGGGTTCCTCGCTCGGGAACCCCGCGGCCAGGCGGGCGACCTGGATCGTGACGGCCGCCGCGACGGCGAACACCAGCGCCTCGGCCCACTGGCTGTCAGGCTGTTGGTCCTCGCCATCACCGGAGAGGACGAGCTGCCTCCAGAGCCTGCCGGTGTGCTCGCGCGCGAACTCCCGGGACAGTTCGTCGACTCTGCCCATCCGCTTCACCGCAACGAGGAAGGCCTCGTCTTCAGCCAGACCGGCAGCGTCCAGATCGGCGATCTGATCACGGAGGTGGGCCTCCAACTCCTCCACGTCACGGCCATCGACGGCCCGGCCCCGTTCGACGAAGGCCCGCCACTCCGCGATCTCCGACTCCAGCCGCTCCACGGTCAGGCCCTCCAGAGCACGATCGGCAGCAGGTCGGCGCCTCCCCACACGTCACCCAACGCCCGCGTCACGGTCACCCACTGCCGCTTGTGCTCGGCGAGGGCCGCATGCCCCTGATCGGTGATCGCGTAGTACCTGCGGCGCCGCCCCTCAGGCGGAATTCGCCATTCCATGGTCACGTACCCGAGCCGGTGCAGACGATGGAGCAGCGGGTAGAGCATCCCGTCGGTCCACTGGAGCTCACCGTCGGAGAGCTCTCGAACGCGCTTCAGAATGGCGTACCCGTAACTCTCGCCCTCGGCCAGGATCGCCAGCACGAGCGGCGTCGCCGCCGCCGCGACGAGGTCCTTGTCGACCTTCACCACGCCCTCCGATACCTCAATCCAGAATGCATAGAGGTACAAGGTACCTCAGCAGGTCATGACGAGGCCAGGAGTGGCGGCCGGCGCTCCGCGAGACCGGGCACAGCCTCGCGTGCTGCCGCCGGTGCTCCCGCCGCCGGTCGCCAAGCGCCGCCGCTCGGGTACGACGGACGCGAGGGGCAGGCCACCGAAACGGCGCTGGACGGCCTATTCTGAGACCCCCGTCGTGAAGGGCCTCTCGACAGATGATGAATATCGAGATCAAGTTCTTCTTCTACCTGGCGGCGGTCGTCTGCTTCGCTCTCGCCGCGTTCGCCGACCGGTTGAGGGTCCGCGTCGGGTTGCTCCCGCTCGGCCTCGCCCTCTTCGTCTTCCCGACCCTCTGGGACACCGGCGTCGAAGCCTTCTGAACTTCCGGAGGTCGGGCTCAGGAGGCGGCTCGACAGGTCGTCCAGCGGTACGGCAAGGCTGACAAGGGTGACAAGGACGTCAACGGGAAGTAGCGCTCCGATGGGTGCTCCGGCGAAGAGTCCGACATGCCCGGCAACTGGCCGGGCCGGATGAACGTCCCGAGAACGTCCGAGGCGACGAAACTGGGGCAAAGGTGTTGCTCCCGAGAGGGTCAGCGGCTTCTCCACGAGGAGCGGATCGGCTGTTCGATTGCCGGGGCGCCCACCGCCCCGCTCGGACGGACGCGCGCACGGGTCGGGCGCATAGGGGTACCCGTGATGTCTGGCGCAGTCCTTGTCGCCGTCGACGAGGACCCGGGGGTCCTGGCGAGCGTCGAGCGGACGCTGCGCGACCGCTACGCACGGGATTACCGCGTGCTCTGCGTTCCGTCGTCGAGCGAGGCGCTGGCCGGGCTCCAGGGGCTGGCGGCTGCTGGTGAGCAGGTCGCGCTCGTCCTGGCGGCGCAGTGGCTCACCGGCATGACAGGTAGCGAGCTGCTGGGTGAGGTCCCCCGCCTCCACCCGCACGCCAAGCGGGCGCTGTTGGTTCCGTGGGGCGGGTTGTGGGATCGTGCGAGCGGCCAAGCGGTCTTCGAAGCGATCGCCCACGGCCGCGTCGACCACTACGTCGTCCGGCCGTCGGCCCCCCCGACGAGCTCTTCCATCAGGCGATCTCGGGGTCCTGCTCGAGTGGGCGGAGGCGCTGCGCACCGCTCCGCACACCGTCCAGGTCGTCGGCGAGTCGTGGTCGGGAGGGCCTATGAGCTCAGGGAACAGCTCGGGCGCTGCGCGCTCCCGCATCCGTTCTGCCTCGCCGACTCACCCGAAGGGCGAGCTCTCATCGCCCGGGCGGGAGGTGCGGCCAAGCTCCCGCTCGTGATCTTCCCCGACGGCAACATGCTGACGGACCCGAGCAACGCTGCGATCGCGGGCGGGGGACGGCTGCCGCCAGGACCGGAGCGGGAGGTCTTCGACCTGGTGATCGTTGCGGCCGGGCCGGCCGGCTTGTCCGCCGCCGTCTAGGGCGCATCCGAGGGGTTCAGGACGCTGGTCGTCGACGAAGGCGGGATCGGGGTCAGGCGACCTCCAGCTCGCTGATTCGCAACTACCTCGGCTTCCCTCGAGGCGTGAGCGGGGGCCGCCTCGCCCAGCAGGCCTACGAGCAGGCGTGGGTCTTCGGAGCCGACTTCGTGTTCATGCAACGAGTGACCGGTCTGGGCCGCGACGACAGCGGGCTGTTCGTGATCCTCTCTGAGAGCGGACGCGTGAACGCGCGCGCCGTTGCCCTCGCCATGGGCGCCACGTACCGCCGGATCGGCATCCCGGCGCTCGAGGCCCTCAACGGTGCCGGCGTGTTCTACGGGGGCCCGGCGTCCGAGGCGCCGGCCATGGCCGGCAGGGACGTGTACGTCCTCGGCGGCGCCAACTCGGCTGGGCAGGCCGCGCTGCACCTGGCCCGGTACGCCAAGCGCGTGACGCTCATCGCAAGGGCACCGTCGCTTCGTGCCGGGATGTCGGAGTACCTCGTGCAGCAGGTCGAGGAAGTCCCGAACATCGAGGTTCGTCTGGAGACGGAGATCGTCGGCGGCGGGGGGAACGGGTCTCTCGACCATCTCGTGCTCCGCCATCGCGTTGGTCAAGCCGAGGAGGTGGTCGCTGCCGACGGTCTCTTCCTGACGATCGGCGCGCGGCCGCACACGGAGTGGTTGCCCCCCGAGGTGCGCCGAGACGCTCAGGGCTTCATTCTCACCGGGACCGATGTCGGTCGCGACGGCTGGCCGCTCGAGCGCCGTCCGTTCCCGCTCGAGACGAGCATGCCCGAGGTGCTGGCGGCGGGAGACGTTCGCAAAGGGTCCGTGAAGCGGGTGGCGTCGGCTGTCGGCGAAGGCTCGGTCGCGATCCAGATCCTTCATCGCCTGTTCCCCGCCCGGTAGCGCCCCGCGTCATCAGCGCCTGGTTTCTCCGTCCAGCCGGGCAACCGGTGGATCCCGGGGGAGCTGGCAGTCGTGCGGCGAGGGCCCAGCGACACCGTCGCCGCCGATCTGCATGGGCGCGGTGACGATGCAGAGCAGGGCGCCGGACGTAACGTCGCCGTGTGCGCCGCGGACCGCTGACGACCATCCTTACCGGGCTCATCGCGGTCCTGTTCATGGCCGGCGTCGCCAGTGCCATCGTCGTTGGGACGCCTCCTGCCGGCGCGCCGGGAGCGACCGGGTCATCCAGTCCCGCCCGGGCGCCGTTGCCCGGACTCGACGACGGCTCCGACCCGCGGCGGCAAGCTCCGTCACCTGGCGACGGCTCCCATCCCTCGTCCTCCCGAGACGTCTCCGCCTACCAGGGCCTGGGGGCGTGGGTCGACGTCTTCGACTACGCGCTCGCCTACCACCGGCAATGGGAGGGCTCGCAGCTCACTCCGGATGATGTCGACGCCATGGCCGAGTGGGGGGTGCGGACGCTGTTCCTGCAGGCGGCCCGGCTCGACGACCGCACACCAGGCGGGATCGTCGGGATGGTCGATCCCGAGTTGGTCGGACGGTTCCTCGAGCGGGCCCACGCCCGCGGCATCCGCGTCGTCGGCTGGTACCTCCCCAAGTTCGGAGATGTCGAGCGCGATCTGGCCAACCTGATCCTCCTGCGAGACTTCCGCTCTGGCGGTCACCACTTTGACGGCATCGCCGTCGACATCGAGTGGCGTCGAGACGCGCCCGACCACGCCGAGCGCAACCGGCGCCTGGTCGAGCTGTCCCGGCGCCTTCGCCAGGAGGCCCCTGGCCATCCCCTGGGGGCGATCGTGTACCCGCCGGTCCTCCTCGAGGACATCAAGCCCGACTTCTGGCCCGGTTTCCCGTGGCGGGAGCTCGCTGCGAGCTTCGACGTGTGGTTGCCGATGGCGTACTGGACCGAGGTCTCGGCGGCCTCTGGCTACCGGGACGGCTACCGCTACGCCGAGGAGGCGGCGCGACGCCTCCGGGCGAACCTCCAAGACTCCTCGGCGCTCGTGCACCTCATCGGTGGCGTCGCCGACGTGGGCACCGTCGACGACGTCGCCGCTTTCGTCCGTGCCGTTCGTGAGTCGAAGGTGCTCGGGTGGTCGGTGTACGACTACCGCACCACGTCGGGACCGGAGTGGGACGCGCTGCAACGGGCGGGAGCGTCCTAGAGCGACGTCGGGCGGCTGAGGGCGAAGCGAAGATGAGCGGCGGCTCTGACGGCGCCGCAGTAGGCGCAACGGGAGACATACGCGTAGGTGGACGCCTCGCTCGGCCGAGGCAGGTCGGTACTGGTGCGGTGGTGCGGGGTGGAGGTGGGCCCGCTCGCCGTTGCTGGTGAAGAGCGAGAGGAACTCGTCGGGCCCTCGGTGGCCGCTGATGCGGTGCGGCACCACGACTGCTCGTCACCACCGGGCTGGTCGACCAGCTCCCCGATGTGCCAGGGGTCCGCCAACTGTGGGGTCACCAGGTGCTGCACTGCCCCTCTGCCACGGGTGGGAGGTGCGCCGACCGGGCCGTGACTAGGCGGAGCGGCGGGTGCCCACCCGGCTGAGCCCGTCGGCGGTGGCCAGGAGGAGGTCGACGAAGGTGGTGAGCGGAGCCCGGTCGAGTTCACAAGCAGCTTTGGGAACGCGGCGGACGTCGGAGAGCGGGAGGTCGAAGGGTTGGCGCACGACGCCCAGCCGTCCCGACCGGATGAGGACGCGATCGACGGAGGCGAGCGGCCCGCTAAACGCCGTGTAGCAGCGGGTGCCCAGCACCGCCGCTTCCCTGGTCATCGTCCCTCCCGCCCCTACGACCAGGTCGGAGTGGAACAGCAGGTCGGGCCCCGACACCGGCTCGTCGAGCACCCTGACCGACGTGCACGCCCGGAAGCGCGCCGCCTGGGCGGCGGTGCGAGGCGAGAGCACGACAGTGGCGCCCGAGCGCTCGAGCCGCCGGAGCAGGGCGTCCACCAGCGGGTTGGCCTCGCGGTGGTAAAGGGCCCCCTCCGGCGCCGGCCGCAGCGTGACCAGCGGGGCGTCCTCGTCCACCGCCAGGTGGCGGCGGAATCGGGGACACGGGCGAAACCCGGCCAGCGCGATCTCCTCCTTGAGCCCGGGATACCGCACGAGCCTCGCCCCCCGGACGCCGAACCGCCGCAGCGCCGTCGGCTCGACCGCATCGGGGACCAGCACCCGGTCGGCGAGGCGGAAGGCGAGGTGGTTGGCGGGCTGGTGCTCGTAGTCCATCATCGTCACGCTGGGGATCCCGAGACGTCGGGCCGCGACGAGCTGCGAGTACGAGTTGTGCGCCACGGCGACGTCCGGGTTCGAGCCCCAGAGGCGCCGGGCCAGCTCGGAACCCCGCGCCCAGATCGCCGTCCCCTTGGCCATAATCGGTCGCCTGAACCCCGCCAGCCCGACCATCACGACGTCAGGCCAGGCACCGAGGGCGAGCGACGCCGTCTGACCGCGGTCCCAAGCGGTGATGACAACGTCGTGGCCGCGACGGCGAAGCTCTTCGACCACGGGGCGGAACAAGGTGACGTGGGGCGCGTTGGCGATGTCGACCCAGATCCTCATGCGTGTGCGCCCATCGCAGGGTGGTGGCGGCGGGCCTCCAGGGCAGCGCCGAGGAACGCCAGCGCCAGCGACATCGGAGCGTCGGCCCAACGGGCGTACGGCACCCGCTTCACGTGGAGCCGCTGCCGCTGGTAATGGAACCCCCCGGACGGCGATCGCAGCCGGCGGATGGCGAACTGCGCCACCGCCGCCGCCGTCGCCAGGTGCTGGCCGCCGAGGCGGGCGAACGTCTGGATGCCCTGGGCGGCGGCGATCACGTCGACGGGGTACCGGACGCCGGGCCGGGGACGGGGCCAGCCGTCGGCGTCGAAGAGGTGGAGGCGGTAGAACGCCGCGGTGGCGTCGACCACCGGTTCGAGCGGCCGGTGCCCGACCTGCCCGGCGATGTCGGCCATCGCCTCCACGACGAACCCCGTGTGGTGACCGTCGACCCACCCCAGGCCCGGTCCTTCGCCGTAGGGGATGGCACCGTCGTCGCCCACGGCGCCCACGGTCGTCTCCACCGCCTCCAGGCCCGCCTCGACCATCGAGGGCCGGTCGGCCAGAAGGCCGGCTCGCACCACGAGCTGGGCGGCGAGCACGTTGGCGTTGTGGATGAGGGTCTCGTCGCCCGGGAGGTAGCCGAAGTAGGCGCGTTTGGGACGGTGGACGCGGAGCTCCCGCAGGACGAACCGGGCGGCGGCGGTACCCACCGCCAGCCCGTCGTCGCGACCAGCCTCGGCGGCGTCGAGGAAGGCGTTGGCCGCGAACGCGGTGCAGACGATGTTCGGCGTGCTGCGCGAGTAGTGGAGCGTCCGGGTCTGGACGTCAAAGGGGTACGACCAGCCGTCGCCGACCCGGTTGTGCCGGAGCCACCACAACCGGCTCTCGGCGGCACGCGCCGCCGAGTCGCAGGCCGAGAGGCGGGAGATCAGCAGGCAGGCGCGGGCGAAGTGGGCGACGGTGTACGCGCTCTTGGTAGGAACGATCCCGAGCGGCCGGCGGGCGTTGAAGGGGAGGCGCTTGTGCAGGTGCACCGCGGCCAGGCGCCCGGCGCGCGTACGTGTCAGCGCCGACGGCACTCGGGCCCCCGCCAAGCCGTCGTAGGGATCGAAGCTCCGGTCGTCACGAGCCGCCCACCGCGACTGCAGGTCGTCGGCCATCGCCAGGTACGAAGCCGAGGCAGACAAGCCGCGAGAGCCGTTCTGGGTGGGGAAAGTGGTTGGATTCCAACCGCTTTCGTCACCCAATTCGCCTCGGGCGGCCGGCGGGGCGGTCATGCCGTCGAGAGACGGGTGGGGCGGCGGGATCGGAGGGCCGAGCGGAGGGCGTCGGCGACGCGGTCGACGTCGGCCGGGGTGATCTGGGCGTGCATCGGCAGGCTGAGGACCCGCCCGGCGCTCTGCTCGGCGTTCGTGGGCCTGGTCGGAACCTCGCAGAGGCCCCGGGCGCCGGGCTGGAGGTGGATGGGGGTCGGATAGTCCACCCCGGTCCCGACACCGGCGTCGGCGAGGCGTCTCCGCACCGCGTCGCGGTCAGGTACCGACACGACGAACCGGTGGTACACGTGCGTGCGGTCGCCCCGGTCACCCGGCAGGTCGAGCCCCAACCCGTCGAGGGCCTCGTGGTACCACGATGCGACCTGTCGCCGGGCCCGGACCTCCTCGGGGAGGCGGCGCAGCTTCTCGCTGAGCACGAGGGCCTGGAGGTTGTCGAGGCGGTAGGGCCCGGCGACCGCCTCGTGGACATGGTGCCGGCGCTGCCCGTGGTCGCGCAGCGACCGCAGCTCCGCCTCCATGCCCGGGGCGTCGCCGGTGACGAACCCGGCGTCTCCCCACGCGCCCAGGTTCTTGGTCGGGTAGGCGCTGAAGGCGGCGGCGTCGCCGAGGGAGCCCGTGGGTCGCCCGCCCACCGTCGCCCCGTGGCTCTGCGAGGCGTCCTCCAACAACCACCAGCCGCGCCGTCGGACGAGATCACGCATCCGGTCGGTCACCGCCGGCAGGCCGTAGAGGTGCACGGCGACGACCGCGTCGGCGTCCACCCGTTCGAGGGCGTCGACGCTGATGACGTGGTCGTCGTCGTGGTCGACGACGACCGGGACGTGGCCGGCGGCGACGACCGCCTCGAAGGTGGCGTAGAACGTGTTGGCCGGCAACGCCACCCACGCGCGCGTCGGCAGGGGAGCCGCCCGCAACGCCAGGTACAGGGCGCTGGTCCCGGAGGAGGTGCCCACCGCCCACCGGCAACCGAACGCCCGGGCGGCGGCGCGCTCGAACTCCTCCAGCTCGGGGCCGAGGGTGAAGCGACCGGCCGTCACCAGCTCCCGCAGCGCCGGGTGGAGCGCGTCCCACACCGTCTCGTTCTCGAGGCACACGAGGGGGATGAAGGACTCCGCCATCACCGCTCCCACTCGAACACTCGAGCGTGGAGGCCGGCAAAGCACTCGAGCTCCTCGACCCGCTTGGTGGGACGGGCGGGGTTGCCGACGACGACCGTCCCCGGCTCGACGTCCCGGGTCACCACCGCGCCGGCGCCCACCAGCGCACGGGCGCCGACGGTCACACCGGGCAGGAGGACGGCGCCCGCCCCGATCTTGGCGCGGGTCTCGACCATTACGCCCTGGCCGCACTCGCGGTAGCTCGGGCACGGCGGGTGGGGGTCGTCGCTGAACACCACCGAGGGGCCGACGAAGACGTCGTCCCCGAGGGTCACCGACTCGAGGAAGCACTGCGAGTGGATGCGGGCCCGCCGCCCGACGACGCAAGCCCCCTCGAGGACGGTGTGGCTGCCCACCGACGCGCCGTCCCCGACGCAGTTGCCCTCGCGGACGAGGGCGCCGTGCCCGATGTGGACCCCTTCCCCGAGGACCACGCCGGCGTAGACGACGGCGAACGACCGGATCACCGAGCCGGCACCGATCGTCGTGGCCAGCTCGCCGGGCCGCACGCCCCGCGGCGGGTGCCCCACCACGCAGGGCGGCTCCAGGTGGACGTCGGCGCCCAGGTCCACGCCCTCCCTCACGTCGACGCCGGTCACAGGGTTACGGGGGTCCCGTTGGCCGCCAACGACCGTTCGGCGCCCTCGACCACGCGCACGACCTGCACGGCCGCTTCCTCGCGGTCGTCCGGTCGCTCGCCCCGCATGACCCGTCCGAGGAAGTCGGCCAGCTGGTTGCGGAGGGGCTCGCTCGCTTCTACCCGCGGGGAGACGACGTCGCCGGTGCGGTAGGTCAGCCGGTACTCCCCGAAGTCCCCGGGGTCCGGGGGCTTGACGCCCTTGTCGTAGATCTTGACGGGCTCGTCGGGGTGGGTGTCCTCGTACACGATCATCTTCCGCGAGCCGACGATCGTCATCCGCCGCATCTTGGTCGGAGCCAGCCACGACAGGTGCAGGTTGGCGACGAACCCGGACGGGAACTCGACGTCGACGAACGCCACGTCGGGTGGGCCCACGGAAAGGCTCGAACGACCACTGGCGGAGACGCGACAGGGTTCCTCTCCGAGCCACTCAAGGAGGATGGACACGTCGTGGGGACCCAGGTCCCAGAGGACGCTCACGTCGGACTGGTGGATGCCGAGGTTGACGCGCGAGGCCTGCAGGTACAGGAGCCGACCGATCTCCTCGCGGGCCAACACGTCCCGCACCGTCAGGACCGGCGGGCTGTAGAGAAAGGTGTGCGCGGCCATCACCAGCAGCCCGAGCTCGCCGGCCAGGTCCACCAGCTTGCGGGCGTCCCGGGCCGACGTGGCCAGCGGCTTCTCGACCAGCACGCCCTTGCCGGCGCGGAGGGCGGCCTCGGCCAGCCCGGCGTGGGTGCGCACGGGCGTGGCGAGGACGACGGCGCACACATCGCGGTCCGCGAGCACATCGTCGACGTCCGTCGTACCGACCACCGACGGGTACTGGCGGAGCACTGCCTTGACCCGCGCCTCGTCGAGGTCGCAGGCCACCACGCGGGTGCAGGCGTCGAGCGAGTGCAGGTTGCGGACGATGTTCGGTCCCCAGTAGCCGAGGCCCACCACGGCGACCTTCACGGCGGCCTCCTCAGGCGGCGTCCCGGCGAAGCATGGCCGGGATCGTCCGCAGGGCGATTCGCAGGTCGAGAAGCGGCGACCAGTTCTCGATGTAGTGGAGGTCGAGGCGCACCATCTGGTCGAACGTCAGCCTCGAGCGTCCGCTCACCTGCCACAGCCCGGTGAGCCCCGGCTTGGCCTCCAGGCGCCGGCGGTGCCAGTCCTCGTAGACGGCGACCTCGTACGGCAACGGGGGGCGGGGCCCCACGAGGCTCATGTCGCCGCGCAGGACGTTGAGCAGCTGCGGGGTCTCGTCGATCGAGAAGCGGCGGAGGAACCGTCCCAGCCCCGTGACCCTCCCGTCGCCCACCAGCTTGTAGAGCGCGCCGTCCGGGCGCTGCCCGTTGCCCCGGATCAGCTCGGTCACATAGCGCTCATGGGCCCCGGTGTCGGCACAGGGGTCCATCGTCCGGAACTTGAGCATCTCGAACGGCCGTCCGTCCATGCCGACCCGCTGCTGCCGGAAGAGGATGGGACCGGGCGACTTGACCCGGATGGCCAGCGCGGTGGCCAACATCAGGGGCCCGGCGATCACCAGGCCGGTTCCGGCGAGGAGGACGTCGATCGTCCGCTTCGTGGCCCGCCGGATGCCGGGGAGCGGCTCGTGGAGCAGGGTCAGCAAGGGGAACTCGCCGACGGCCTCGACTCTCGCCTTGGCCGGTGACGAGCCCAGCAACTCGGGGACGACCCCCACTTCGACGTGGGAGAGCGCGGGGACGGCGACCAGCCGGCTCAGCTCGTCCCGACGGAAGGACGGCTCGGCGAACAGGATCTGGTCCACGTGCGTCTGGGTGGCGAGGGCGACGAGCGTCGCCTCGAGCTCGCTCCGTCCCAGACCGGTGGTCAGGTGCCGCACCACCCGATAGCCGAGCTCCGGCTGGCGAGCGACGCTGGCGACGAACCAGGTCGCCGTCGGAGACGTCCCCGCGACGACGACGCGCCGGACGTCGTGACCATGGCGGCGCAGCCGGCTCAGACCCGTCTTGGCCGCCGCAGCCACGCCCGCCGTCCCGGCCGTGGCCACCGCCCAGTCGAGCAGGACGACGGACTGCAGGGCCTGGACCCGGTCGGCGTCCGCACCCCCGTGCCAGTAGAAGGCGAAGGCGATGATGACCGCCGTCCCGATGGCCGATCGCTTGGCCGCGTCCACGACCTCTTCGACGCAGCCCGGGGTCCTCCGCCCGATCGGCCACCGGCCGACGAGGAACAGCCCCGCCCGGACCGACGCGGCGACGGCGAGCACGGGCAGGAACGGTCGAAGCTCCGGCGAGACCGACCACGAGCGGACCGGGGCACCGACCAGCACGAGGAACGAGAGCGCGAACGAGCCGGCCCCGACGGCGCCGGCGACGGCGGCGGAGCCGACCAACAGGGCGCGGACCCTGACCCGGTCAGCCGTAGTCGGCGTCTGGCGGTCCCTGCCCGCGGCGGACGGCGCGTCGGCGGCCGTGGGAAGGACGCCCGCCGGGACCACGTCGGCCGCGTGGGTGACCCTCAACGGACCGTTTCCTCGAGCACACGGGTCTCCGACGTGCGGTCAAGCCCGCCGTGGGCGGACGAGCCCGCCGTCGAAGCCGTCGTGGGCGGGATGTCGGCGAGCACGTCGACGATGCGCTCGGCCGCCCGGCCGTCCCACAAGGGCGGACGCGCCGTCGCGATCCTCGGTGCGGCGAGCCGCCGGCGGGCGGCGGCGACGATCCGCTCGGGATCGCGACCGACGAGCTCGTTCCCGCCGCAGAGGATCGTCACCGGCCGCTCGGTGTTGTCGCGCAGCGTCAGGCAGGGTGCTCCGAGCACCGTCGCCTCCTCCTGGACCCCGCCCGAGTCGGTCAACACGAGCGACGCGCCGGCCAGGAGGGCGATGAAGTCCGGGTAGCCGACCGGGGGCAGGGCCCTGATCGCCATGCGACGGAGGTCGATGTCCATCTCGTCGATGCGTCGGCGCGTGCGCGGGTGGAGCGGGAAGAACAGCGGGAGCCGGACGGCGACCTCGGCCAGCGCGCCGATCAGTCGGCCCAAGGTCGCCGGGTCGTCGACGTTGGTGGGCCGGTGCAGGGTCACCACGCCGTAGCGGCCTGCCCCCACCCCCATCTTCTTTCGGGTGGCGGCGAGGGAGAGCCGAGGGAGCACCCAGTGCAGGGAGTCGATCATCACGTTGCCGACGTGGAAGACCCGGTCCGTGGGGATCCCCTCGGCGGCCAGGTTCTCGCCGGCATCGGCCGACGGGGTGAAGAGGTACGAGGAGACCCGGTCGACGAGCATCCGGTTGCGCTCCTCGGGCATGGCCTCGTCCCTGCTCCGCAACCCGGCCTCCACATGGGCGACGGGGATGTCGAGCGTCACCGAAACGAGGGCGGCGGCCAACGTCGAGCTGACGTCACCCACGACGACGGTGAGATCGGGACGGACCTCGAGGAGGACCGCCTCCATCCGCTTGATGATCTCCGCGAGCTGCCAGGCCTGGGACCCGGGGCCGACTCCGAGGTGCACGTCGGGCGCGGGCAGCTCGAGGGCGGTGATGAAGTCGTCGGACATGGCCCGGTCGAAGTGCTGGCCGGTGTGGACGAGCACGGGGTCGAACCCGCCGGCCGCCCGCATGGCCCGGTACAGCGGGGCGGTCTTCATGAAGTTCGGCCGGGCTCCGAACACGAGGAGCGGCTTCAATTGGCCACCGCCCGCTCGTTCCCGACATCGGAGCCCGGATCGGCGCCGAGGGCCTGGGACAGGGACGGCGTGGCCGGCTCGACCGTCACCGCCCTGCCGGTGTCGACCGCGGACGCCAGCCGACACGTCGCAAGGGACGTCCAGAGGGACTGGCGGAAGTCGGCCTCCGGCACCGCCGCGCCCCGCACCAGCGCGAGGAGCCCGTGCATCTCCTCCTGGTGGCCCTTCGAGGCCTTCCTGTACACCTGGCGTCGCGTCCGCCGGGACCAGACGTCGAGGGAGCGGAAGTCGTCCATCCTCGCCGCCACCCCGTCGCCGGCGACCTCCAGGAGCTCCTTGGGCGCGCCCGCCGGTGTGGAGCCGCCGTAGAGGATGGAGGCGGTCGACCCGTCGGCGTAGGTCACGACGGCGGTGACGCTCTGGGGCGCGGTGCCGTCGGTCGAGAGCGGGGAGCCCCATGCCGCGACCGACACGGGGCGGGTGCCGGTGAGGAAGCCGGCGGTGTCGACGAAGTGGCAGACCTCTCCCAGGATGCGGCCACCGTTCGCCTGGTCGAGCACCCAGTGCCGTGGGGGCAGGGCGCCGGCGAAGATCCGGTAGCCGATCTGGACCGGGCCCTGCCCTGAGACGGCCTCCTTGAGCCGGCGGGTGGCCGGGGCGAAGCGCCGGTTGAAACCGACCATGGCGGGGCCTCCCCGGACGAGCCACGCTTCGGCCACCGCCTCCAGCTCCTCCTCGTCGAGCGCCAGCGGCTTCTCGCAGAAGAGCGTCAGACCCCTCCGGAGGACGTCGACCGCGTACCGGGCGTGGCTGTCGTGGCGGGTGAGGACCATGACGCAGTCGGTGGCGTCGCCCTGCAACCCGTCGTCGAGGCCGCTGACCGCCCGCTCGAACCCCCACCGGCGCGCCTGGTGGGCGGCCGACACGCCGCTGGCGGAGGCGACCCACGACAGGACGACGTCGGATTGGCGCGCCACGTGTGGAAAGAGCATGCGAGCGGGGAACGACCCCGCACCCAGTGCGCCGATCCGCACCGTGGAGGACGGTCGACGAGGAGGTGCGGCCCTCGGGAGCGGGCGGACCTCGGCCCCCTGCGCGGTCGGCGGGGCGGAGCTCCGGCTGTTCGGGTACGAGAGAAGGATGGCGACCCGGCGGGGCTCGGCCCCCTTGTCCAGGCGGGCGTAGGCCTCGGCGGCCTCGTCGACGGGGAAGACAACCGGCTGCAGCGACTCGAGCTCGAGCGACCCCGCGGCCAGGAGGCGGAGCACCTCGGCCATGTTGCGTCGTTCCGTCCACGGCACGTAGCCCGCCGGGTAGGGAACGCCTCCTTCTTCGTAGACGGGGTCGTAGCGACCGGGCCCGTAGGACCGGGAGTACCGTACGGTCAGCTCCTTGCCGTAGAAGCTCGGCCGGGGGGGCGTGACCGCCACGTCGCCGACGACGACCACGGTGGCGCGGTCGCGCGCCAGCCGGCCGGCCAGCTCCACCGGGTCGCCGCTCCGCGTCGCCGCGGCGACGATCACCGCGTCGCCACCGCTCCCGTCCCACGAGGCGAGCACGGCCGCTTCCAGGCCGTCCTGGTGCCGGTGGAGGGCCCGCGAGCCGCCGGCCCGCGCCAGCTCGACCATCGTCGGATCGGAGTCGATCCCGACCGCCTCGTAGCCGTAGGCGCCGAGGAGGCGGACGGTGAGCTGGCCCACCAGCCCGAGGCCGATGACGGCGACCCGTGAACCGGGCTCGACGCCCGCCTGGTGGATGCCGTGGAGCGCGATGGCCCCGACCGTCGCGAACGCCGCCCACCGCGCCTCCACCCCCTCGGGGACGGGCACGCACAGGTTGGCGGGGACCCAGACGACCTCGGCGTGATTCGCGTACCCGCCGCCGGCGGCGGCGACCAGCGACCCCGCCTGTATGCCGTCGACCCCTGCGCCCACCTCCACCGCCGTCCCTGCGCAGCTGTAGCCCATGAGGCTCGGCACGGTCAGCCGGTCGGTCACCATCCGGTAGGTCTCCCGGGGGCCGGTCTGGCGCAGGGCGGTGGCGACCTGCTTCAGCTGGTCCGGTCGCTTCCGCGCCTTGCCGACGAGGCTCTGCTGCCCGGTCCGGACGCGTGAACGTTCCGTGCCCGCGCTGATCAGCGAGTAGGCGTTGGCGATCAGCACCCCGCCGGGCATGGGCAGCGGCGCCGGGATGTCGTCGACGCGGACCTCTCCGTGATGGGCGCTGAAGAGCACGGCCTTCATGGCGATGACACCAGGGCCGGAGCGCTCGGCCCGGCGATCGGCGCCGTCGAACCGAGCTCCAGCCGGTCGTAGAGCGTCACGAGCTTCTCGCTCTCCTTCTCCCAGGTGTAGAGGGCCCGTCCGGCGCGGCCCGCCACCGCCTTGAGGTCGGTCAGCGCGGCCTCGACCTCCACCAGGGCCCGGACGACGGACTCGACGTCGTCGGGATCGAAGACGGCGCCCACCGGTCCGAAGGGTCCGTTCACGATCACCCGCCGGATCTCGGGGAAGTCGCTCCCCACGGCGGGGATGCCGGCGACCAGGTACTCGAAGAGCTTGTTGGTGTCGCCCAGGTAGTTGTTGAGGTTCGTGGGGCGTAGCGGCACGAGGCCGGCGTCGGCGGCGGCGGTCAAGCCGAGGAGCTGCTCCACCGGCACCGGAGGCAGCAGGTGGGCGCGGGCCGAGATCCCGGCGTCCTCGACGATCCGCTGGATGTCCGCCTTCGCTCGCTCACTCCCGAACCCGATCAGCACCCAGTGCCAGTGGGGGAGGAGGCCGAGGGCGGCGGCGACCACCTCGAAGCAGCGGGCCGAGGTGTAGAGCCCGCCCTGGTAGACGAGGATCCGGCGGTCACCCCCGATGCCCAGACGTCCTCGCAGGTCGACCGCCGGGGCGGGCGCGGGTGCCTCGGGGTAGTTGCCCACGACGACGGGGGAGGGTGGGCCGTAGTGCTGCCGCAGGTGGCGGGCGCGCGACTCGTTCGTGGTGATGACGGCTGACGCCCGCGTCCAGATCGCCCGCTCGTAGTGCTCGGTGAGCCGGCGGGCCACCCCCTGCTGTCGAGCTGCGACCAGCTCGTGGGCGTCGTACACGAGGTGCGCCCTCGGCCGGACGGCCAGAGCGCACGGGACGGCGAGATGGAGGTTGTGGGCGTGGTAGACGTCCGCCCGGGTGCCGAGGATCGTTCGCCCGGCGCGAAGGCAGTAGCGGGCGGCGCCGAGCAGCCGTCTCGCCAGGCGTGACCCCCGGGCCGGGAACGGGAAGAGGACGAGCTCCACGCCGTCCTCATGCCGGGTCTGGGGCCGCCGGATGCCGTAGTCGAAGGCGACGACACGCACGTGGTGCCCCTGCCGGGCCAGCGCCTTCGCCTCCCTCCGGACCCGGGCGTCGGTCGTGATGTCGGAGACGACCGCCATGAGGACGTTCACCGGCCGACGCCCCCGACGGAGAACCGGAACGCCCACGTCACCGGGCCGTGGAACCCGAGCCGGGCCCGCAGGTCGACCGTCGGCCGGCACGAGCCGTACCCCGGCGAGACGGCGCCCGGCTCGGGCCGGAGCCGCAGCGCCGGTCCGTCGATCTGAACCACCGCGATCTCGACGTCGGCGGCGCGCAGGCGCGTCCTCGACGGGTCGGCGCCGACCACCCTCGCGCCCTCGGCCAGCGGGAAGGTGACCACCGCCTGGTGTTCGCCGCGGCATTCGAGGTGGTCCCGCACGGTCAGCGCTCCGCCCGAGAGCTCCCAGGTGCGGCGGTGCACTACCGGGTCGGCAAGCTTCGAGTAGCCGTGATGGCGGGCGGTCACCCGCTGCCGCCCGCCGCCCAGCTCGACCGCCTCGCAGGCGGGACGGTCCTCGTCGACGAGGGTGAACAGGCGACCGTCGACGAAGCGGTTGATCTCCTTTCCGTCGATCTCCACGGTGGAGTGGGCTCGCGTCCGGCGGAAGTCGTCGCGTGCGGCGGGGTCGCCGGTGTAGGTGTAGGTGCCCGGGTCGGTGACGATCTCACGACCGCGGGCGAAAAGGACGAACGACAACGTGTCGTTGTGGGCGTGGCCGCCGTTGCCCCGCTGGCCCACGCCCCCGCAGTCGAGCAGGCACCAGAGGTCGGCGTCCTCGAGCACGTAGATGCCCGACAGCGGGAAGGCGCACGGACCTCGGCGACGGGCCCGCGCAGCGTCCGACCCGGGCGGCGAGGACGCCACCACGGTCGGTGCGGCGGTGCTTCCCGGCCCGCCGAGCAGGCGGTCACCGGCTTCGAGGAGCAATGAGGGGTCGCGTGGCTCCCGGCCCGAGGCGAGGTTGACGACGACCCCGCTGTCCTCGTCGCCGACGGCGGGGATGCGGCCGTCGGGCGAGGTGATGGCGGCCAGGCCGTCCAGGGCACGGCCGAAGCGGTCCAGCACCTCGGACCTGACCGTCCACCCGACCTGGCGGAGAGCGAAGAGGCCGAAGAGGACGAGCTCGGTGGAGAGACGGTGGTACCCGGTCGAGGACTCGAAGTTCATCCCGTCGGGACGGAACTGCTTGAGCACCTCGCGCTGCAGGCTGGTGGCGCCGAAGCGGAGCCAGGCCCGTCCGACGCCGGTGTGGCGAAGGGCGGCCCCGGCGTGCACCAGGCCCACGACGTCGGCGAGGTAGTGGTTGCTGGTGAGCCGCGGGGAGTACTCGAGGTTCTCGACGATGTGCCAGCCGTGCTGGCGGAGGAGGACGGCGGCCAGCTCGACGAGCCGAGGGTCGCGGTCTCCGCAGATCTCCGCCGCCCAGGCGAGGTTCACCGCCCGGACGCCCGCCTCCATGGCGTTGGCCCAGTTGACGCCCGTGCCGGGTGGGTTGGCGGCGGCCCAGCCGCCGAGGAGCTCCCGGGCGCCCTCGATGAACGCCGGGTCGTCGGTGTAGCGGGCGGCGCGCACGAGCGCCAACAGCCAGTGCAGCCGGCTGGCCTCCCAGGGGACCTTGATGTCGGCCCGGCCCGGCAGCGGCCCGATCGCCCGGTGGTGCACACGAGGCCACTCGGCCCCGGCGACCGGATCGGCCTGCCACCGGACGGGGACTCCGAAGGGGACGAGCCCGAACGACAGGATGTGGAACCGCCCGTCCAGCGCGGCGCGGGCCTCCTCCAGGCAGGCCTCGCGCTGCGCCGGCGACACCGCCTGCAGCGCAGGGAGCCTCTGGTCCCTCAGGAGAAACGGCGTGATCCCCCTGCCGGGCCGGTCCGGAGCCGGCGGGAGCCGGCGCGCCCGGTGGCGCGCCCGGCTCCACGCCTGCACCCCTGCGCGCGCTCCCCGCCATGCCGCCTCGGCCGCGACCAGTCCCGGAGGCAGCGACCGGGCCAACGCCAACCGACGACGCGCCCGCGTCGGCACCCTCGGCCGAACCGGCGGTACGGAGGCGGCCGGCGTCATCGGGCTCCGACGCCCGCCAGGCCGTCGAGGACGGGCTCGAGGCTCTCACCGGCCACCCAGTGGCGGTGCCACAAGGCGAAGTTCAGGATCGGCCACAGCACGAACTCGTTGCGGTGCGTGCCTGACCGGTGGGCGGCCAGGGCGCGGCGGATGCCGCCCGCGTCGAAGTACCGGGCGACCCCCTCGTCGGCGAGCATCCGCTCGAGGACGACGCCCAGGCGGGTGCCGAACCAGGCCGAGATCGGCGCGCCGAAGCCCTGCTTCGGGCGCTCCCGGACCCTGGGAGGGACGATGTCGCACACCGCCCGCTTGAGCACGATCTTCGTCTCGCCGGCGTCGATCTTGTGGGAGAGAGGGAGGCGGTAGGCGTACTCCACCAGCGCCGGGTCGAGGAAGGGCACGCGGGCTTCCACCCCGTTCGCCATCGAGAGCCGGTCGATGCGCATCAGGAGGAGCTCGGGGAGGCGGGTGCCGAACTCGTACTCCTGGGTGTCGAAGGCGAGCGCCTCGAGGGGGTCCTCGTCGTCCGAGCGGCCGGAGCCGGGCCAGCCGGTGTCGCCCGCGGGGGACGCGAGGACGAGCCGGCGGTGCCACCCGGAGAGGCCGAGCGGGTAGTGCATGGGCAGTGGACGACCGGCGGCCAGACCGTCGAGCAGGTCCCGGAGGTGCGGGTGGCGCCCCGGCGGCAGCACTCGTGGAACGAGGCCCCGGAGAGGCCCCGGGAGCGCGAGGACCGCCCGCATCCACCGCCAGCGGCCAAGGATCCTGCGGTACCGCGAGTAGCCCCAGAACGTCTCGTCGGCCCCTTCGCCCGCCAGGACGACCTTGACGCCGTTCCGCCGGGCGAGCTCGCAGACGAAGTGGAGAGGGATGCACACGGGGTCGGCCAGCGGTTCGTCCTGGTGGTGGATCAGCCGAGGGAGGAAGCGCAGGGCCTCGCTCTCGCTCACGCTGACCTCGTGGTGGTCGCTCCCGTAGTGCTCGGCCACCCAGCGCGCCTCGGCTCGCTCGTCGATCCCGTCCCCGTCACTGAACCCGACCGAGAAGGTGGGGAGCGGACGCCCGTCCTCGTGCAGCAGCGCCAGCAGGGTCGTCGAGTCGAGCCCTCCGCTGAGCAGCACGCCCACCGGGACGTCGCTCATGAGGCGCTCGCGGACCGAGCGGTGGAGCAGCGATCTGACGGTGGCGGCGGCCTCCGCCGGCGGGGACGGCGACCACCGGCGCGTCCCGAACAGGCTCCAGTACCGGGTGACGCGGACGCCCCTCCGGTCGCAGGTCGCCATCGTGGCGGGCGGCAGCTTGTAGATGCCGCGGTAGAGCGTGTGGGGCGCGGGGACGACGAGGTTGGCGAGGTAGCCGGGGACGGCACCCTCGTTCACCGCCGGTTGCACGGAGGGGTGCTCGAGCACCGCCTTGATCTCCGAGCCGAAGATCAGCCGGCCCGAAGCCTCCGTCCAGTAGAGGGGCTTCTCCCCCAGGCGGTCACGGGCGAGGAGGAGTCGCTGGCGGGCGGGGTCCCACAAGGCGAAGGCGAACATGCCGTTGAGGTACTGCAGGCAGGCGTCCTGGTGACGTGCGTAGAGGTGGAGGATCACCTCGGTGTCGCACGTCGTGCGGAACCGGGCACCGGCGCCCACGAGCTGGTCGCGGAGCTGGGGATAGTTGTAGATCTCGCCGTTGAAGACCAGGCACGTCCCGCCCTCGCCGAACATGGGCTGGGCCCCACCCGACGGGTCGACGATGGCGAGGCGCCGGTGGGCGAGCCCCAGGCGCCGGTCGGGGCTGAGGTGGAACCCTTCCCCGTCGGGCCCGCGGTGAGCGAGCGCACGAGCCATCGCGTCGAGGAGGCCGGCGGTGACCGTTCCCTCGTTCCGCCCGTACTCCAGGACGCCGGCGATGCCGCACATCGCGTCTCTCTACGCCTCGACGGCGCGCCGCCGACCACCGAGGGCGTCGAGGCGAGCGGCGGCCAGTCCGAGGAGCAGGGCCAGGTATGCGTTCGACGGCCCATAGGGCAGCAGGTCGAGGGTCAGCGACAGGAACCAGTAGGCGAAGGCGCCACCGGCGACGGCGGCGGCGACGAGGGCGTCGTCCGGCGAGGTGGCCCGTCGCCGGAGCGTGTGGACCAACCACCACCCTGCGACCGAGACGGCGAGGAAGGGGACGAAGCCGAAGAGGCCCTGCTCGGTGAGCACCGACAGGTACGAGCTGTGCGGGTGGTCCAGGGAAGCCACGCCCTGCACGTAGGCGCGCGCCCGGAAGGGTGACGCCGCTTCGAACCGGTCGACCCCGATGCCGAACAGGGGAGCCTCGCGGAAGAGCGCCGCGCCAACCGCGTACGTGGCCATCCGGCCGTGGACGGCGGTCCGGTCGTCGAGCCGCTTCGAGACGGTGTCGCTGTCGCCGAGTCGCGTGAGCACCGCGACGACCGCGACGCCGATCGCCGCCACCGCGACCACCGCCCGCCCGGGCCGGCGGGGGCGGAGCCCCACGACGAACACCACCACGGCAACGGCCGCGAGCCAGGCGGCGCGGAAAAGGGTCGTGCCGATGGCGGCGGCCTCGAGCGCGGCGGCGGTCACCCCGAGCGGGTAGGCGGCGGGCCCCCGGAGCGCCGTCCAGCACAAGGTCGCGGCGAGGCACAGGAGGAGGACGGCGGCGAACACCTCGGGGGCGGCGTAAGGGCCCGAGGGCCTGACCTGGCCGACGAGGGAGTCGAACCGGGGCCGCCCGCCGGCGCGGGAGGCCAGCTCGAACCCGAAGAGCTTCTGGGCCATGCCGAGGGCGCCGAGAACGGCGCCGGCGGCGGTCAGCGCCCCGAGGAGCGACCGGCAGCGATCGAACGTCGACGCCGCCCGGCGGGTCACGAGGAAGACGACCAGTGGCAGCACGGCGGCGTCGACCCAGAGCGTCAGCGTCGGCTCTCCGCTCGTCGTCAGTGAGCGCAGCCCGAAGGCGGCCACCAGCCAGGCGAGGGCGGCCGCCATCGCCCTCGTCGACCGCCGGGCGCCCC
>DATAAF010000074.1:0-48347 GCA_036260255.1 Acidimicrobiales bacterium | reverse complement strand
ACCACCACCACGGCCTGCCCGCCGGTGTCGTGCCCGACGACGACCGTTCCCAGGTGCCCGACGCCGACCTGCCCCACGCCCACGACCACCTGCCCGACGCCGTCCTGCCCGGCGCCCACCCCGCAGTGCCCGACGCCGACGCCGGCGTGCCCGACGCCCACCACCGTCAGGGGGGCGCTGGTCCGCACCGGGTCGGACAACGACCTGAAGGTGGCCTGGGCGGCGATGGCGCTGACCCTCGGCGGCCTGTTCCTCATGGGCAGCAAGGGTCTTCCGGGCCAGGCCGCTCCGTCGCCCGCATCCGGCCACACGCTGCCGCCGGCGGCAGGTGACGGCCGGCGCCGGAGCCGGCGGGAGATGGCACGGGACATCTTCCGGGAGATGCGCCGGTTCAAGTAGCGCAGTAGCGGAGTAGTACCGACCGGCTGCGCCGGGCGGTGGTCAGGCGAGGGCCGCCACCGCCCGGCAGCAGCGGTCGAGGTCGGCGTCGTCGTTGTAGTAGTGCACCGACGCCCGCACCACCGCCGCCAGGTGCCGCCGGTCGAAGTCGAGGCGCGCCGACCCGGCCTCCGCCACCGACACGTTGACGCCGGCGGCACCGAGCGACCGGCGGACCTCCTCCGGGTCCCTGCGCCGTACCGAGAAGGTGACGATGCCGCAGCGCTCGACGCCGAGGTCGTGCACGGCGACGCCCGGGAGCTCGGCGAGGCGGTGGCGGAGCTCGTCGGCGAGCCGCCGCACCCGGTCCCAGATGTCGGGGAGGCCCCACGCCAGGGCGTAGTCGACGGCCACCCCGAGGCCGATCTTGGCGGCCATCGGCATCTCCCACGCCTCGAAGCGGCGGGCGTCGGGGCGGAAGGCATACCGGTCGGCGGCCTCCCACGTCGCCGAGCGGAGGTCGGGTAGGGCCGGTTCCAACTGCCCGGCGGTGGTCGCCCGGGCGTAGAGCAGCCCGACGCCCCGGGGGCCGCGGAGATACTTGCGGCTGGTGGCGGCCAGGAAGTCGCAGCCCACCTCGTCGACGTCGATGGGGACCTGGCCGATCGACTGGCAGGCGTCGAGCAGGTACAGCGCCCCGGCGGCGCGGGCCAGCCGGCCCACGGCGGGGGCGGGGTTGACGAGGCCGCCGCCCGTCGGCACGTGGGTGACGGCCACCAGCTTGACCCGCTCGTCGAGGGCGTCGGCGAGGGCGTCGACGGATACCTGGCCCGACTCGTCGTCGGGCACCACCTCCACCGAGACGCCCCGTCGCGCCGCCGAGTGCAGCATCTGGAGGTAGTTGCTCCCGTACTCGGCCGCCGAGGTGAGCACCCGGTCGCCCGGCTCGAGAGCAACCGACAGGAACGCGGCCTGCCATGCGCGCGTGGCGCTCTCCATCACCGCCATCTCGGCCGCCGAGCAGTTCAGCAACTCGGCCAGCGCCCGGTACGGGCGCTCGACTGCCTCGGCGTTGCGGTCCGCCGCCTCGTAGCCGCCGATGCGCGCCTCGAGGCCGAGATGCGACAGCACGGCGTCGAGCACCGGCTTGGGCTGCAGGGCGGCGCCGGCGTTGTTCAGGTGGGCGACCGACCGGCACCCCGGCGTCTCGTCGCGGGCCCGGGCGACGTCGATCACGCCGGCGCCCTCACTCCCGGAACGACAGCGAGACGGCGAAGTCCCCCGCCGAGTCCGTCCACCAGCGCCCCAGGGCCAGGTCGGCGTTCCCCAGCTCCTCCTCGATCCCCGTGCGGCGGAACTTGGCGCTGATCTCCGTGCGCATGACCTCAGCCGTTTCGAAGGGCACGGTCATCCCGAGGTCGTCGACGACCACGACCTGGGCTTCGTCGGCCCGCAGCCACATCTCGATCCACTCGCCCTCCGGCTCGAACCTGGCGACGTGGCCGAACGCCTCGGGCTCGAAGTCGGCGTGCAGCTCACGGTTGAGCACGACCAGCAGGTTGCGGTTGAACTCGGCGGTGACGCCTCTGCTGTCGTCGTACGCCGCGACCATCCGGGCGGGCGACTTCAGGAGGTCGGTGCCCAGCAGCAGGCTGTCGCCCGGGACCATGTTGGCCGAGAGGGAAGCGAGGAACCGGGCCCGGGCGTCGTCGACCAGGTTGCCGATCGTGCCGCCCAGGAAGGCGAAGAGCCGCGTGCCCTCGCCCGGGATGGCGTCGAGGTGGCGCTCGAAGTCGCCGACGACCGCGTGGACCTCGACGTCGGGGTACTCCTCGGCGATGTCGGCCGCCGCCCGGCGCAGCGTGCTCTCGCTCATCTCGAAGGGGATGAACCGGCGGACGCAGCCGACGTCGCGGAGCGCGTCGAGCAGGAGCCGGGTCTTGGCCGAGGAGCCCGACCCCAGCTCGACCAGCGTGTCCGCCTTGGTGAACCCGGCGACGTAGAAGGCCCGTTCGTCGAGGATCTCCCGTTCGGCCCGGGTGAGGTAGTACTCGGGGAGGCGGGTGATCTCCTCGAACAGCTGCGACCCCCGCTCGTCGTAGAACCACTTGGGCGGCACCTCCTTGGGAACCGCCGCCAGCCCGGCGGACACGTCGGCGCGGAGGGCGGCCTTGAGGTCCTCGCCGGAGAGGTGGACGTCGAACCGGGGCTTCATGGCGTGAGTGGCGCCACGACGGCGCCCGAACGGTCGACCACCACCAGGGAGCCGTCGGGGACGGGGGTCCACCGCCCGTCGTCGTCGTGGGGCTCGGACGCGACCAGCACGGCGTCGTCGCCCTCCTTGACGAAGAGGGACTCGCCCCACGCGGTGGCAGCCAGGCGGTGGCCGTCGGTCAGCACCAGGTTGAGCCGGGCCGGGACGATCCCGCTGACGGTGGCGACGACGTCGGCGAGGGCCCGACCGGGGTCGGCGCCGGCGTCGAGACGGTCGAGGGCGAGGGCGAACAGGACCTCGGAGTCCGATGCCCCTTCGATGCCGGCCGTCCTCGGGTCGGAGACCAGGCGGCGAAGGACCGCGTTGGTGGGACCGCCGCCGGCGAACCCGTCGACCCGGCCGTTGTGGGCGAAGAGCCAGGGCCCCGCGGTGAACGGGGGCGTGCCGCTCTCCTCCACGGGCGACGGCGGGGTGGCATCACGCAGGGCCGCCAGCACGGCGGTCGAGCGTACGAGTCCGGCGACGCTGGCGAAGGAGCGCTCGGCCCAGGCGGGGCGGGGCGTCCGCCACCGGGCCGGTTCGGCGCGGACATGGTGGTCGTACCAGCCCACTCCGAAGCCGTCGGCGTTGACCGCCCCCCGGCGCTGGTGGCGGGGCGCCCAGCTCTGGCGCACGAGGCTGTGGGGCGGGTCGTACAGGAGCGCCTGGAGGCTGAGCGGCGGGCCGAGGTAGGCGACGAACCGGCACATGACTCGAGGCGAGGGTGGGGCGGCGCCGCCGGCGTTCAGGAGTCGCGGGCGCAGCGGAACCCGGCGAAGATCTGGCGGCGGATGGGGTGGTCCCAGTTGCGGAAGGTCGTCCGCGCCGCGCACGGGGCGGTGGCCCACGACCCGCCTCGCAGGACCTTGTAGCCCGAGCCGAAGAACACCTCGGAGTACTCCCGGTACGGGAACGACCGGAACCCGGGATAGCGGTCGAAGTCGCTGGACGTCCATTCCCACACGTCGCCGATCAGCTGCTGCGCGCCCGACGGGCTGGTGCCGCCGGGGTAGGCGCCCACCGGCGCGGGCCGGAAGTGGCGCTGGCCCAGGTTGGCCCGGTCGGCCTCGTCCGCGTCGCCCCACGGGTAGCGGCGCTTGGCCCCGTCGGGTGCCCACGACGCCGCCTTCTCCCACTCGGCCTCGGTGGGCAGCCGCTTGCCCGCCCAGGAGGCGTAGGCGGCGGCCTCGTGCCAGCACACGTGCTGGACGGGCTCGTCGGGCGGCAGGTCCTCCTCGAACCCGAACCGGCGGCGGGCCCACGAGCCCGGCCCGGTGCGACGCCAGAACCGGGGGTGGGCGTGGGCGTCGGGCGCCTGTCGGCGCCAGCTCCACCCGTCGTCGCTCCACCACCGGCGGTCGTCGTAGCCGCCGTCCTCCACGAAATCGAGGTAGGCGCCGTTGGTGACGGGGGTGGTGTCGAGCCAGAAGGCGGGGAGGTCGATGACGTGGGCGGGGCGCTCGTTGTCGTACGCCCAGGGATCCTCGTCGGTGCCCATGACGAACGGGCCGGCGGGAACCCGAACCTCGGGACGGGCCGGTGGAGTTCCCGTCGGGGGCGGGGGCGCCAGCGGACGGTACCCCTCGCCGTCCATGAGCTGCAGGGTGGCGAGCATCGTCTCGTCGTGCTGGTGCTCGTGCTGGACGACCATCCCGTAGACGAAGGCGCCGGCGAGGAGCGGGCGGTCGTCGCCGTCGAGGTCGACCCGCTCGAGGACGTCGAGGACCCGGCCCCGCACGTCGGCGATGTACCGCCGGGCCTCGGGAGGGGGGAGCACGGGAAGGGCGGGGCGGCTGGGGCGGGGGTGGCGGAAGGCGTCGTAGAGGTCGTCGAGGCTCGCGTCGATCGGCGGGGTGCCGGCCACCGCCCGCAGCAGCCACAGCTCCTCGTAGTTGCCGACGTGGGCCAGGTCCCAGACGAGGGGGGACATGATCGGCGAGTGTTGGCGCACCAGCTCCTCGTCGGGCAGGGGCGCCAGCAGCTCGAGCGAGCGGCGACGGCCGCGGTCGAGCTCGGCGGCCACGACCGTCCTCAGTTCCACGACGCTCACCGGAGGCCGAAGCGGACCGAGACCCAGTCCAGGTTGCGGACGGGTGCGAGCCACAGCTCGAGCGTCATCATCGGTACCTCCGTTCTGAGCAGGGCCGCACGCCTGCTCGCCCGTCGTGAGCAACTCCGCCGCCGTCAGTCTAGGCAGGGCCCTCTGTCGTTACGCCGCCCCCCACTGACCGCGCGGGCCCGGCGCCCGCGGAGAAGGCGCACCTCGTGCTGCGCCACGAGGGGAGGGCCGGGAAGCTGCACGAGGAGCTCCCAGAGCCGCGCGCTCGAGCTCCGACTCAGCCGCCGCTGGCACGCGTGGCCTCGTCGACCAGCACGACGAGCAGTGCGCTTCCCGCCCCGCCCCGGCGGCCGAGGGAGTGCTCGCCGGTCAGTTCGCCGAACTGCACCTGCGGGCACCGGAAACGAGCCACCGGACCCGGACCCGGGACCCGCAGGGCCCTTGGCCGACCGCCACCTGCGCGAGCTGATCGGCCCTATGGCTCCCCAGCGACCGTTTTCCCGAACAGTTCGGCGGAGGCGATCCTAAGCTCCGGGTATGGAGCGGCTGTCGAGAGAGGTCACCGAAGGGTTCGCCCGGGCGCCGGCGAGGGCGATGCTGCGGGCGGTCGGGATGACCGACGACGACTGGGACAAGCCCCAGGTCGGCGTGGCCAGCAGCTGGAACGAGGTCACGCCCTGCAACATGCCCCTCGACCGGCTGGCCAAGCGGGCCAAGGACGGCGTCAGGGCCGCCGGCGGGTTCCCCATCGAGTTCATGACCATCGCCATCTCCGACGGCATCTCCATGGGCCACGAGGGGATGCGGGCGTCGCTGGTGAGCCGCGAGGTCATCGCCGACTCGGTCGAGACGGTCATGCACGCCGAGCGCTTCGACGCCCTCGTCACCTTCGCCGGCTGCGACAAGTCGCTCCCCGGGATGATGATGGCCGCCGCCCGCCTCAACGTGCCCAGCGTCTTCCTCTACGGCGGCACGATCCTCCCGGGCCGCGGGAAGCGGGGCGAGGCCCTCGACATCGTCAGCGTCTTCGAGGCGGTCGGCGCCCACGCCGCTGGCGCGCTCAGCGCCGAGGAGCTGGCCCTCATCGAGCGCAACGCCTGTCCCACCGAGGGCGCCTGCGCGGGAATGTTCACCGCCAACACGATGGCGTCGGTCGCCGAGGCCCTGGGCCTGAGCCTGCCCGGGTCGTCGTCGCCCCCGGCCGTCGACCGCCGCCGGGACGACCTCGCCTACGCCAGCGGCGAGGCGGTCGTGGCCCTGCTCGAGGCCGGCATCCGGCCCCGCCAGATCCTCACCCGGGAGGCGTTCGAGAACGCCATCGCCGTCGTCAACGCCCTCGGGGGGTCGACCAACGCCGTCCTCCACCTCCTCGCCATTGCCACCGAGGCCCGCGTCGAGCTCGACCTGGAGGACTTCAACAAGGTCGGCCGGCGGGTCGCCCACGTCGCCGACATGAAGCCCCACGGCCGCTATCACATGGTCGACCTCGACCGGGTCGGCGGAGTCGCGGTGGTCATGCGCCAGCTTCTCGAGGCGGGCCTGCTCCACGGCGACTGCCTCACCGTCACCGGCCGCACTGTCGCCGAGAACCTGGCCGCCCTCGACCCTCCGCCGCCCGACGGCGACGTCGTCCACCCCCTCGACCAGCCCATCCACGCCGAGGGCGGCATCGCCATCCTCCGCGGCTCGTTGGCCCCCAACGGCGCGGTGATCAAGGTGGCCGGCGTCGACCAGCTGCGGTTCGAGGGCACCGCCCGGGTGTTCGACGGGGAGGACGGCGCCATGGAGGCGATCGTGGCCGGCCGCATCGGGCCCGGCGACGTCGTGGTCATCCGCTACGAGGGGCCCAAGGGGGGCCCGGGGATGCGGGAGATGCTGGCGGTCACCGGCGCCATGAAGGGGGCGGGACGGGGGTCCGACGCCGCCCTCGTCACCGACGGCCGCTTCTCGGGCGGAACGCATGGCCTGTGCGTGGCCCACGTGGCCCCCGAGGCGGTCGACGGCGGTCCCATCGCCTTGGTGGCCGACGGCGACCGCATCGTCATCGACGCCGACGCCCGCACCATCGACCTGCTGGTCGACGAGCAGACCCTCGCCGCCCGCCGGGCCGACTGGAAGCTGCCCCCGCCCCGTTACACGTCGGGCGTGCTGGCCAAGTTCGCCCGCCTGGTGACGGGCGCGGAGAAGGGCGCCGTCACCCAGGCCTGAGACGGCGCCGGCACCACAGCCCCCGATGTGACCGGTTTTCGGCCGGCGACCAGTAACGTCGCGCTCCGATGTGGCGGCGCTCCCGGTCGCTGATGGCGCTGTTGGCGAGCCTCGCCGCGATGGCGGGGGCGCTCGCCGGGCCGGCCCGCGCCCAGCTCCCGCCCCCGACGTCGCCCACCACCACGGCGCGGCCGGCTACCACCACGACCACGACGACCTCCCCGGCGCCCGCCCCGCCACCGCCGCCCGCCCCGGTCGTGACCCAGCCGCCACAACCGCAGCCGCTGCCCCCGGCGCCTCAGCAGCAGCCCGCCCAGCCTGCCCTACCCGCCCAGCCCGCCCAGCGGGTCGAGCCCGACCCCAGCACGACCACCACGGCGCCGAAGGCCAGCGTCAGCCCCGGCGCCGCCCAGGCCTACGTCAACCGGCTGGTGCGTTCGGGCGCCAACAGCACGAGCGCGCTGCTCGCCGCCCTGAAGACCCTCGAGACGATCGGCATGCCCCCGGAGGAGGTGCTGCGAATCGGGTTCGGGCACTTCCCGGTGGGCGGCCTGGCCACCTTCAGGGACGACTTCGGCGACCCTCGGTTCACGCCGACCTTCCACACCCACCAGGGGAACGACATCTTCGCCGCCTTCGACACTCCGGTGCGGGCGCCGTTCGACGGCATCGTGCGCTTCGCCGACGAGGCGGTGGGAGGGAAGTCGGCGTACGTCACCACCGCCGACGGCACCTTCTACTACATGACCCACCTGAAGTCCTTCGCCCAGGGTGTCGCCAGCGGCTCGCGGGTGTCCCAGGGGCAGATCGTGGGGACGGTGGGCGACACCGGGAACGCCAAGGGCGGCGCCCCCCACGTGCACTTCGAGATCCACCCCCGAGGAGGGGCGGCCATCAACCCCAAGCCGCTCCTCGACCAGTGGCTGGCCGAGGCGCTGGCGGCGGTGCCGAGGCTGGTCGCCCCACTGGTGCAGGACCAACCACCGGTGCTCCAGTCCACCGGCCTCACCCGCCGCTTCGAGGTGCGGGACCTCGACCGCCGGGCCCAGCCCCCCGTCGACCCGCTGCTCTGGGCGTCCTCGGTGAGCCCGACGGCCAGCGCCCTGCGCCTGGCCGAGGTGCAGGCGGCGCGGGTGGCCGAGAGCATCGACTGGGAGGAGCGGGCGGCCCGGGCGCAGGCCGAGGAGGCCGACTGGCGGACGGCCCAGGAGGTGGCCGCCGCCGTCCTGGACCCGCTCACGCCGGGGCCGCTCGGCCGCCTCATCGGCGCCCACGTCCACGCCAGCTGATCCCCGATCCGGCGTCGGCCCCGAGTACCCTCGAGCGACCGGTGGGTGGGTCGTCGGGAACGCTGGTAGCGGCACTCGTCGCCTTGGCCGGCACCCTCGGGGCCATGCCTCTGGTCACCCGGGCCCTGCGCCGCCTCGAGGCGTACGACTACCCGAACCCCCGGTCGTCGCACCACGAGCCCACGTTGCGGGGAGGAGGCATCGCCCCCGCCGCGGCGATGCTCGTCGCCCTGGCGGTGATGAGCGCGGTGCCCGGCCCCGAGCGCTTCGCCCTCGCGCTGACCGCGGCGGCGTTCGCCGCCATCGGGCTGGCCGAGGACGTACGGGGCGTCGGCGTCTTCGCCCGGCTCGCCCTCCAGGGGGCCGCCGCGCTGGTGGCGCTGCCGGTGGTCGGCCTTCTCGACTGGCCGGCGTGGTCGGGCGTCGTCGTCGTGCTCTGGCTGGTGGCGTTCGTGAACGCCTTCAACTTCATGGACGGCATCAACGGCATCGCCTGCTCGTGCGTGATCGTCAGCGGTGCGGCCTGGTGGGTCGTCGGGGACGCCGCCCATGTCGACCTGCTCGCCGGTGGTGGGATCGTGGCCGCTGCGGCCGCCCTCGGGTTCGCGCCGTTCAACGTCCTCACCGCCCGCACGTTCCTCGGCGACGTCGGGAGCTACTTCCTGGGGGCGTGGCTCGCCTTGCTCGCGGTGGTCGGCGTGGGCGAGGGCGCGCCGCCCGAGGCGGTGCTGGCGCCCCTCGCTCTCTATGTGGCTGACACCGGGACGACCCTCGTCCGGCGCGTCGCCCGGGGCGAGCGGTGGCACGAGCCCCACGCCGACCACACCTACCAGCGCCTGGTGAGGGCGGGCTGGTCGCACGTGACGACGGCGGTGACCGTCGGTGTGCTCATGCTCGTCACCGCCACCCTGGGGATGCTCGCCTTCAGCGACTCGCCCGCGGTGCGCGCCGCCGGCGACCTGGGGATCCTCGCGGTCAGCGCCGGCTACCTCGGTCTGCCGGCGCTCGTGTCGTCCCGGCGCAGGACAACGGCGGCGCTCACCGGGTGAGCGTTTGCCGCGCCGGCGGCGGGCGTGCCACACTGGCGGCGATGGCCCGTCCCCGAATCCTGGTACTTCTCGCCTAGCGCACGCCGTCACCCGACCGCGCGTGCGCCTCGACCTCCCAGACGGGAGGTCGTTTCGTTTCCGGGGACCGATCGAGTCGACGCACAAGGGGAGCCGACATGCAGATGAACGGGGGCCAAGCCCTCATCAAGAGCCTGGAGATGGAGGGGGTGGAGGTGATCTTCGGCCTCCCCGGCGGGGCGATCCTGCCGGTGTACGACCCCATCATCGACTCTCCGATCCGTCACATCCTCGTGCGCCACGAGCAGGGCGCGGGGCACATGGCCGAGGGCTACGCCCACGCCACCGGGCGCCCCGGGGTGGCCATGGTGACCAGCGGGCCGGGCGCCACCAACATCGTCACCCCGCTGGCCGACGCCATGATGGACTCGGTCCCGATCGTCGTCATCACCGGCCAGGTGCCCTCCGCGGCCATCGGCACCGACGCCTTCCAGGAGTGCGACACCATCGGCATCACCCGCTCGGTGACCAAGCACAACGAGCTGATCACCGAGGCGCAGGACATCCCTCGGGTGATCAGGGAGGCCTTCCATATCGCCACCACCGGCCGCCCCGGACCGGTGCTGGTCGACATCCCGAAGGACATCGTCGACCCCAAGAACCCCCGCTCGGCGATGGAGTGGTACTGGCCCGAGTCCGTCGACCTGCCGGGCTACAAGCCCACCACCCGCGGCCACCCGCGCATGATCCGGGAGGCGGCCCGGCTCATCTGCGAGTCCCGCCGCCCGGTGATCTATGCCGGCGGCGGCATCCTGAAGGCCCGGGCGGCCGAGGCCCTGCGCGAGCTGGCCGAGCTCTGCGGCATACACGTGGTGACCACCCTCATGGCTCGCGGCGCCTTCCCCGACTCACACCCGCTGTGCCTGGGGATGCCAGGCATGCACGGCAACTACACCGCGGTGACGGCCATGCAGAAGGCCGACCTGCTCATCGCCCTCGGCTCTCGCTTCGACGACAGGGTCACGGGGAAGGTCTCCACCTTCGCTCCCGACGCCAAGATCATCCACGTCGACATCGACCCCGCCGAGCTGGGCAAGGTGCGCCGTCCCGACGTCCCCATCGTGGGCGACTGCCGGGTCGTGATCGAGGAGCTGGTGCGGGCGGTGCGCGAGCGGGGTCGGTCGGCCGCCGCCTCCGACGGCGACGACACCGCCCGCGACGTCGCCGGCCAGCCCGACCGCTCGGCCTGGAACGCCCAGATCAAGGCCTGGCGGGAGCAGTACCCGCTCCGCTACGACCAGGGCTGGGATGACGACGACCGGCTCAAGCCCCAGTTCTGCATCGAGATGCTGCGGGACCACAACTCTCCCGACACCATCGTCGTGGCCGGCGTGGGGCAGCACCAGATGTGGACGAGCCAGTTCTGGCACTTCGAGTACCCATACACGTGGGTCAACTCGGGCGGTCTGGGGACGATGGGCTTCGCCGTGCCTGCCGCCATCGGCGCCAAGGTCGGCTGCCCCGAGCGCACGGTGTGGGCGGTCGACGGCGACGGCTGCTTCCAGATGACCGCCCAGGAGCTGGTGACGGCGGCGTCCGAGCGCATCCCGGTGAAGGTGGCCATCCTCAACAACGCCTACCTGGGCATGGTCCGCCAGTGGCAGGAGCTCTTCTACGAGGAGCGCTACAGCGAGGTCTACCTCTCCCCCGACCTGCCCGACTACAAGCTCTGGGCCGAGGCCATGGGCTGCGTCGGGCTCCGCGTGGAGTCGGCCGACGAGGTGGTGCCCGCCATCGAGAAGGCCAACTCGGTCGACGACCGGCCGGTCGTCATCGACTTCCGGGTCGACTACGCCGAGAAGGTGTACCCGATGGTGGCGGCAGGGACGTCGAACGACGACATCATCCTGGGGCCCGAGCAGGGGCCCGGAGGCCACTGATGCCGTCCGGACCCACCGACCCCGTCCGCCACCACACGCTCTCGGTCCTCGTCGAGAACAAGGCCGGGGTGCTGGCCCGGGTCGCCGGTCTGTTCGCCCGGCGCGGGTTCAACATCTACTCCCTCGCGGTGGCGCCGACCGACGACGAGCGGTTCAGCCGCATCACGATCGTCGTCGACGTCGAGTCGGCCCCCCTCGAGCAGGTCACCAAGCAGCTCTTCAAGCTCGTCAACGTCGTCAAGATCTCCGAGCTCGACCCCGCCCGGGCGGTGGAGCGGGAGATGATGATCGCCACCGTGCGGGCCGAGAGCGCGACCCGCAGCCAGGTCATCGAGCTCGTGCAGGTGTTCGAGGGGCGCATCGTCGACGTGGGCCACGAGGCCCTCACCATCGAGCTGGCCGGGCCCCCGGGCAAGCTCGACAACTTCGAGGACCTGATGCGCGCCTACGGCATCGTCGAGCTGCAGCGCACCGGGCGGGTGGCGCTGCCCAAGCTCGAGCGGGCGCCGGCGCGGGTCCGCATGGCCGCCAGAGCAGGCTGAGAGGAAGGTAGGAGGACGTCATGGCGAGCATCTACTACGAGAAGAACGCCGACGCGAACCTGATCGCGGCCCGGAAGGTGGCGGTCATCGGGTACGGGTCGCAGGGCCACGCCCACGCCCTGAACCTGGCCGACTCGGGGGTGGACGTGCGGGTCGGCCTGCGCGAGGGGTCGGCGTCGGCGGCCAAGGCGGAGGCCGCCGGCCTACCGGTGACGACGATCGAGGCCGCCGCGTCGGAGGCCGACCTGGTGATGATCCTCCTGCCGGACACCGAGCAGAAGGCGGTGTACGAGACCCAGATCGAGCCCAACCTGTCCGAGGGCGACGCCCTCTTCTTCGCCCACGGCTTCAACATCCGCTTCGGCCAGATCCGCCCGCCCAAGGGCGTCGACGTGGGGATGGTGGCGCCCAAGGGCCCGGGCCACCTGGTCCGGCGCACGTTCGAGGCGGGGGGCGGCGTGCCGTCGCTCATCGCCGTCTCCCAGGACGCCTCGGGTAAGGCCAAGGCCCTGGCCCTCTCCTACGCCCACGCCCTCGGCGCCACCCGGGCCGGCGTGCTCGAGACCACGTTCGAGGAGGAGACCGAGACGGACCTGTTCGGCGAGCAGGTGGTGCTCTGCGGCGGCATCACCGAGCTGGTGATGGCGGGGTACGAGACCCTCGTCGGTGCCGGCTACCAGCCCGAGTCCGCCTACTTCGAGTGCCTCCACGAGCTCAAGCTCATCGTCGACCTCATGTACGAGCAGGGCATCTCGGGCATGCGGTTCTCGATCTCCGACACCGCCGAGTACGGCGACTACACGCGAGGGCCGCGCATCATCACCCAGGAGACCAGGGCGGAGATGCAGCGCATTCTCGAGGAGATCCGTGACGGCAGCTTCGCCGAGGAGTGGATCGCCGAGAACCGCGCCGGGCGCCCCCGGTTCAACGAGCTCCGAGAGAAGGGCCGCCAGCACCCCATCGAGGAGGTGGGCGCCCGCCTGCGGCAGATGATGCCCTGGATCGCCTCGGGCGGCACCCGCCTCCAGGACGTCTCGGGCGGGTAGCCGCAGGGGCGCTGAGCCCGCTCAACGCCGGTCGCCCTGCATCAGACGGGCGATCTGGCGCGCCCCCGGGTCGTCCAGCACCGCCAGCCGGGCGATGACGGCTCGGCGGTCGGCCTCGGGCTTGTCCTGGCTCAGCTTGAACTGTCCCTCGATGCCCCGCACCTCTATCTCGAACGCCACCACGTCCTCCATGAGGCGCAGGAAGAACGACTCGGGGACGTCGAGACGCCAAGGGGCCGCACGTCGTCGCTCGTACTGCGCGACGGTCTGCTCCAGCACCCAGCGCTTCTCCGCCTGGTCCTCCGGGCCCAGGAGCCTCGGCACGCCGGACACGTGGACCGCGACGAAGTTCCACGTCGGCACGTAGGGCCGGTTCACGTACCACGAGGGTGAGATGTAGGCGTCGGGGCCCCGGAAGATGCTGAGCACCTGGCGCCCGGGGTGGAACGTGCGCCACTGACGGTTCGCCGCTGCCATGTGGGCCCACAGCCGGTGCCGGCCGTCCGGGTCCGCCTCCACCAGGTGCGGGACCAGGGTCGCCAGAGGTGCCTCGCCGTCGGCGGCGGACACCAGCGTGGCGAAGCTGTGGTCGCGGACGACGTCCCACAAACGGCCTTCGTCGTCGACTCGGTACTCGTCAGGGATGTACACGGGGCCGTTCTGGCACGCTCAGAGCGCGGAAATCAACCACTTCCGTCACCCAATTCGGAGAGGGCGGCGACCACGTGGTCCACCGCGCCGGTGAGGGTGGCGACGTCGGCGGGCTCGACGTTGGGGTACATGCCAACTCGCAGCTGGTTGCGGCCCAGGCTGCGGTAGGGCTCGGTGTCGACGATGCCGTTGGCCCGCAGGACCCGGCAGACGGCCTTGGCGTCGATCGACTCGTCGAGGTCGACGGTGCCGACCACCGGGCTGCGCTTGGCCGGGTCGGCCACGAACGGGGTGGCGTGGGGGGACGACTCGGCCCACCCGTAGAGGGCGGCGGCGGACGCCTCGCTGCGGGCGGCGGCCCACTCGAGCCCACCGTTGGACAGCAGCCAGTCGAGCTGGTCGGCCAGCAGGTAGAGGGTCGCCAGCGCCGGCGTATTCCACGTCTCGTCCGCGCGCGACCGGGCCAGGGCGGTGGCCAGGCTCAGGCTCGCCGGCACCCACCGCCCACCGGCCGCCACCCGCTCGACCCGCTCCACCGCCGCCGGCGACAGCAGGGCGAGCCACAGCCCGGCGTCGGAGCCGAGGCACTTCTGGGGCGAGAAGTAGTACACGTCGAACTGGGCGGGGTCGACCCGCATCCCCCCCGCCGCCGAGGTGGCGTCCACCAGCACGAGGGCACCGGTGTCGGCGTCCTGGGGGCGCTGCACGGGCATGGCCACGCCCGTCGACGTCTCGTTGTGGGTGAGGGCGTACGCGTCGACGCCCTCGACCGCCCGAGGCCAGGGGTGGGAGCCCATGGCCGACTCGATCACGTCGGGCTCCTCCAGGTGCGTCGCCGCCCGCACCTCGGCGGCGAACGACGAGGAGAACTGCCCGAACACCAGGTGCTGGCTGCGACGCTCGACGAGGCTGAACGCGGCCACGTCCCAGAACAGGGCGGCCCCGCCGTTGCCCAGCGCCACCTCGTAACCGTCGGGCAGGTCGAAGAGGTCGCGGAGGCCCTCCCGCACTCGCCCGACCACCGCCCGCACCGGCGCCTGGCGGTGGCTCGTCCCCAGGTAGGCGGGCCCGACCGACGCCAGGGCGGCAACCGCCTCGGGGCGGACCTTGGACGGCCCGCTCCCGAACCGCCCGTCGGAGGGCAGCAGGTCGGCGGGGAGGCGGATGTCGATCGTCTCGGTGGCAGCGCTCATGGCGTGCACTATCGCTCAGGCTCCGGCCGTACGGTGACGTTTCCGCGCTCGCGGACCGCTTTCGGGGGGCCTACGTTTGGCGGGATGCCGAAGCGGCGCACCCCCAGCCGGATCCGGCGGGCGTTCGAGCGAAGGCTACTGGGCACGCTGCTGGGAGCGTCGGCCTGGGTCATCGAGCGCCGGCTCCTCGCCGTCCGCGGAAAGACGGACGTAGGCGAAGCGCCCGCCGACGTGACGGTGCTGGGGGGAGGCGTTTGATCGAACGCATCCTGGTGGCGACCGACAGGTCGCCGACGGCCCGTCAGGCGGTGAGATGGGCGGCCGACGTGGCCGAGCGGTTCGCCGCCGACCTCCTCGTCCTGCAGGTCGTGCCGCCGACGGATCACGAGGTTCCGATCGACCCGTCGGAGCTGTCCCGAGCCACCGACGACCTCCGGCGCGAGACCGCCGAGCTGGTCGGGCTCGCCGGTCCGCGCCTCCGTTGCCGAGTGCTGAGCCACGCCGACCCCGCCGAGGCGATCGTCGCTGCGGCAGACGCCGAGGGCGTCGACCTGGTGGTCGTGGGCAGCGTCGGGATGCGCGATCGCACCGAGTTCCTGCTGCGCAACGTGCCCAACCGGGTGTCCCATGCGGCCCGCTGCTCGGTGGTGATCGTCCAGACCACCGCCGACGAGGCCGCCGGTCCAGGGGGCCGGGGCGACGGCCGGTCACGCGCCGACCACCCCGCCGGGGCGGTCGCCGACGACGTCGAGGAGGGGCTGCTGCGAAGAGCCACCCAGGTGGGAGCGGTGTTCGCCAAGCTGGGCATCCACCACCTGCGCGGCGAGCCAAGCGGCGACCCCTCGGACGGTGACGACGGCCAACGCCGCGAAGCGCGACTCCTGCGGGGCGCGCTGGAGGGGCTCGGGCCGACGTTCGCCAAGCTCGGTCAACTGCTCTCCACGCGCCCGGACCTCGTGCCCTCGGCTTTCGTGGAGGAGCTGGCGACCCTCCAGGACCGGGTGACGCCGCTCACCGAGGTCGAGGTGGTCTCGGTCATGGAGCAAGAGCTCGGGGTCCCCTGGGAGGACGTGTTCGCCACCATCGACCCGGCGCCACTGGCGGCGGGGACCATCGCCCAGGTGCACCGGGCGACCCTCGCCGGCGGTGAACGGGTGGTCGTCAAGGTGCAGCGCCCGACCGCTCGCCACGACATCCTCACCGACCTCGCCCTCCTGGAGCGGTTCGCCGAAGTAGCGGAGCGGCGGCAGGGGATCCGGCGGGTGGTGGATGCCCCCGCCATCATCGGGCACCTCGCCGCGTCGCTGCGCCAGGAGCTCGACTTCACCTCCGAAGCGGCCAACATCAACCGCCTGCGCCGGGCCTTGGCCCCTTTCCCGCGCCTCGACGTCCCTCGGGTGTACGACCGCATCTCGACGGCGCGGCTCCTGGTCATGGAGGAGGTCCAGGGCGTGCCCCTCCGCCAGGCGCCCGACGGGGACGCCCGGCGCGAAGCCGGGCGCCAGCTGCTGGAGTCGTACTACAGCCAGATCCTCACCCAGGGCTTCTTCCACGCCGACCCGCATCCCGGCAACCTCCTGTGGTGGAACGACAAGCTGTACTTCCTCGACTGCGGGATGGTCGACGACGTCGAACCGGGCGTGCGGGAGCTGCTCATCCTGCTGGTGCTGGCCTTCTGGCAGAGCGACGCCACGTTCCTCGCCGAGGTCGTGCTCCTCCTCGCCGGCGACGAGGGCCGGTCCGACGTCGACCTCACCGCGTTCACCGACGACCTCGCCCGTCTGGTGCGGCGCTATCAGGAGCTGCCCCTGCGGGACATCCAGATCGGGCCCGCCCTGCAGGAGATCTCGGAGATCTCGCTGCGCCACGCCATACGCCTCCCCGCGTCGCTCGTGCTGGCGGGCAAGGCCCTGGCTCAGATGCAGCTGGCGGCGGCGCAGCTCGATCCCGGTCTCGACGTGCTCTCCGTCGCCGGGTCGTTCATCCTGCGTCACACCGGCGCCAGGGTGCGCCAAGCTCTCGACCCGAAGCGCCTGTTCTACGAGGCCCAGAAGCTGCAGACCCGATCGGTCCGCCTGATCGAGGCGGTCGAGCGCCTGGTCGGAGCTCGTCCGGGGCCCAAGCTGCAGGTCCAGTTCCGGGGCACCGAGCGGCTCGAGGAGACGGTCGGCCGGGCGAGCCGTCAGCTGGCCCTCGCCCTCACGGCCAGCGGAGCGCTCGTCGGGGCGGCCATCGCCGCCAACTCCCGGACCGCCCGCTGGGTCCCGGCGGTCCTCGGCGGTACCGGTGGTGCGCTCACGACGGGGCTGGTCGCCGACCTCGTCCGCTCGCGTCGATAGCCGGCGCTCCTCCATGCCACGGCGGTGACACAGGAGCGGCGACACAGCACCAAATAGCCGTGCACTCCTCACGCGTGTTTTGGGTCGTGTCCGGGCTAGTAAAGTGATCCGCTCCCGGCCCGATCCAGAACGGCGGCGTCCACGGCGGGAGGACGACAGGAAAGCCGCCAATCGGCTAGCGCTTCCCTTCTCTCAACTGAGGTCGCTTCATCGTGTCCACTCCCCGCGTCGTCGATCGTCCGCGCCACCCGTCGCTTGAAGTGCTGGGAGATGCATCGGCCGGGAGGGACCGGCTTGCTCTCTTGCCAGGCGCTCAATTCCCCGGTGGCGGCCATGCCGACCGCTCAATCCGGCCAGAGCGCGAGCTGGTTGTCACTCGTGTGTCGTTGGTGATCACAGCCCTTGGGTTGCTGCTCTCGAGATCGGGATGCTGGTCGCCACCTTCCACGCCGTCGGGTCCGGTGCGGTGCGGGAGGCGATCGAAGGCGCCGTCTTCGCCGCCCTCGTCAGCTTCATGCTCTACGGAAACGTCGTGTACCAGACGGCGCGCCTCGGTTACATCGCTCGCCGCCGGGGCCACCGGGCGGCGACCCGAGCGGAGCTCGACGAGCTCTACGAGCGGCCCCCCGGCCCGATGATGGCGCTGATCCCCTCCTATCGGGAGGAGCCGGGCGTGATCCGACAGGCCCTGCTCGCGGCCGCCCTCCAGGAGTACCCCGACAAGCGAGTCGTGCTGCTCATCGACGATCCCCCGACGTCCCTCGACGGCGACGCCCAGCACCTGCTCTCAGCGGCACGGGCGCTGCCGGGCGACATCGAGAGGTTGCTCGCCGACCCCGCGCGTCGCGCCCGAGCTGCCGCCGCCCGCTTCGAGGCGAGGAACCGACCGAGGCCAGGATGGGCCCGACAGTGGTGGCTCCAGGCCGAGCGAAAGAAGCTGGCTCAGGAGCACCGTCAGGCGGCCCGCTGGTTGGGCGAGCTGGCCGCCAGCGAGCCGGTGCGCGACCACAACGACGCGCTCTTCGTCGAGCACGTGCTGCGCGGGGCCGCCCGAGACCATGACGAACAAGCCGACGCGCTCGGCCGTGTCCAGCGCCTGGACGACGGCCGTCTCCGACTCGGCTACCGCAGGTTGCTCGCGCGCTTCGATGTCGAGGTGACCGCGTTCGAGCGCAAGGCCTACGTGAACCTTTCCCACGAGCCCAACAAGGCGATGAACCTCAACACCTACATCAGCCTGCTGGGGGGATCGTGGCAGCGAGTCGGGCGTGCCGACGGATGGCACTTGGAAGCCGCCCCCTGCCACCGGGCCCATCTCGTCGTCCCCGACGCCGCCTACGTCGTGACCCTCGGCGCCGACAGCGTTCTGTCGCCTCCCTACGCGTTGCGTCTCGTGCACGTTCTCACCCGGCCCGGAAACGAGCGGGTGGCGGTCATTCAGACGCCCTACAGCGCGGTACCCGGCGCCACCAGCGCTCTCGAGCGCGTGGCGGGTGCGACCACGGACATCCAGTACATCGTCCACCAGGGGTTCACCCGCCACGGGGCGACGTTCTGGGTCGGCGCCAACGCGCTCATCCGCCGGGCGGCGCTCGACGATCTCGTCTCCGAGGACGTCGAACGTGGCTTCCCGGTGCGCCGTTACATCCAGGACCGGACGGTGATCGAAGACACCGAATCCAGCGTGGACCTGATCGAGCGCGGGTGGACGCTGGTGAACTACCCGGAGCGTCTGTCCTACAGCGCCACTCCGCCCGACTTCGGCGCCCTCTTGATCCAGCGGCGGCGGTGGGCCAACGGCGGACTGATCATCCTCCCCAAGCTGCTGCGGTATCTGGCCCGTCGGCGCCATCGCCCCCGCGGCCGGGAGGGTTTCATGCGGATTCACTACCTGACCTCGATCAGCGGCGCCAACCTCGGGCTGCTGCTGCTGCTCAGCTATCCCTTCTTGACGCCCGAGCCCGCCGCTTGGCTCCCAGTAGCCGCGCTGCCCTATTTCTTCCTCTACGCCCGCGACCTGCATCACACCGGTTACCGCCATGGCGACATCATTCGGGTGTACGCCCTCAATCTTCTGCTCATCCCCGTCAACCTCGCCGGTGTGGCCAAGTCGGTTCACCAGGCCGCGTCGCGACAGAAGATTCCGTTCGGTCGCACGCCGAAGGTCCACGGCCGAACGCGGACTCCGTGGCCTTACCTGCTGGCTGAGCTCGCCCTGATGGGGTACTGGTCCATGGGATGCATGTGGGACGTCGTCGGCGGCCGCTGGGCCCACGCCGTTTTTCAGGCCGTCAACGTCGCCCTACTGAGTTATGCCGTCGGCCGCTTCATAGGATGGCGCCCCTTCGTTGCCGATCTGTTGCCGCGGACTGGTCGGTCGGAGACGACCGGCGTCGAGGCGCTCCGCCCGAGCACCTCCAGCGAGCCGGTGGTGGCCGCTTAGGAGGGGCGGAACCGGCGGGGCGGGGCATTTCCCTTTGCAGCGGCCGGGGCGACATGTGACCATCGCAGACATGTCGCCCAACGCTTCCCGTGTTTCCCGGCGCGTCGCCGCCATCGAGGAGTCGGCCACCCTTGCCGTGGACGCCAAGGCCAAGGCCCTCAAGGCCGCCGGCGAGGACGTCATCGGCTTCGGCGCCGGCGAGCCCGACTTCTCGACGCCCGAGCACATCGTGGCCGCCGCCGCCGAGGCGTGCGCCGCCCCCCGCAACCACCGGTACACGCCGGCCGGTGGTCTCCCCGAGCTGAAGGAGGCGGTGGCGGCCAAGACCAGCCGCGACTCCCGCTGGGAGGTGACGGCCCGCCACGTGCTCATCACCAACGGGGCCAAGCACGCCGTCTACAACACCTTCGCCGCCCTCTTGGACCCGGGGGACGAGGTGCTGCTCCCGGCTCCCTTCTGGGTCACCTACCCCGAGGCGATCCGCCTGGCCGGGGGCGTCGACGTTCCCGTCCCCACCGACGAGACCACCGGCTTCCGGGCGTCCGTCGACGCCCTGGAGGCGGCTAGGACGCCCCGCACCAAGGTCGTGCTCCTCGTCTCGCCGTCGAACCCCACGGGCGCCGTCTACCCGCCCGAACAGCTGGCCGAGATCGGGCGCTGGGCGCTCGAACAGGGGCTCTGGGTCGTCACCGACGAGATCTACGAGCACCTCGTCTACGGCGAGCACCGCTTCAGCTCGGTGCCCGGTCTGGTCGCCGAGCTGGGCGACCGGTGCGTGGTCGTCAACGGGGTCTCCAAGACCTACGCCATGACCGGCTGGCGGGTGGGATGGATGGTCGGGCCGCCCGACGTCATCGCCGCCGCCGGGAACCTGCAGTCCCACGCCACGTCCAACGTGGCGAACGTGTCGCAGGCCGCCGCCCTGGCCGCTCTCACCGGCGACCAGTCGTGCGTGGCCGCCATGCGCCAGGCCTTCGACCGCCGCCGCCGACGCATGCACGCCCTCTTGGCCGCCATACCGGGCGTCACCTGCCTCGAGCCGGAGGGAGCGTTCTACGCGTTCCCCGCCCTCGCCGGCGTGCTCGGGCGCGAGATCGCCGGCCGCACGCCGGCAACCACCATGGAGCTGGCCGAGGTCGTCCTCGAGGAGGCGAAGGTGGCGATCGTCCCGGGTGAGGCCTTCGGCGCTCCGGGCTACGCCCGCCTCTCCTACGCCCTCGGCGACGACGCCCTGGAGGAGGGGGTCACCCGCCTGGCCAAGCTGCTGGCGGGCTAGGGTCGCCGGGAGGGCGGAAGGCCGGGAGGGAAGTGGCGGACACCTACGACGTCGTCGTCGTCGGGTCGGGCTTCGGCGGCGCGGTGACCGCCGCCCGCCTGGCCGAGGCGGGGCGCAGCGTGTGCCTGCTCGAGCGGGGCCGCCGCTGGGAGGCGGGGGAGTACCCGCGCACGCTCAGCGAGGCCGAGGAGGGCGTCTGGGACGAGCAGCGCCACTACGGCTTCCTCGAGTACAAGGTCTTCCGGCGCATGGACGTCGTCCAGGGCGTCGGCGTCGGCGGCGGCTCGCTCCACTACTTCAACGTGCACCTGCGCACGCCGGCGGAGATCTTCGACCGCCCCGAGTGGCCCGAGCCGCTCAGCCGCCCGGTGCTCGACCGCTACTACGACCGGGTGGGCGACGTCATGGAGGCCCGTCCCCTCGAGCCCCCCGCCGGCAAGAGGATGCCCGCCCGCACCGAGGCCTTCCTCGACGCCGCCCGCCGGGCCGGCTACGAGCCCGAGCTGGTGCCGATCGCGGTGCACACCGGCCCGACGCGCGAGCACCCGGTCAGCGGGCTGGTGCAGGAGCCGTGCGCCTTCACCGCCGACTGCCTGCTCGGGTGCCGCCCCCGGTCCAAGAACAGCCTCGACGTCACCTTCCTCCCCCTGGGCGAGCGGGCGGGGCTCGAGATCCGCCCGCTGCACGTGGCCGAGCGCATCGAGGCGGCGCCGGGCGGCGAGGGCTGGACGGTGACGGCCCGCCGGCTCGACCCCGACCGCCCCGGCGGACCGTCGGAGCCCCGCCGGGTCACGGGCCGGACGGTGGTGCTGGCCGCCGGCACCCTCGGCACCAACGAGCTGCTGCTGAGGGCGCGCGACGTCGACCGCACCCTGCCCCGACTGCCCGCCGGCGTGGGCCGGCGCTACTCGCCCAACGGCGACATGCTCTTCGCCGGCACCATGGACGCCGACCGGCGCATCGACCCCAGCGACGGGCCGAGCATCACCGCCGGGACGCTGGTGCGGGGCCGGTCGGGGAACCTCGTGCACGTGCAGGACCTCGGCTTCCCGCCGGCGCTCACGTCCTTCGCCGATGGGGCGATCCCGGTCCGCAAGCGGCTGGCGAGCATCGGCCGGGCGGCGCTGAGCTATGTGGCGGCGTCGCGCGGCGGCCCTCCGTTCCGGGCCGCTCTGCTGCTCGGCGGCTCGTTCGTCCCCCGCCTCCTGCCCTACCTGGGCATGGGCACCGACGCCGCCGACGGCGTCTTCCGCATCGACCGCACCGGCCGCCTGGCCCTCGACTGGGACCCCTCGGCCAGCATGGACATGTTCGGGGACATGGAGAACGTGATGAAGGGCCTCAGCCGGGCCCTCGGCGGTGAGTTCCTCCCCAGCCCCCCGTGGCACCCTCCGTTCCGGCGCCTCCTGACCGCCCATCCCCTCGGCGGGTGCGTGATGAGCAACTCACCGGCGACCGGCGTCACCGACCACCGGGGCGAGGTCTGGGACCATCCCGGGCTCTTCGTGGCCGACGGGGCGGTGGTCCCGGGGCCGCTGGCCGTCAACCCCTCGCTCACCATCGCCGCCCTGGCCGAGCGCACCGCCCACTGGCTGATCCACGGGCGGGAAGCCGGCTAGCCGCTAGCGCTCCACCCAGGCCACGGTCACCGGCGCCTCGACCAGCGCCTCGTACGACCGGGCGTGGGCCTCGGCCGCCGCCCGCACCCGCTTCGAGAGGGGCGCGAACGCCTCGATGTCGACGGCCACCGCGTCGCCCCTGCGCTCGTGGGACCAGACCCCGGCCACCCGGCCGTCGACGAGCAGCGCCGGGCTGATCCAGCCGGCCTTGCGGGAGACGCGGTCGTGGAGGCCCTCGGGCCAGGCGTGGCGCCGGTGGCTGTGGGGAGCGAGCACGTAGGTGTCGAAGGCGGGCACCAGCCGGACATGCGCGCGAAGGGGCCTGGTCGCCGCCACCGCCTCGGCGCCGGGCGGCGTCAACCAGGCGGGGGAGCCGTCCAGGTCGACCGCGACCAGCTGGCCGGTCAGGGGGCGGACAGCCCGCTTCCCGTCGGCCGGCACCACGCCCCACCAGCGGGCGAAGTCGTCGATGGTCGCCGGACCGTAGGCGTCGAGGAAGCGGTGGACGACCATGGCGGTCGCCTCGGCCGGCTCGGGCTCGTCCCACGGGTGGCGGACCCACGTCCGGGGGTCGACGAATGTGACGTTGCGCCCGCGGTCGGGCCCGAAGCAGAGGTCGCCGTTGGCCGCCGCCGACTTCAGGATCGTGCCGCCGAACCCGGTGCGGACGACCTCTCCGAGGTGGCGGTCTCCGGTGGCCTCGGTGACGGCCCCGCCCAGCTCCTCGCGGGTGAGCGGATCGGAGCCGACGATCTCGCCCACCGCGGCGGTGATCCGGGCCAGCTCCTCGACGGTGACGCCGTGGTAGCGCTCCCACGCCTGGCTCCGGCGGGCGGTCTGCTCCTTGACCCGCAGAGCGGCGACCCAGGCCGGCAGCTCGTCGGCGGGCAGGAGGTGCAGCGTCCCTCGCATGGCCCACGTCTTGACCAGCATGCGGTGCTCCCACAGCGCGGCCCGGACGTGGGCGGGCGGGCGGCCGGTGCGGATCCCCACCGCCAGCTCGGCGCTGGACATCACCTGGGCCTGCACGCCGGCCACCCGGCGGGCCACGTCCACCGCCGTCCCCGACGGCTCGACGAGCAGCTGGGCGCCGACGCGCCAGGCGAGGGCCTGGTCCCAGGTGACCTTCACGGCGCCACGTTACGAACCGGCGGTGGATTTACGCGCTGGAGCGCGCAAGCCCACTGCCGGTTCGTTTGGTCGGCGGCTGACGTGCGTGTGAGCATGGGCCCGTGGGCCGGATACTCGTCACCGAGACCATCGCCGACCGCGGCCTCGACCGTCTGCGGGAGGCGGGTCACGAGGTCGAGGTCCGGCTGGGGCTCGACCCGGTGGAGCTCCAGGCCCAGGTGCGGGGGGCGACCGCCCTGATCATCCGCTCGGCGACGACGGTCACCGCGGACGTGATCGAGGCGGGCACCGACCTGGTGGTCATCGGCCGGGCGGGCATCGGTCTCGACAACGTGGACGTGGCGGCCGCCACGCGGCGGGGCGTGATGGTCGTGAACGCCCCGCAGTCCAACGTCGTCTCGGCGGCCGAGCACGCCATGGCCCTCCTCCTGGCCCAGGCCCGCAACGTGCCCCAGGCCCACGCCGCCCTCCGGGCCGGCGTGTGGGAGCGCTCACGGTGGCAGGGGGTCGAGCTGCATGGCAAGGTGCTCGGCGTGGTCGGCCTCGGCCGGGTGGGGGCCCTGGTCGCCCAGCGGGCGTCGGCGTTCGGGATGCGCATCGTGGCCCACGACCCTTACGTGTCCTCGGAGCGGGCCCGGCAGATGGGCGTCGAGCTCCTCGACCTCGAGGACCTGGTGGGCCGGGCCGACTTCGTCACCGTGCACCTGCCCAAGAACCCCGAGACCCTCGGCCTGTTCAACCGCGAGCTCCTCGCCCGGGCCAAGCCCGGCCTGCGGATCGTCAACACCGCGAGGGGAGGCATCGTCGACGAGGAGGCCCTGGCGTGGGCGGTCGGGCAGGGCCTGGTCGCCGGCGCCGCCCTGGACGTGTTCGCCAAGGAGCCGACCACCTCGTCGCCTCTGTTCGCGCTGGACTCGGTCGTGGTCACGCCGCACCTGGGGGCGAGCACGGTCGAGGCCCAGGACAAGGCGGGGGAGACCATCGCCGAACAGGTGCTGCTGGCGCTGGCCGGCGAGTTCGTTCCCTACGCCGTCAACGTGAGCGCCACCGAGGCGTCGGAGACGGTGCGACCGTTCCTTCCCCTCGCCGAGCGCCTGGGCCGGGTGTTCTCGTCGCTCAACGACGGCGTGCCGACCGCCCTGGGCGTCGAGTACCAGGGCGAGCTGGCCGACTACGACACCCGCATCCTCACCCTGGCCGTCCTCAAGGGCCTGCTGGGGGCGGGCAGCGACGAGCCCGTCTCCTACGTCAACGCGCCCCAGCTGGCGGCCGAGCGGGGCGTGGAGATCAAGGAGACGAGGACCCCGGCGGCCCACGACTACGTGAACCTGGTCTCCATCCGGGGCGGCGACCACGCCCTGGCCGGGAGCCTGTTCGGCCTGCGGGCCGAAGCCCGCCTGGTCATGGTCGACGACCACACCGTCGACATCCCGCCGGCCCGCCACATGCTGGTCGTGCGCAACGAGAACCGGCCCGGTCTCATCGGTCTGGTGGGGACGGTGCTGGGCCGGGCGGGCGTCAACGTCTCCGACATGGACGTCGGGAAGTCGCCCTCGGGCGAGGCCGCCCTCATGGTCCTGGCGACCGACCAGCCGGTCCCGCCGGCGGTGATCGAGGAGCTGCGGCAGTCACCCGGCATCCTCCAGGTGCAAGCCGTCAGCGACTGACGGATCGCGTATCACGCCTCGCGGGCGCGGCTCTACCCCCTAGGAGGTGAGAGGTGACCAACAACGACTGCCGCAGCTCCCACCTTGACGACAGGCTCCTCCGGGCCTGCCGCTCGATCGCCGCTCAGGCGGACCCCGTCCCCCCAGAAGTGGTCGCCGGTGCGCTGGCTGCCCTGTCGTGGCGGACCGTCGACGCCGAGCTGGCCGAACTGTTGGCGTTTCCCCGAGAACCCTGTATCAGCGAGCCGCTCACGCGCTCTTGACTGCGCGGACGGGCGGCGGAACCGGCGTCCGGGACCTCACCAGCGACGGCGGAGGGGAGGTCCCGGGCGCTTGGCCCCTCCCACTGCCAACGGTCAGCGCTTCGACACGCGAAGGCCGTCGCTCTCCGCCGCCGCCGCGTCGGCGTAGCAGCGGTCGGCGGATACCCGGTGGTAGAAGGCCATGCCCGGCAAGTGGAAGATCCGCGTCGCCATCTTCGCCTTCACCGGATGGGTGGACGGGCAGGTGCCACCGACGGCCTTGACCCATGCCACCGCGCCCTCAGGCGCGGTGGGCGCGGCCTTGGCGCCCCGTGCTCGCCGTGCCGCCTTCTTCGGCGCCGGCGCCCGGGCGGCGGGGGCGGTGGCGGCCGTCGCCTTCCGACCCGCTGCCTTCTTGGCCGTCTTCTTGGCCCGCTTGGCCGGCGCCCGTTTCTTGGCGGCCGGCGAGGTGGCGGGAGGCGGAGGCGCCGCTTGGGCCTGTGGGGCGCGGGACAGCTGATCGTCGACCTCGGCCTCGACTTGGGCGACGGCGTCGAGCGGCACCTCGGCGGCAGCCGCGGCGGTGGTCGGCGGAGCGGTCGTGTCCGGCTCGACCATGGCGAAGGGCTCGGTCGGTCCGGGCGCCACCGACGGCGCATCCAGCGAAGGGTCGTCGGCGGGTGCCCGGTCGCGAGGGCGGATCGGCCGCTCGGGCATCGTCGGGCGGACGAGCCCCGGGTCGCTGGCACGGGACTGACCGTCGGGAGGCGTCCCCCAGCCGTCACCTTCGGGCAGCGCCGGGCGCACACGGCGGCTCTGGACGACCTTGAAGAGCACGAAGAGGAGACCGGTGAGGAGACCCAACCGGATCCCGATGCGGAGCGAGCGGCGGATCAAAACGAACCTCCGGGGAGGCTGTACCCCAAGTCAGGCTACTTGACGAGTTCGGCCGAGGCTGGGACCATGCAACCAGGAATGTCCGCGATCCTCCTCGCCCGCGCCCTCCTCCTTACCTAGCGGCGAGCACCATCGGTGCTCGCCGACCTCTCGTGCCTTCGGGCCGGGAGGTTTTTTCTTTTCCGGACCGAGACATCAATTGACCGTGGAGGCACCAATGAGCCAGAGCGACGGCCCAGCCGCCCCAGTAGCGGGCGACCGGCTGACCATCTTCGACACGACCCTCCGTGACGGGGAGCAGTCCCCCGGGATCTCCCTCGACGCCGCGGAGAAGCTGGAGATCGCCGAGCAGCTCGCCCGCCTCGGGGTCGACTACATCGAGGCGGGGTTCCCGGTCGCCAGCCAGGGCGACTTCGAGGCGGTGCAGGGCATCGCCCGCAACGTCTCCGGGCCGGTGATCGCCGGGCTCTCGCGGACCCATCTGGCCGACGTCGACCGCTGCTGGGACGCCCTCCGGGACGCCGAGCGGGCCCGCATCCACGTGTTCATCTCGACCAGCCCCAACCACATGGAGCACATGCTCCGGATGACGCCCGCCCAGGTGCTGGAGGCGACCCGCACGGGCGTGGCCCGGGCCCGGGAGCACACGGACGACGTCGAGTTCAGCCCCCAGGACGCCACCCGGACGCCCCTCGACTTCATGCTGGAGGTGCTGCAGGCGGCCGTCGACGCCGGTGCCACCACACTCAACATCCCCGACACGGTGGGCTACGGGATCCCCTGGGACTTCGGCGCCTTGATCCAGTACATCCGCCGCGAGATCAGCGGCGACTACATCACATCGACCCACTGCCACAACGACCTGGGCCTGGCCACCGCCAACTCGCTGGCCGGCGTGCAGGCGGGCGCCCGCCAGGTGGAGGTGTGCGTCAACGGCATCGGCGAGCGGGCCGGCAACGCCGCCCTCGAAGAGGTCGTGATGGCGATCAAGATCCGCGCCGACCAGTTCCCGGGACTCGAGGTCGGCGTGCGCACCGAGGAGCTGGCCCGCACCAGCCGCCTGGTGAGCCGCCTCACCGGCTACCCGGTGCAGTTCAACAAGGCGGTGGTCGGGCGCAACGCCTTCGCCCACGAGTCGGGCATCCACCAGCACGGCGTGCTGTCCGACCGGTCCACCTACGAGATCATCGACGCCGGCGCGGTGGGCCAGGTGGGCAGCCAGATCGTGCTCGGGAAGCACTCGGGCCGCCACGCCTTCAGCGACACCCTCGCCAAGATGGGGATCACCATCACCGGCGACTCCCTGAACTCCGCCTTCCAGCGCTTCAAGGAGCTGGCCGACCGCAAGGTGCAGATCACCGACGCCGACCTCGAGGCCATCGTCGCCGAGGAGCTCGGCACGAGCATCGAGCAGGAGTTCACGCTGGAGTCGCTGGAGGTCGTCGGCGGCACCGTCGGCGTCCCTCGGGCCCTGGTGGTGCTCACCCGCCAGGGCGACAAGCTGGAGGCCCAGAGCGAGGGCGACGGCATGATCGACGCCGCCTGCAAGGCCATCAAGGCGGCCACCGGCGTCGACGCCACCCTCACCGACTTCAACGTGTCCGCCGTCACCGGCGGGGTCGACGCCCTGGGCGACGTCATCATCCAGCTCGAGGCCGCCGGGGTGAAGGTCTCGGGGCGGGGCGTGTCCACCGACGTGGTGGAGGCGTCCGCCCGCGCCTTCCTCAACGCCGTCAACAAGGTCGTGCGCATCCGCGCCCGGGCGGAGGTCCGCCACACCGAAGTGGGCCCCTAGGCCAGGCGATCGTGCTGGAGACATCGGAGGTCGACTCGGCGGCGGCACGGGACGCGGTGGCGACCGTCGGCCCGCGCGTCGCCGCTCTGCTGCGGTCGGCGCGGCATCCCGACGCCCCCGCCCTCGGGGAGTGGGACCTCACCGAGACCGCCGTCCACCTGTCCGTCTCCGCCGACGCCCTCTGCGCGCTGGCCCAGGGGACCGGCGCCCTGCTCGCCGACCTCTGGGACCTCGGAACGCTCAACAAGACCCTCGTCCAGGGCGAGACGACCCGCGACCTCGGGCAGCTGGCCGACCGCATCGACGCCACCGTCGCCCGGTTCCTCACCCTGGTCGGCGACGCCGAGGACGACGGCGCCAGGCCGTGGGTCGTGGAGGGCGTCGAGGCCCCGCTGTCGTTGCTCACCTGCCAGATGCTCAACGAGCTGGTGGTCCACGGGTGGGACATCGCCAAGGCCGACGGAGCGCCCTGGCCCATCGAGCGGCGCCACGCCGCTCTGGTCCTCACCGGCTTCGTGTTCCCCTCGATGGGCAACCTGGGCCGAACGATGGTGGACCAGGAAAAGGGTGCGGGAGTGCGGGCGGTGTACGACGTGCGCCTGCGGGGCGGGGGACGAGCGGTGCTGCGCTTCGACGACGGTGACCTCACCGTCGAGCCGGAGCCCTCCGGCCGGGTGGACTGCCACCTGTCGGTCGACCCGGTGACGTTCATGCTGGTGGGCTGGGGGCGCATCAAGCAGGGCCCGGCGATCCTCAAGGGGCAGCTGTTCGCCTGGGGCCGCAAGCCGTGGCTGGGCCTGAAGCTCCGGTCGCTGTTGCGGAACCCCTAGAGCTAAGGGAGGAGCCGGCGGATCGAGTCGGCCCAGGTCGCCGCCGCGGTCGCCGGGTCGACGGCGATGTCCGCTCCGAGGGGGACACCGGCGTCGCCGCTCACCGCCACGACCGGCACGAACCGCCCGCAGGCCGCCGCCCGCATCTCCATTATGAACTCCCGCCCGGCCTGGGTCGTGGCGTCGACCAGCATCAGGGTGGGGAGGAGCGACCCGCAGATGTCCGGGGTGACCGCCTCGAGCGGGCGGCACTCGAAGCGGCACTCGGTGAGCACGTCGGCCAGCACGGCCGTCTGGTCGGCGTCGACTCCCAGGGCCAGGACGAGCGACGGCGGGAGGCCCGACAACCGCCGGGCGCCGCCGAGCTCGGCGCCGTAATCGGGCTCCACCGGGGTGGGCGACACCTCGTCGCCGAGGAAGGCGTCGCGGCCGACTCGCTCGTGGAGGTCGGACTGGGCGGTGTCGGCGTCCGGTGCCCAGACCGACCACCCGACCGGCCCCAGGGCGATCTCGGAGTAGGTGATGACGCCGACGAGGGGGAAGTCGGTGCCCACGTCCTCGAGCCGCCGGGCGGCCAGGGCGTCGGCGAGTCCCTGCAGGACCGGCGTGTCGTCGGGCGGCTCCTCGTCCCGCACCGCGAACACGCGGGGCGACACGCGGACCGACGCCTGCCACCAGCCGTCGTAGAACAGCACGTCGCCCTCGATGTGCAGCGACGGCCCGAACGCCCGCTTGGCCCCCTCGGCGACGAAGGCCCGGACGACCTCGAGGTCTTCCACGGGGACGAGGCTACCCCTAGGGTCGGCGGATCGATCCGGCGTTCTGTTACCTCACGACCACCGGCCGGCGGACTGGGCGCCCGCACACGATCGAGATCTGGTTCGCCGCGTCCGGGTCGACGCTGTACCTCCTCGCCGGCGGCCGGGACGGCGCCGACTGGGTGCGCAACCTGCGCGCCCACCCGGAGGTGCGGTTGCGCGTCGGTCGGGACGGGCCGGTGCAGGCGGCGACGGCCCGAGTGGTGGAGGAAGGAACCGAAGAAGACGCGCTGGGCCGGCGCCTGCTCCTCGAGAAGTACCAGGCGCCCGGTCGCCGCGACCTCGAGAGGTGGGGCCGGTCCGCCCTGCTGGTGGCGGTGGACCTCGCTCAGGACGCGGCGGGCGGGACGTCCAGCGACATGACCACGTGAGGGCCGATGCCGGGGACGTCGAACTCGTCGCTCACCACCGAGAACCCGGCGGCCCGGTAGAAGCCGACCGCCGGTGTGCGGGCGTTGCACCAGAGCTCGCCCCCGCCCTGGGCGGCCACAAGGGCGACGCAGGCGGCGAGCAGGGCCCTCCCGGCGCCCTGTCCGCGGGCCTCGACGGCGGTGGCCATGCCCCGCAACCGCCACCCGTCGGCCTCGCCGGGACGGGGTTCCCTGTAGAGCGAGGCGATCCCGATGAGGCGGTCGCCGTCGAAGGCGGCGAGGTGGACGGTGTCGGGGTCGGCGTCGCCCGGGAAGGCGGTCTCCTCCCACGGCCGGCCCGGACGCAGGATCGAGTGGCGGAGGGGCCTGACGTCCCCGGCGCCGACGGGGCGGACCTGCGCTGCGGTCAGGTGGTGGTCGGCAGCCACGACGGACGGCTCGACTCGTAGGCGGCGACCAGGTCGGCGTGGCGCAGGGTGAGGTCGATGTCGTCCAGTCCCTCGAGGAAGCGCCAACGGGTGAAGTCGTCGAGGGGGAAGCCGGTGTCGATGTCGGCGGCCGGCGCCCGAAGGCGGCGGACCTCGACGTCGATGGTGATCTCTGTCGTCGGTTCGGCGGCGACCGCCTCGATGAGGGCGCGGCCGATCGCCTCGTCCACCGTGACCGGCAGCAGCCCCGCCTTGGTGCAGTTGGTGCGGAAGATGTCGGCGAACCGCGGAGACACCACGGCACGGAAGCCGTAGTCCTGCAGCGCCCAGACGGCGTGCTCGCGCGAGGAGCCGGTGCCGAAGTTGGGGCCGGCCACGAGGATGACCGCGCCGCCGTGCTGTGCCTGGTTGAGCACGAAGTCGGGATCGTCCCGCCACTCGGCGAAGAGGCCGGCGCCGAAGCCGGTGCGCTCCACGCGCTTGAGCCACTCGCTGGGGATGATCTGGTCGGTGTCGACGTCGGACCGGTCCAGGGGGACGGCGGTTCCGACGACCGTGCGCACGGGCTCCATGGCGGGGGGTCAGAGCTCCTCGGGGGTGGCGAAGTGGCCGGCGACCGCGGTGGCGGCGGCGACCGCGGGCGACACCAGGTGGGTCCGCCCGCCTCGTCCTTGGCGGCCCTCGAAGTTGCGGTTCGACGTCGAGGCGCAGCGCTCGCCCGGGCTGAGCTTGTCGGGGTTCATGCCGAGGCACATCGAGCACCCCGCCGCCCGCCACTCGAACCCGGCGCTGGTGAACACCCGGTCGAGGCCCTCGGCCTCGGCCTCCGCCTTGACCCGCATCGAGCCGGGGACGACCAGGGCCCGCAGGCCGGCGCGGACGGTGCGGCCCTCGACCACGGCCGCAGCCTCTCGGAGGTCCTCGAGCCGGGCGTTGGTGCACGAGCCGATGAACACGGTGTCGACGTCGATGTCGCGGACCGGCGTGCCGGGTCGCAGGGCCATGTAGGCGAGGGCCCGGCGGGCCGCCTCCGCCTGGGCATGGTCGGCGAAGGAGTCGGGGTCGGGGACGGCGCCGTCGATGGGGACGACCTGGGAGGGGTTCGTCCCCCAGGAAACGTGGGGCCGGAGGGTTGTCGCGTCGATGACGACCTCGCGGTCGAACCGGCCTCCCTCGTCGGTGGGCAGCGACCGCCAGTCGTCGAGCGCCCGCTCCCAGGCTGCCCCCTTGGGCGCATGGGGACGGCCCTCCAGCCAGGCGAAGGTCTTGTCGTCGGGGGCGACCACGCCGGCGCGGGCGCCCGCCTCGATCGACATGTTGCAGATCGTCATCCGGCCCTCCATGGACAGCGCCCGGATTGTCGAGCCGCGGTACTCGATGACGTGGCCCACGCCGCCGCCGGTGCCGATGCGGCCGATGACGGCGAGGATGACGTCCTTCGGAGTGGCGCCCGGGGGCAGCTCCCCGTTGACGGTGACGGCCATGGTGCCGGGCCGCCGCTGGGGGAGCGTCTGGGTGGCCAGCACGTGCTCGACCTCGCTCGTGCCGATCCCGAACGCGAGGGCGCCGAAGGCGCCGTGCGTGGACGTGTGGCTGTCGCCGCAGACGATCGTGAGGCCCGGTTGGGTGAGGCCCAGCTCCGGCCCGATCACGTGGACGATGCCCTGGTTGATGTGCCCCATGGGGTAGAGCGGGATCCCGAACTCTTGGCAGTTGGCCTTGAGGGCGTCGATCTGGCGGGCGGAGACCGGATCGGTGAGGGGCAGGTCGAGGCCGATGGTCGGGACGTTGTGGTCGGTGGTGGCGAGGGTGAGGTCGGGCCGGCGGACCTTCCTTTGGGCGAGCCGAAGGCCGTCGAAGGCCTGGGGCGAGGTCACCTCGTGGACCAGGTGGAGGTCGACGTAGAGGAGGTCGGGCTCGCCCTCGGCCTGGCGCACGACGTGGCGGTCCCACACCTTCTCGCTGAGCGTCTTGGGCATCGGTCTCGGGCCTTCTTTGTCGAGTTGTGTACCGGTGACGTATGTAAGTCACAAAGAACGATGGTGTCTCACGAGATGAGACGCTAATCTCGTCTCGTGGACAGTGTAAGCCGTGTCGGCGTCCTCGACAAGGCGTTTGCGGTGGTCGACGCGCTCGAGGCGGGGCCGCTGACGCTGGCCGGGCTCGTGGAGGCCAGCGGGCTGTCCCGGGCGACCGCTCACCGGCTCGCTGTCGCGTTGGAGGCCCACGGCATGGTGCGACGGACCGGCGACGGCCGCTTCGCCCTCGGTCCTCGGCTCGCCGGGCCCGGCCTGGCCGAGCGCGCCCGTCCGGCCCTCGAGCGACTGCGCGACCAGACGGGCGAGAGCGTGCAGCTCTACGTACGGCGGGGCGAGCGCCGGCTGTGCGTGGCGTCCCTCGAGTCGCCCCACGGGCTCCGTACCATCGTGGCCGTGGGCGCCCTGTTGCCGCTCGAGGTGGGCTCGGCGGGCAAGGTGCTGCGCGGCGAAGCGGAGGCGGCGCGGCGGGGATGGGCCCAGAGCGTGGAGGAGAGGGAGCCGGGGGTGGCCTCGGTCAGCGCGCCGGTGCACGACGCCCTGGGAGAGGTGATCGCGGCCGTGTCCGTCTCGGGACCGATCGGGCGGACGACCCGCTCGCCCGGGCGCAAGTACGCCCCGGCGGTGGTGGCGGCGGCCCGTGCGGTCGAGCACGCGCTGGGAGGCGGGCGCGGTGCGGGGTGACCGGGATCGGCGATGGGGCGTGATCTTGCTCACCGCGATGCTCATGGTGGCGGGGTGTTCGTCCGACGACGACGCCACCGCCCCCGCGACTGTGCCGACCTCGTCGCCCGGGACCGCGGTCGCCGAACCGCGTGACGTCCTGGCGCCCCTGCCGCTGGCGCGGACGGAGGTCGCCGGGACGGTGTGGCGGGGCCTGGTGGCGGTCGTCGGCGGCATCACCGCCGACGGGGCGGCGTCCAACCAGGTCGACCTCTACGACCCCGCCACCGACAGGTGGCGGTCGGGGCCGGCCTTGCCGTTGCTGTTGCACCACGCCGGCACCGCCGCGCTGGGCGACCGGCTGTACGTGGTCGGCGGCTACTCGAGCCGGCGGGGCCTGGGCCAACCGGTCGCCACGGTGCTGAGCCTCGGGCCGGGCGAGGACCGGTGGCGGGAGGAGCCGTCGCTGTCCGCTCCCCGGGCGGCCCTGGGTGTGGTCGCCGTGGGCGACCGCCTGGTCGCGGTCGGAGGCATGCCCGCCGAGGGCCTGCGCCGGACGGAGGTGCTCACGCCAGGCGCCGGGGGCTGGCGTACCGGCCCCGACCTGCTCGAGGCCCGCGAGCACCTGGCGCTGGCCGCCTCGGGCGGGCGCGTCTACGCCATCGGGGGCCGGGTCGGGAGCCTGGAGTCCAACGTGAGATCGGTCGAGTCGTGGGACCCTTCCACGCCGGGGGGATGGCGGCCGGAGCCGATGCTCAACGACTCGAGGGGCGGCACGGCGGCGTCCGAGGTCGGCGGGCGGCCATGCGTCGCCGGAGGCGAGGAGCCGGCCGGCACCATCGCCTCGGTGGAGTGCCTCGGTGCCGACCGTTGGGAGCGGGTGGCGACCCTCCGCACGGCGCGCCACGGACTGGCGGTCGTCGGCGTCGGCAACCGCCTGCACGCGATCGGCGGGGGCCCGACGCCAGGGCTGTCGGTCAGCGACGCCCACGAGGCGCTGCCGCTCGGCTGACAACCCCCGGGTCGACGCCGACGACGGGGATGGCGTCGACAAACGCTCTCTTGGTCGACGTGAGGGTCGGGACCATGCGGGGTTCCCTAGCCCGATGGCCCCGGTCCGCGGCTACCCAGCGGATCGCATCCTCGGGACCGCTGCCGCCTAGCTATCGCCATCGTTGTCGTCGTCCTCGTCCCGGTGCGGCCCCGTCGCCAAGATGGCCGGGATGGCAACCTCGGGCGGGAGCGGCAGGGCCACCCGCTCGTCACGTTCCTCAGGCGTGGGATGGTGCTTCTCAGGCACCGTCAATGAGAGACGGCACCGGCGTCTTGTCCTTCGGAGTACCGGCGTAGCCCTTGGACGTACCCGGCCGGTTGCGACCTTGCCGGTGACGGTTCTCGCCTGCCGCCGATGTAGGTCTCGTCCGCAACGATGGTGCCCGAGAGCAACCCTGCCAATGGGTCACGCTCCATGCTCCCCTTCAGCCGGTGGAGCATGAACCATGCCGTTTCAGGAGTGACACCGTGCATCCGCTCGACCTCTCGAGCCGAGATGCCGTTCTTCGCCGACGACATTTGCACCATGACCATGAGCCACGTGCGCAGGCTGACTTTGGTGCCGTGGAGGATCGTGTTGGTGAGCACGCTGAACTGCTTGCGGCACTTGGCGCACTTCCAGACCCGCCGTACCGACTGAGTGCGCTTGCCATCCGGCTTGGGCTTACCGGTGCCGCGAGTGCCGCCCTTCGGGTTGAGGAAGTACGCCTTGTCGTGGCCGCAGTGCGGGCACACCGGCTTGCCGTGCCAGCGCAGCTCTTCGAGCAGGAGGTAGGCGTCGTGCTCGTCCCGAACCTGGTCAGCGATGTCCTTGAATGTCACTTCACAAACCCAGAGTTACGGGTTTGTCAAACTCGGTCGCTTGAAGATGAGCAAGGCCCCATCTCCGGTTGAGATCGCGCCCGCCAGCTCCCACCCGTCGACGCCACTGGCTTTGAGAAAGGTCTCGAGGCTCAGAACGCTGGAGGCTTCCGTTCCCGCAACCGCCGGGTCCCACGGCTCGACCTTGTACGACCACTCCGTGATGTCGGCCACGGCCAGAGTCTACCATGTATGGGTTTGTCAACCCGCACATTTCCCCTCATTGCCTTTCCGTCGCCGCAACGGCGGCGGCGACCACCGCCGGGACGAAGCGGTCGGGGGCGCTCACCGGCGCGCCGTGGTCGGCGTCCACCCGGTACACACGAGCGCCCGGGATCGCACGGGCCAGTGCCTCCTGGCGGTGGGGAGGCACCAGCACGTCCTGGGTGGTGACCACCATCGACACGGGCACGTCGATCGTGCCGACCCACGGCACGGAGGAGAAGCCGCCCAGCTCGTGGGCGGCGGCGAGCATGTGGGCGGGGTGGGCCCGGCGCAGCTCGGCCGCCGCCCAGGCCCGCCAGGACGAGCCCTCGAAGCGCGAGAGCAGCGCCGAGCCGACCCAGCGTCGGCCCAGCGCCGGGACCCGTCGGACGACGGCCGTCCACGCCGGCAGCCCCAGCCACAGCACCCGTTCCCGGAAGGTCTCCACGAACACGGCGGCGGTGGCGCAGAGCACGAGCCCCCGCACCCGGGCGCGGTGGCGACGCCACACGAGCTGGGCCACGGCTCCGCCCATCGAGTAGCCGACGGGTACGAACCGGTCGATGCCGAGGACGTCGGCGACGGCGGCTACGTCGTCGGCGCAGTCGTCGAGCCGGAACGGCCCGGCCAGGGGCAGCCCGCCGCCGTAGCCGCGGTGCTCCACCGACACCACGCCGAACCGTTCCCCCAACGCGGCGAAGCACCGGAACCAGCTCAGGTCGGCGCTGGCGGTGAGCCCGTGGAGCAGCACGAGCGTCGGTGCCCCCGGAGGCCCCTCCAGCTCCCGGACGAACGCCGAGCCCCGGCCCGGGACCTCGAGGTGCCGCCCGGGCGGAAGGGAAGGCCCGCCGTCAGGCGCTGACTTCGACGATCTCGACCTTCAGCATGCCGCTGGGCGCGTCGTATTCGACGACGTCGCCGCGGCTGCGCCCGAGCAGGCTCCGGCCGAGGGGGGATGCGGGGGAGATGACCGGCAGATCGTCGGGGCGCTCCTCGATCGAGCCCACCAGATAGCGCTCGACGTCGTCGTCCCCCTCGTAGCGGAGGGTGACGATGCTCCCGGTGCTCACCTGGTCGCTGTCCTTGTCACCCTCGACGATCACCGCGTTCTCGAGGAGCGCTTGAATCTGACGGATCCTGGCCTCCATGCGGCCCTGGTCGTCGCGGGCCGCGTGGTAGTCGGCGTTCTCCGACAGGTCGCCCAGCTCCCGCGCCCGCTGTATGGCACCGGCGATCTCGAGACGTCCACGGGTGGTGAGGTCCTCGAGCTCGGCCTGAAGGCGGTCGTAGGCGGCCTGGGACAGGTGCGTCTCGGCCATCGGGCCAGGCTACCAACCGCCTCGGAGCGTCCTTTCCAGGTTGACGTACCGCACCTCGGGCACGACACTGGAGCTTCTGTGGGCAGGTCCCCGATTTCCGTAATCCGCTAGCACGCGCCTCCCCGGCGCGTGCGTTCGACCGTCCACCCCGGTGGGCGGTTTCTCATTTTCGAGGAGCTGTGGGCTACAAGATCGGCGTCATCGGCGGCGACGGCATCGGCCCCGAGGTGGTGGCCGAGGCGCTGAAGGTCGTGCGCGCCGTCGGGGTCGACCTCGACACCGTCGAGTACGACCTCGGGGCGGGCCGGTACCTCCGCACCGGCGAGGTACTGCCCGACGCCGTGCTCGACGAGCTCCGCGGCCTCGACGCCATCCTCCTCGGGGCGGTGGGGTCGCCCGACGTGGCGCCCGGCGTCCTCGAGCGGGGCCTGCTGCTGCGCCTCCGCTTCGAGCTCGACCTCTACGTCAACCTGCGCCCGTTCCGCTCGCCGGACGGGGCGCGTGAGTTCGTCGTCGTGCGGGAGAACACCGAAGGCGTGTACGCGGGCGAGGGGGGCTTCCTCCGCAAGGGCACCATCCACGAGGTGGCCACCCAGGGGTCGGTGAACACCCGGATGGGCGTCGAGCGGTGCGTGCGCTTCGCCTTCGAGCTGGCCGCCAGCCGGCCGCGGCGCCACCTCACTCTCGTGCACAAGACGAACGTGCTCACCTACGCCGGGGACCTGTGGAAGCGGGCCTTCGACGACCTTGCTGCCGGGCGCCCCGAGGTCGCCACCGCCTACGACCACGTCGACGCCGCGTGCATCCACCTGGTGTCGTCGCCGGGACGCTACGACACGCTGGTGACCGACAACCTCTTCGGCGACATCCTCACCGACCTTGGCGCGGCGGTCACCGGGGGGATCGGCCTGGCCGCGTCGGCCAACCTCAACCCCGACCGCACCGGGCCGTCGCTGTTCGAGCCCGTGCACGGCTCGGCGCCCGACATCGCCGGCACCGGGAAGGCCAATCCCGTGGCGGCCGTGCGCTCGGCTGCCATGATGCTGGAGTTCCTGGGGGAGGCGTCGGCGGCGGCCAGGCTGGAGGAGGCCTGCGCCGCGTCGGCGGGTTACGCGGGCACCACCGCCGAGATCGGCGACGCCATCGCAGAAAGGGTGTAGGGCCATGCCACTGCAGAAGGTCGATCGGATCTGGATGGACGGCGAGCTCGTCCCCTGGGACGACGCCCGCGTCCACATCCTCACCCACTCGCTCCACTACGGCAGCGGCGTGTTCGAGGGCATCCGCGCCTACTCGACCAGCCAGGGCCCGGCCGTCTTCCGGCTCACCGACCACATCCGCCGGCTGTTCAACAGCGCCAAGATCTTCCTGATCGACATCCCCTGGACGCCCGAGCAGCTGGTCGAGGCGGTCAAGGAGACGATCCGGGTCAACGGCCTCGACGCCTGCTACATCCGGCCCCTCGTCTACCTCGGGTACGGCGAGATGGGCCTCAACCCGCTGCCCTGCCCGGTCAACGTCTCCGTCGCCGTCTGGCCATGGGGGACCTACCTGGGCGACGAGGGGTTGCGCCGGGGGGTGCGCACGAAGATCTCCACCTGGCACCGCCACAGCCCCAACGCCGTTCCGGTGGCGGCCAAGGGCACCGGCGGCTACCTGAACTCGTCGCTGGCCAAGGTCGAGGCGCTCAAGGCCGGCTACGACGAGGCCATCCTCCTGTCGCCCCAGGGCTATGTGAGCGAGTGCACCGGGGAGAACCTCTTCGTGGTCAAGAACGGCCGGATCCTCACGCCCCCGGTGGCCGCCGGCGCCCTCGAGGGCATCACCCAGGACTCGGTCACCACCATCGCCCGCGACCTCGGCTACGAGATCGAAGAGGCCAACCTCCTCCGCACCGACCTCTACCTGGCCGAGGAGGCCTTCCTCACCGGCACCGCCGCCGAGGTCGTGCCGATCCGCTCGGTGGACGACCGCGAGATCGGCGAGCCCGGGCCCGTCACACGGGCCATCCAGGAGACCTACTTCGCCACCGTGCGGGGCGAGGTCGACCGCTACAAGGACTGGCTGGAACATGTCTCGGGTTAGCGATTCCTCGGCGGCGGGAACCCGGGCCCTTCGGACCACGCCCGCCGCGGCCGGCGGGGACCCCAACCCCGCCGGCGCCCGTCACCGCCAGCACGTGCCGCTGCCGGAGCTCCCGGCGGCCGTCGACATCTACGACACCACCCTGCGCGACGGCAGCCAGCAGGAGGGGCTGTCCCTCACCGTGGACGACAAGCTGCGGGTGGCGGCCCAGCTCGACCACCTCGGCGTCGCCTACATCGAGGGCGGGTGGCCGGGCGCCAACCCCAAGGACGACGAGTTCTTCCAGCGGGCGCCGGCCGAGCTCAAGCTGCAGACGGCGACGCTGGTGGCCTTCGGCTCGACCCGGCGGCCCCGGGCGAAGGCGGACTCCGACGAGACCCTGCGCCAGCTGGTCAAGGCCAACACCTCGGCGGTGTGCATCGTGGCCAAGTCGTGGGACCGCCACGTCCTCGAGGCTCTCCGCACCGACCTCGACGAGGCGGTGGCCATGGCCTACGACTCGGTCGAGTTCCTGCGGCACGCCGGCCTGCGGGTGTTCTTCGACGCCGAGCACTTCTTCGACGGCTACCGCGGCAACCGTGAGTTCAGCCTGCGCGTGATCGCCGCCGCCGAGGAGGCCGGAGCCGAGACGCTCGTCCTGTGCGACACCAACGGCGGCACCCTGCCCGACCAGGTGGAGCAGGTGCTGTCGGAGGTCCGGACGTACACGTCCGCCCAGCTGGGCGTGCACTTCCACAACGACGGCGGCTGCGCCGTGGCCAACACCCTCAACGGCGTCCGCTACGGGGCGACCCAGGTGCAGGGCTGCATCAACGGCTACGGCGAGCGCACCGGCAACGCCGACCTGTGCGCCGCCATCCCGAACCTCAGCCTGAAGATGGGCGTCCGGACGATCGAGCCCGAGCGGCTCGAGCGGCTGACGCCGGTCGCCCACCACATCGCCGAGCTGGTGAACATCGCGCCCAACAGCCAGCAGCCCTACGTCGGCCAGTCGGCCTTCGCCCACAAGGCCGGCCTGCACACGTCGGCCATCGCGAGGGGCCGGGACCTCTACGAGCACGTTCCCCCCGACACCGTGGGGAACGGCACCCGGTTCGTGGTGAGCGAGCTGGCGGGGCGCTCCACCATCCAGCTGAAGGCCGAGGAGCTGGGCCTCGACCTGGAGTCGGCTTCGCTGGCCGGCATCCTCGAACGCCTGAAGGCACTCGAGCACCGGGGCTACCACTTCGAGGTGGCCGACGGCTCCCTCGAGCTCCTCATGCGCCAGGCCACCGGGTGGGAGCAGACGTTCTTCGGCGTCGAGTCGTTCCGGGTCATGAGCGAGCACCGGGAGGACGGCTCCTTCCTCACCGAGGCCACCATCAAGGTCCATGCCGGCGGCCAGCGCCACATCGCCACCGCCGAGGGGAACGGACCGGTGAACGCCCTCGACCGGGCGCTGCGGCAGGCCATCGGCCAAGCCCACCCCGGACTCGCCCACGTGCACCTCACCGACTACAAGGTGCGGGTGCTCGACACGTCGAAGGGCACCGCGGCCGTCACCCGGGTCCTCATCGACTCCACCGACGGCGAGCGCACCTGGTCCACGATCGGCGTCTCCGAGAACATCATCGAGGCGTCGTGGCAGGCGCTGTCCGACTCCATCGTCTACGGGTTGCTCCAGAGCGAGGAGGAGGACACCGACTGATGGCCGCTCCCGACTACGTCCCTGTCCCTCTGTCCGACCAGCCCCGCCGGGCACTAGACCTGCCGCCCCCCCGGCCCTGGATGGCCGACCGCCCCGGCGACCTCGACCGGGGCCAGCCCCTCGGCCCCAAGCTCGGGCGGCCCGGGCCCGACCAGGGCTACGCGCTGAAGCTGGCCGACATCATCAAGCCGAAGGTGAAGGTGGGGGAGGGCGAGCACGTGGAGGACGCGCTGGCGGGCGCGGTGGCGGTGGCCCTGAAGCGGGCGTCGCTCTTCGGGCGGGCGCCGGTGATGCACGACCTCGAGCTGGCCTTGCGGCTGTGGGGGTTCCTCGACGAGAACCCGCCCGAGGACCTCGTCGAGCTGCGCAAGCACTACTTCGCCGGCGCCTCCCACCATTACTGGGACCAGCGGCTCATCCCCGACGTGGTGCCCGAGTCCACCCTCCGCCTCACCCCCGCCCAGGTCGCGGAGCGCCTGTCCGACTGGCGCTCGCTTCTCTCCGTGTGACCGGCTCGGGGCTGGACGGTCAAGGCCGACCGCCCGGCTTCGAGCGCATCGAGATACCGGTCGGCGAGGAGGTGTTCGACGCCCTGGCGTCGGGTCCCGCCGACGGCGAGCTCGTCCTCCTGCTGCACGGGTTCCCCCAGTCCTCGTGGCAGTGGCGCTGGCAGCTGGCCGCCCTCGGTGACGCGGGCTACCGGGCCGTCGCCCCCGACCAGCGCGGCTACTCGCCCCGGGCCCGCCCCGAGGAGATCCAGCGCTACCGGGTCGACCACCTGGCCGCCGACGCGCTGGCCGTCGCCGACTGGCTGGGGGGCCACCAGTTCCACGTGGTAGGCCACGACTTCGGCGCGGTGGTGGCGTGGCACCTGGCCGGGCGGTACGCCGACCGTCTGCGGACCCTGACGGCGGTCTCGGTGCCGCACCCGATGGCGGTGGCGGAGGCGATGGCGTCGTCCACCGGGGACCAGCTGGCCCGGTCGAGCTACATCGCCTTCTTCGGAGCCCCGGAGCTCCCCGAGCAGCTCCTTCTCGCGGAGGAGGGCGCCGGTCTGCGGGCGCTGTTCGCCAACACCGCGTACTCCGACCGCGAGGCGATGGAGCGCTACGTCGCCCGGCTGCTCGAGCCGGGGGCGCTGACCGCCGCCCTCAACTGGTACCGGGCGATCGATCCGGCCGTCGTCACGAGCGTGCCGCCGGTCAGCGCGCCGACGCTCTTCGTCTGGAGCACGGAGGAGCCCGCCATCGGCCGCGAGGCGGTCGACGCCTGCGCCGCCCACGTGACCGGGCCCTACCGCTTCGAGGTCTTCGAGGGGGTCAGCCACTGGATCCCCGAAGACGCCCCCGAGGAGCTCAACCGCCTGCTCCTGGAACATCTCGGCGCCGCCCGATCCGGGTAGCCGGCCGGTACGCTCGACGGCGAAGGAGGCCCGCGCATGCGCACCAGCAACCCGGCCCTGAACGAGAGGGTCTTCGACCGCCAGATCGAGGAGCAGCGCCAGCACCAGGCCACGGCCACGGGCACCCTCGAGCGTCCCCCCGTCGACGACCGCGTCTCGCCGTGGACACCGGCGCGGCCGCCGATCACCGGCGTCGACACCATGACCGTCGGCGGCGTGGTCAGCGCCTCCGCCGTACTACTGATGCTGTTGATCGCCGCCGGGTGGTTCGGATGGGCATCCGTCGACGCCAGCCCCGAGCAGGTGCGGGTTCCCGGGTGGTTGTTCCCGATCATGCTCGTCGGTCTCGGCGTCGCCATCCTCACGATCTTCAAGCCCAAGCTGGCCCGGTTCACCGCGCCGCTCTACGCCATCGTCGAGGGGCTCGTCGTCGGCGCCGTCTCGCATCTCTACGAGTTCGAGTTCAACGGCATCGTGCTGCAGGCGGTCGGGCTCACGGTCGGCGTGTTCGCCCTGCTGCTGTTCCTGTACGCCACGCGGATCATCGAGGTCACCCAGAACCTGCGGATGGGGATCGTCGCCGCGACGGGTGCCGTCTTCCTCGTCTACCTGGTGAGCCTGGTGCTGCGCCTGTTCGGCGCCGACATCCCCTTCATCCACGACGCCGGCCCGGTGGGCATCCTCTTCAGCCTCGTCGTCGTGGTCATCGCCGCCCTCAACCTGGTGCTCGACTTCGACTTCGTCGAACGGGGCGCGGCCGGCGGCGCCCCCAAGTACATGGAGTGGTACGGGGCGTTCGGCCTCTTGATCACCCTGGTGTGGCTCTACCTCGAGCTGCTCCGCCTCCTCGCCAAGCTGCGCTCGCGCTAGCGCCCCGGCGAATTGGGTGACGAAAGCGGTTGGTTTTCGCGCCCTGAGCGCGCCAGAACGGTGAGGTCTGCTCAGTAGGCCTTGCCCACGGTGGCAACCACGCCCACCTCGGAGGACGATTCGGGCAGTCGGCCGTCGGGGCGCTGCAGGCAGCGGACGGAGATCCCGCTCTCGGCCAGAGCGTCCTCGCCTTCCTCGCCCACCTTCTCCCAGGGCACCCGGGCGAAGCCCGACTGGGCGGCCTCCCTCGCCTCGTCGACCGACGTGACGTCGGCGGTGCGGGCCTCGCGGCGTTCGAGGGCCTCGACCTGGAGGGCCTGCTGTACCTCGCCCAGGGCGGCGACGACCCGGTCGACGACCGCGCCGAGGGGCACGGCCTCCTTGGCGCCGGTGTCCCGTCTGACCAGGACGGCGTTGCCCTCGGCCAGGTCGCGGGGCCCGACCTCCACCCGCACCGGGATGCCCTTGAGCTCCCACTCGACCGCCCGCCGCCCGAACGACGTGTCCACCCGCTCGTCCAGCTCGACCCGCAGGCCGGCCCCGCGGAGATCGGCGACGAGGGTGGCGGCGGCCTCGGCCGCGCCGTCCTCGGCTCGCACGAGCAGCACCATCACCTGGGTGGGCGCCAGGTTGGGGGGCAGGCGCAGGCCGGCGTCGTCGCCGTGACCCATGACCAGGGCGCCGACCAGACGGGTGGACACGCCCCACGAGGTCTGCCACGCGAACTCCGACCCACCGCTGTCGTCTTGGAACTGGATGCCGAACGCACGGGAGAAGTTCTGGCCCAGCTCGTGGCTCGTGCCCATCTGCAGCGCCTTGCCGTCGCCCATCATCCCCTCGATGGTGTAAGTGGCGTCAGCGCCGGCGAACCGCTCGCGCTCGGTCTTGCGCCCGACCAGAACCGGCAGTCCGAGCACGCCGACGGCGAAGTCCTCGTAGACCTGCCGCAGGATCCGCACCGCGTAGGCCCGGGCGTCCTCCCGGGAGACGTGGGCGGTGTGGCCCTCCTGCCACAGGAACTCGGTGGTGCGGAGGAACACGCGGGGCCGGAGCTCCCAGCGCACGACGTTGGCCCACTGGTTGATGAGGAGGGGGAGGTCCCGGTAGCTCTGGACCCACTTGGCGAAGAAGACGTTGATGATCGTCTCGCTGGTGGGGCGCACCACCGCCGGCTCCTCCAGCTCCTTGCCCCCGCCGTGGGTGACGACGGCCAGCTCGGGGCTGAAGCCCTCGACGTGCTGCGCCTCCTTCCGGAGGTAGGACTCGGGGATGAAGAGGGGGAAGTAGGCGTTGCGGGCCCCCGCCTTCTTGATGCGGTCGTCGAGCTCCCGCTGCATGCGCTCCCAGATCGCGTAGCCGTAGGGGCGAATCACCATCGTGCCCCGCACCGGCCCGTTGTCGGCCAGCTCGGCCTTGGCCACGACGTCCTGGTACCACTGCGGGTAGTTCTCCGACTGCGGGGTCAGGACGCTCTTGGCCACCAATGGCGAGGGTACCGGCATCTCCCGCCGGTAGCCTCCGCATTACGTGACCGCGCCCCACGTCCGCTTCGCCCCTTCGCCGACAGGCTTCCTGCACGTCGGGAGCGCCCGCGTCGCGCTCTTCAACTGGATGTACGCCCGCCACCACGGCGGCACCATGGCCCTGCGGATCGAGGACACGGACCCGGCCCGTTCCCGCGACGAGCTGGTGGAGGGCATCGAGCGGACGCTGCGCTGGCTGGCGCTCGACTGGGACGGCGAGGTCGTTCGCCAGTCCCAGCGGATGCACCTCTATCGTGAGGCGGCCGACCAGCTGTCGGCCGCCGGCCTGACGTACTGGTGCGACTGCACCCGCGAGACGGTGATCGCCCGGGCCGGGAGCCCCACGGCCGGCTACGACGGCTTCTGCCGGGACCGGGGGCTGAGCCGAGGGTCCGACACCGCCCTGCGCCTGCGCGCGCCCGACCGAGGGGAGACGGTCGTCGATGACGTCATAAGGGGCGAGGTCCACTTCGACCACGCCTCCCTGGAGGACTTCGTCCTCGTGCGGGCGGACGGCACCCCGACCTTCATCCTCGCCAACGCGGTGGACGACGCCGATATGGGCATCACCCACGTCGTACGGGGCGAGGACCTGTTGGCGTCCACGCCGAAGGCCCTGCTCGTGCGGCGGGCCCTCGGCCACGCCGGCGACCCCGTCTTCGCCCACCTGCCCCTGCTGGTCGACGAGCAGCGGCGGAAGCTGTCCAAGCGTCGCCATGCTGTCGCGGTCGAAGAGTACCGGGAGAAGGGCTACCTGCCCGAGGCCATGCGGAACTACCTCGCCCTCCTCGGGTGGGCACCGTCGGGCGATCGGGAGATCGTCCCCATCGAGGAGATGGTCGCCGAGTTCGAGCTGCAGGCGGTGAACAAGTCGCCCGCCTTCTTCGACCGCCAGAAGCTCGACCACATCAACGCCGAGTACCTGCGCGCCCTGCCCGTCGCCACGTTCGTCCGGGAGTCGCTTCCCTGGCTGATGGAGGACGCGCCCTGGCCGGCCGAGAACCTCGACCCTGCCGCCTTCGAAGCGGTCGCCCCCCTTGTGCAGGCCCGGGTGCGGACACTCGGCGAGGTGCCCCAGATGGTGGACTTCCTGTTCCTCGACCAGCCCAACATCGAGGAGGACGCCTGGGAGAAGGGGGTGGCGCGCCTGCCGGCGGCGGCCGCCGTCCTGGACGACGCCATCACCGCCCTCGGGGACTGCCACTGGGACCCCGCCGCCCTCCACGACGCCCTGCAGAGGGTGGCCGAGGCGCACGGGCTCAAGCTGGCAAGGGCCCAGGCGCCCGTCCGGGTGGCCGTCACCGGGCGCACGGTGGGGCCACCGCTGTTCGAATCCTTGAACGTGCTCGGGCGGGAGCGCACGCTGGAGCGGTTGAGAGCCGCCCGAGACCGTCTGGCCATGGAGCCCTCGTCGCCCCGCTGACATGGCCGTGACGGCGAAGCCGCGGGCGAGGCTGGCCTTGAGGGTGCTCGCTCTGCTCGTCGCCGTCGCGGTTGTGTACCTGGGCGTCACCTTTGTCCAGGTCTGGCGGGCCGCCCACCGCGACGAGGCCCGCCCCGCCCAGGCCATCGTCGTCCTGGGCGCCGCCCAGTTCAACGGCCGGCCCTCGGCCGTGCTGCGCGCCCGCCTCGACCACGCTCTCGGCCTGTACCGGCGCCGGCTGGCGCCGGTGATCGTGGTGACGGGCGGTGGCCAGCCGGGCGACCGGTTCACCGAGGCGACGGCGTCAGCCAACTACCTCCTCGAGCGGGGCGTCCCCGACAAGGACGTGCTGCGTGAGGTCTCCGGCCGCACGTCGTTCCAGTCGCTCTCCTCGGTCGCCGCCTTCCTGCACGACCGCTCGATCAACCAGGTTCTGCTCGTGTCCGACCCGTTCCATGCCTACCGGATCGCCGCCATCGCCGACGAGCTCGGGCTCCAGGGGCACACGTCGCCCACCCGCACGAGCCCCATCGGCGGCCTGTCCTCGGCCCGGTACTACGTGCGCGAGACGGCCGCGGTCGCCGTCGGGCGGGTCATCGGCTTCCGCCGGGAGGCCGACCTCCACCGGGTCGTCGTGCTCGGACCGGAGGGACGCGACCAGCGGGTAGTCTGAACGTCGCCCGTTCGGGGGTGGTGTAATCGGCAACACGACAGGTTCTGGCCCTGTTATTGGGGGTTCGAGTCCTCCCCCCCGAGCTACCCGGCACCGGCTCGCCCGGCGCCGGTCGAGGCCCCATCGTCTAGTGGCCTAGGACACCACCCTCTCAAGGTGGAGACACGGGTTCGAACCCCGTTGGGGCTGCAGGCAAGAGTCCAGGTCAGAGACCCTCTGCGGAGGGCCTCTTCTCATTCTCGGCGGCCGGTTGCTACTGGTTGCTACTGGTTGTCAGTAGCACGGCGTAGCGTTGGTGCCGTGCGCGGGCACATGCGGCAGCGGGACAGGGCACGTGGGAACTGCGGGCCTTCGCAGGGCGTGATCCGGTGACCGGGCGCGATCGCTACAAGACCAAGACGGTAAAGGGCGGCAAACGTGTGGCCGAGGAGGCGCTCGCCGCCTTCATAACGCAGGTGGGCGCCGGGGTCACCACTGAGGCCACGTTCGGTGAGCTGGTCGAGCAATGGTTCGCCGTCGCGTCGGTGGCCAAGGACTGGTCGCCGTAAGACAATCGCCGAGACCCGGCGGATCATCGATACGCGGCTGGGGCCGTTGTGGCGGGGTTGTCCCCCAGCTTGTTGAAGTAGGCGGTGGTCCCCCGCCTGAGACCTTGCCGCTGGCAGGGTGTCGGGCGTCCACCAAGACAACCCAACAGGAAGGGGACCACCGTGAAGAAGAAGGTACCTGTCGTCACCGTCGCCGAGCCGGAGGAGGCCGCTCGACTGGCCGACCTGTCGCTGGAGGCGACGGTCGCGCTGGCCGATGTGGCTGGCGCCGTCAAGGAGGGCCTGCTCGGGTTCTGCGCCGACGTCGGCCTCGTGGTCATGCGCCAGCTCATGGACGCCGAGATGGCGCGGCGGATCGGCCCCAAGCACGCCAAATTGCCCGGGCGGGCGGCCAACTGGCACGGGACGACCACCGGCCCGGTCGTGATGGGTGGCCGCACGGTGCCCGTCGAGCGGCCCCGGGGCCGCACCACCGAGGGCGCCGAGGTCGAGCTGGACACGTGGGCGGTGTTCTCCTCGGAGGACCTGCTCACCCAGCTCGTGTGCGAGCGCATGCTCGCCGGCGTGGCCACCCGCCGCCACGCCGATGTGGCCGAGCCCCTCGGCGCCGAGGTGGACGAGCGGGCCCGGGGAACGGGCCGCTCCTCGGGCAGCCGTCGCTGGAAGCGAGCGACAGAGGCGGCTCTGGCCGAGCTCATGGCCCGCGACCTGTCGAGCCTGGACGTGGCGGTGGTGATGATCGACGGCATCGAGATCGCCGGCCAGTGCACCGTGGTGGCCCTGGTGATGTGCACCGACGGCACCAAGGTCCCCGTGGGGCTGTGGCTGGGCGACACCGAGAACAAGACGGTGGTCTCCAACCTGCTCGCCGACCTGGTGGGGCGGGGGCTGTCGGCCGAGGGCGGGCTGCTGGTGGTCATCGACGGGGCCAAGGCCCTGGCCGCCGGGGTCAAGAAGGTCTTTGGCGACCAAGCCCTGGTGCAGCGTTGCACCCTGCACAAGCGCCGCAACGTCGCCGACCACTTGTCCGACGAGCTGGCCCGATCGGTGGACTGGCGCCTGGCCCGGGCGTTCAACCACTCCGACCCGGCCAAGGGCCTCGACGCCGCCCGCCGCCTCGCCGCCGAGCTGCGAGCCGATCACCCCGATGCCGCAGCCAGCCTGGCAGAGGGCCTGGAGGACATGTTCACCGTCCGCCGCCTCGGCGTCTCCGGTCGCCTCGCCCTCACGCTCACAAACACCAACTGCATCGAGTCGATGATCTCCGTGGCCCGCACCGCCATGGCACGGGTGAAGCGCTGGAAGGACGGCTCGATGAAGAAGCGCTGGGTGGCGGCGGGGATGCTCGAGGCCGAGCGGTCGTTCCGGCGGGTGAAGGGCTGCGCCGAGATGCCGACCCTCATCGCCGCTCTCCGCCGCCCAGCAGCGGTGACCGTCACACCCGCTGAGTACGATCAGGAAGCAGCCTGACCAAGAAGTGGCCACCGCCGAACTTCAACAGATGTCAGGACATCCTC